>JACPNF010000003.1 GCA_016185635.1 Candidatus Woesearchaeota archaeon
TGTCAATGAAATCCTCTTCTTTTTTCAGCTCTTTCTGCTGTTCAAATAGAACATAATAAAGATTTTCCCTTTCCATGGATCATATTACAAAATTAAGCATTTATAAACTTTTCTAAGTGATACAAATTTTGTAACACTTTATTATAAAACTGATACAAATTTTGTAACACTTTAAACTGACAAGAATTAGCAGCTGAGACTGACTAAAGAACTATCTAAGTTTTCTTTTTATTACCTTAAGATCTTCTTTAATTTCACTTACGTCTGATTTTAAGACACTTACGTCTGATTTTAAGACACTTACATCTGATTTCAAACCAGACATATCTGTTTTGAACATTTTAAAAGAAAATTTTGTATTTGCCTTAAGTTCGCCAACTTCCCTGTTTAATTGATATAACATGCTCCCCAAGATAGAAAATAAAGCAAAACCAATAGAGATATCAGTAGCAGAATGACCAAAAATCCTTGTTAAGATAAAATAAAAAGCCAAAAGAAATAATATTAATATTACAAAATCCAAGAAATCAAATTTTTTCATGGCAGCGGGAAACCTTCCTTTATTAATATTAAAATTAAAGTTATTACAAGAGTTAAAAATACTATTAATGAAAATATTTCATGATATTTCTGCCTCCACATCATTATTTCCCAATTTTTTTCTTCATCAATTTCATTTAAATTTTTCATAAATCTATATAGATGAACTTCTTAATATGCTTTGCTGTCAAATTTCCGGAAATTTTCCGAATTAATAATTTATTACACTTAACTGTTTAATTCTTTCAAAATGCTTGACATTTCTTGTAAGAATTTTTTTAATTCCATTTGTCGAGAATAAAGAAGCTATGATGCAATCAACTTTATCTATAGTTTTTCCTTCTTTTTTCAGATTCCAATAAATTTTTGAAGCTTCTTTACAAGAATTAGTTGATAAATTAATGAAAAACAAATTATTGAAAAAATCTTCATAATATTGCTCTTCTATTTTATGTTTTTGATCTTCTGGATTTAAACCAAAAAATAACTCCAGATAATTCATAATTGTAACTGCAAATGGCTCTTTGTTATCTTGAAGAAATTTCTTTATTTCTTCATTTCCCTTAAATATATCGATTATTGCACTGGTATCTAATCCTATCATTTTATTCTCTTATTAAAAGAACTTCTAAGATCTTTTATTGTTTTTTCTTTTTTATTCCAATCAAGATATTTTAAAACGCCAAAAAACTTCATCAAATCCTGCTCTTTTTTAAAACTTAATATTACATCAGAGAAACTCTTATCACTAGTTTTAATCTCTTTTAAAAATTCATAAGCTTCTTTCTTAATTGATATATTGATGCTTGACATATATGTGCTCATAGTATGTGCCCCTATATAAATGCTTTTATTTTGTGATTATAAGCCTCAACTAAGAATTTAAGTTAAACTTCTTAATATGCTTTGCTGTCAAATTTCCGGAAATTTTCTGAGATTTCTCCATTAAGATAAGAAGATTTTAAATTAATTTAAATATTAAATAAAAAAGAATATTATAACACTAAATGAAGCCAATAGAAAATAAAATAAGATTTTTTTCTTTGAAGAAATAAGTAATATAATCGCTTCAAGTATCAATATCCAATTCTGTGCATTTATTATTTCATACATATTTTGCCCCTGCAATCAAACCAAAACCAACTGTTGCTAAAACTCCCCCCAATATTTCCACAAGTAGATGGGTAGTTAATTTAACTATGATTATGGCTATTACTATTAAAGATATGCCTGATATATCAAAAGCCAAGCTTATTTTTGATTTTCCTTTTTTGTTCATATCTATGTTTGGATTAATACATATTTATATTTTTCTGTTAAATATACCAAATGAGTAAGTAAATATGTAAGTAAAATAGTAAGTATTAATTTAAGCCATAGACCTTTGGCCTTTGATGAGAAACTATTTTTACTAAGTTTTTATGTATCAGCTTGCTTAACTGCTTTCCAACACTGCCTTCAGTTGTTTTTAACAGTTCTGCAAGCTCCTGAGCAGTTTTGTTTGCTTCTTTCAAGATTTTTAGCATGCTTTCTTCCATAGGGCTTAATGAATCTGATTTTTGACTTATTTCCTGCTTAATCTTCAAGACATTCTGGACATCATTTATAGTTATTTCTTTTTTTCCCTTTAAAACCATGCATACTTTTTCACAATTTTCAAGAATTTTTCTTGGTATATAATTTGATTTATCTACAATAAGAGTTACTGCACCTTCAGTAAATGGAGATATTTTTCCGCATCTTTTTCTTACTAGTTCAAATGCCTTTTCTTCAGATAGTCTATCTAAGGTTATTATTCTGTTGCCTATTCTTTCTTTAAAAAGCTCAGGAACTTCGGAAATATCCTGCTGGCAAAAGATTATACTTTTTATATGATTTTCATCAAAATGCAATTTCAAGGCATTTCTAAATTCCTCGTTTATCCCTTTTGATTCATCCAGCAAGAAAACAGCATTTTTAGGATGCTCCAAACCAAATAATCTTCTGGTGAATTTTGTCCTGCTATGAAGGAATTTTTTTATGCTGAAATTTTTATCCAGAGTCTCTATATTCAAATAAACTGTAAAATGACTTTTTAGATTATGCTCGAGCCATTTCAAGTTTATACCACATTTTATTTATTTAATTCATATTTTGATTAATAAGGATTTTTATGTTGAAAAGATATTAAAGTAAAGGTATTTTTATCAAATAGAAAAACTTATATACCACTTATACCACTAAGTATTAAAGGTAGTAAAATGTCAATATCTGTAAAAATAAGCGAAGAAAATTATAAAAGATTATGTACTTTATCAGCGAGGCTAATTGAAAAATTAGAAAGACCTGTATCTATAAATGAGACTATAAATTTTTTGTATTCGAGAAGAAGAATTAGTGACCTGGCTGGAAGCTGGATAATGAAAGACAAAGAAGCTAAAGAGTTTATGGAAAATTTAAAAAAAGGATGGAAAAAATGGAAGATAACATCTGCTTAGATACAGATTTTTTAGTTAATTTCTTAAGAAATAAAAAAGAAGAAAGGGAATTTATCTGGAATAATGAAGAAAAAAGCAATCTAGCTACAACTTATATAAATGTTTTTGAACTTTTTTATGGAGTATACAAGTCAAATGAGCATGAAAATAATGTTAAGGCTGTAAGGGAATTAATAAACAGGCTTTATATATTAAATCTTTCAGAGGAATCTTCCAGAAAAGCAGGAGAAATATTAGCCAGATTAGAAAAAGAAGGAAATACTGTAGATTTCAGGGATCTTCTTATAGGAGTTATTGCTTTAACAAATAATTTCTCAATTAAAACAAATAATATAAAGCATTTTAGTAAAATAAAGGAATTGATAATTCTATGAGCAATAGGTTTAAATATTGTTTAAAATTTAAATTTTGTAAGGGGCTGTCTGCTAGCTTGGACTTAAATGGAGCATTTAGGCTTCGAGGTTTGGGACTTTAGAAATAAAGCAAACCACCTTGCGACCCAGAGATACCAAAAGTATCGGGGAAGTTCAAATCCTGGCAGCCCCATTTTTAAAACAAAACCTTTATAATAATATTTAAAGCCATAAAAATATGCCAACTAAGAAGGTAAAATCAGCAGGAAGATTTGGAGCTAGATATGTAAGAAGGGTAAGGCAGAATATAATAGACATAGAAAAAAAACAGAAGAAAAAACATGAATGCCCCTACTGCTTCAGCCTAAGCACAAAAAGACTTGCTGCAGGGATATGGGAATGCAAAAAATGTGAAACAAAATTCACGGGGAAGGCTTACGAATTATGACTTTGTACAGATGTTTTGAATGTGGAAAGGAAATAAAAGTAGAGCATTTAAGGAAAAAAGTAAGATGCATTTACTGCGGAAGCAAAGTTTTATATAAACCAAGGCAGACTTCTACAAAAATCAAGGCAAGATAAAAAAATGAAAATGGAAACAGAAGAAAAGATAGGACAATTGCAGCTGCTTGAACAGAACCTGCAGAATATTTCAGCACAAAAGCAAAATTTTCAGGCACAACTTCTTGAAATAGAAAATGCAATGGAAGAATTAGGAAAAAGCAAGGGAAAGATATACAAGATAATTGGTTCAGTTATGATTGCATCTGAAAAGAAAGATTTGGAAAAAGATTTAAATTCAAAAAAGGAGATTATTGAATTAAGAGTAAAAAGTTTTGAAAAACAGGAAAATAAATTAAGGGAGAAATTTACTGAAACTCAAGAAGAAGTTTTAAAAGAATTGAAAAACAAAGAGGGCTAGAATGAGTGAAGAACAATTAAAAGAGGTTATAGATATTCTGATCCAGATAGAAAATGACTTTAGCATACCCAAGAATATAAGATTTAAAATAAAAGGTGCTATAACTGCCTTGAAAGAAGACAATAAAAGCATTGGCGTAAAGATAAACAAGACGCTGCAGGAACTGGACTCCTTGGATGAAGAATCCAACATGCCTTCATTTACAAGAACTCAAATATGGAATATTGTAAGCTCTTTGGAAAGTATGCTCTGAAAGAACATCATCCACAACAAATTGGAGTAGTTTTCAGAGAAGCTTTTAGGTAAATACAATTAATTTTTTGCTTAAGATAGCAAATTTCCTTCTATGATTAGTCTTGAAAATATCATAAATCTTACAGAAATCTTTATATATCAAAGGTTACTATTCCAAGTAGAATGGCAGTATTTTCACGAATAAAAAACAAGGTGTTGGGAATTCCTGATGATGACTTTATAGATGACTATGTTGAAATAGACTCAAAAAAGAGCAATATAGGTGACAAGTCAAAGATTATTATAAAACCATATACTATGCAGGATTTCGCTGATATAAAAGATGCATTAGATGATTTAAGAGAAGGATTTACCATTGCCTTGATTAATATAAAATATTTGAAAGACAAAGACATAGTAGAATTAAAAAGAGCTGTAACAAAATTAAAGAAAACATGCGATGCTATTGAGGGAGATATAGCAGGGCTTGGGGATGACTGGATTGTTGTCACACCTTCTTTTGCACAAATTTTCAGGAATACCAATACTGAAGAAGTAGAAAGAGAGCCAGAAAGGCAGAAGTTCTAGTATTTAACATTTAAAGGGCTGATTTTATTAAGCTGAATTTAATTTAAAATTTCTATTTCTTTTTTATTAGCCAAAGATAATCTGTTTCTTACTAAGTTCCAGCCAAGCTGGATTAATTTTGCAATAAAAGGATTATTAATATTTAATTTAAAATAATCAGATTTCCCAATTTTTCTAGTTTTGATTATGATCGCATTTTCAATGAAATTAGGAAAGAATAATTTAATAGAATTATAGCTTACGTTAGATCCTCTAGCAATTTCAGTAATAGGATAGTCAAAAAAGTGATTATCAATTAAGAAATCCAATACTCTTAATTGAGGAGTGTCTCCAAAAGCTTCTAAAAATAATGATTTATTTTTCTTATTTCTCATTGTATTAATGGACGCTTATGCCTTTTTCAAATTTTCGTTTTGATATGATTATTGTTTCCTGCAGGATTATTAATTGTTTTTGATTTTTTAATATTACTGATTACCTTAACTAAACCAAACAAAAACCTTTTTAAATCTTTTTTCTTATAAGATTCTTGATGGAAAAACTGGAAAAGCAGAAATGCCCAATATGTAATAAGGATAGTTTATCTTTAATAGAACTTGCAAAAGAAGTTCCTTATTTTGGAATTGTTCATATTTTTTCAATGGACTGCTCAGAATGCAATTATCACATGGCAGATATCGAGTCTGAAGAAGAAAAAGAACCAGCAAGATATACTTTGGAAGTTGATTCTGAAAAAGACATGAATATAAGGATAATAAAATCATCAACTGCGTCTATTCAAATACCCCAACTAAAAATGAGCGTAGAACCAGGAGTTGCATCAAACGGATATATAACAAATGTTGAAGGGATCCTGGAAAGGTTCAAAAAAATTATAGAAAATGAAAGAGACACAACTGAAGATGATGATGTAAAGAAAAATGCAAAGAATCTGCTCAAAAAGATATGGAAAATAAAATTAGGAGAGATGCCTATAAAAATAATATTAGAAGATAAGTCTGGGAATTCTGCAATAATCTCTGAAAAAGCTAAAGTTGAAAAAATAAAGAAATGAAAACATTTTTCCTGCATGCAAAATCAAATGTAGATATAAAACCAGTTTTAAGCAAATTAAAATTCAAGAGTAAATTAGGGATTATAACGTCTGTGCAATTTTTAGAACAAGTTAACGAATTAAAGAATGAAAATTTTATAATTGGCGGGCAGGTGCTTGGATGCAATGTAAATAATGCGTTAAGAATAAAAGATAAGGTTGATGCATTCTTGTTTATTGGCTCAGGAGATTTTCATCCTTTGGGGGCTTTATATAAAATCGGAAAGCCTGTTTATGTTGCAAATCCTTATACTAATAAGATTGACCTGCTTGACAATAAACAATTTGAAGATTATGAAAAAAAGAAAAAAGCTATGATTTCAAAATTCTTAATGTCAAAGAAAGTTGGCATTTTAATTTCAGTAAAACCTGGGCAGTTCCATCCGAGAGAATATTTTAACCTAAAGGAAAAAATAGAATATGCAGAAAAATTAAGGAAAAAAATGACTGACAAGGAGAGCTATATTTTTGTAGGCGATAATTTTGATTTAAATGAGCTTGAAAACTTCCGTGACATAGAAATATGGGTTAATACAGCATGCCCAAGAATAGAGGGAAAAAGTTTATTAAATACTGAAGATGTTTTTAAGCTGTATGAGAAATGAGAATTTTTTAAAAGAGCTGCATGCTTTTATGCAAAGCAAAGGTTTTGTTTATGGGCCTTTTCCAGAAATATATGGAGGTATAGCAGGGTTTTATGCTTACGGTCCATTAGGAAAATTATTAAAAAATAAAGTTGAAAACTCTGTAAGATCCTTGTTTTTTAAAAATGGATTTAGAGAATTAGAATGTCCAACTGTTCTACCAGATATTGTTTGGGAAGCTTCTGGGCATTTAAAGACTTTTAGTGATAAAACTGTTGAATGTTCTAAATGTAAGTCTATTTTTAGATCTGATAAATTGATTGAAGAATTTACAAATAGAGAAACTGCTGGATTAAAAAATAGTGAATTATTAAAAGAAATTAAAAAAATAAAATGTCCAAATTGCCAAAGTAATTTTAAGGAAGAAATAAAAGATTACAGTTTGATGATGAAAACAGAAGTTGCTGGAAAAGCATTTTCTTTAAGACCTGAAACTGCAACTGTAACTTATTTACCTTTTAAAAGATTAAATGAATATTTTAGAAAACTACCTTTTGCGGTATTTCAAATTGGGAAAGCATATAGAAATGAAATAAGTCCCAGGCAACATTTATTGAGGTGTCGGGAATTTACACAGGCTGAGGCACAATTATTTATTGATCCAAAAGAAAAAAATAACTGGGAGAAATATGAAATTGTAAAAAAAGAAAAATTGCCTTTATATACAGGTAATCATCAAGAAAAAAATCTTAAATTAGAAAAGATTTCTTTAGAAGATGCAATTAAACATAAGCATATAAAAACAAAGGCCTATGCATGGTGCTTGTTTTTAGCATATAATCAATTTATTTCAATGGGTATTCCGAAAGACAAAATAAGAATAAGACAACACTTAGAACAAGAAAGAGCTTTTTATGCAGATGATGCATGGGATATTGAAATAAAATTAAGCAGTTTTGGATTTGTAGAGGTTTGTGGTGTTCATGATAGGACTGATTATGACTTAAAGAAACATTCTGAATTTTCAAAACAAGATTTAGTTGCAACAAGAGAAGATGGCACAAAATTCATACCTCATATCTTGGAGATAGCTTTCGGAACTGACAGACCTAGTTTTGCATTGATGGACTTATTTTATGAAAAGAAAGAAGAAAAAGAAGGGAAAAGTATGTTTAAAGTACCTTATCATATGGCTCCAATTGATGTTGCAGTATTTCCTTTAATGAAAAAAGACAAATTACCTGAATTTGCTGAAAAAATTAAGATCTTGCTTGAAAATGAATTTGTTGTTGATTATGATGAATCTGGAAGCATTGGAAAAAGATATTTAAGAGCTGCGGAGTCTGGAACACCTTATTGTATTACAATTGATTATGAAAGTTTGGAAAAAAATGATATAACTATTAGAGATAGAGATACAGAAAAACAAATCAGGATTAAAGTTAGTGAGTTAAAAGAGTTTATTAGAAAATTATTAAATAATGAAATTAGGTTTGAAAAGGCTGGTAAATTAATTTAAGATATGACAAGCTACTATGTTTTCCTGGATTATTTTATTCATGAAGTTGTCCCAAGAATTATAGAGATAATTGAAAGACCTATCTTACAGAAAGATATCTTATGGATTATTGCGCCACTATTAATTACATTATTATTAATCCAAGTCTATTTTGGGAGATATAAAAATGAACAAATAGGGTGGAATACCGCATTCAGCAATTCAATATCATTCTTATGGGTAACTACAACTCTTATGAGATATTTATATGAGAATTCTCGAGAGGGGATTTTTCAAGTCATAAACTTTCAGTTTGATAAATCCTTACTGATAATTGCCCTTGGATTATGGGCTGTAATATCAATAATTTTGCAGTTTTATCATGCTCTGCCAAAAAAACTCGACTTTTTAATTTACTCACCTTTAACAGTTCACATTACATCAATATTGGTTGTGATACTGGTTACAGGCAATATACTTATTGACTTAACTACTCTATATTCTTCTTTAATAATTTTTATTAGTTTTGTAGTTATATTTTACATAATAAGACACAAAATCAGGTCTCCTAAAGAAGTTGAAATCAGCCTGGCTATAAGGAAAAGGCATAAAGATGAGGAAACAAAGAGAAAAATAAAAGAATTAAAAAATAGGATAAAAGATAAGGAGAATAAACTAGAAAACTGGATAAAAGAAATAAAAGGAAAAATAAATAAATTTATTGAATATGTTTCTTTCTGGAATAAATAGGATAAAATTAAAAACCTTACTTCTTAGAACTTTCTTATATGGGCCTGTAGCTCAGCCTGGCTAGAGCGCTCGGTTGGCAATCGGGAGGCCTCGGGAAATATTTAAAGTATTCGAGACTTCAAATCCCGACAGGTCCATGATCATAACTATAACAAAGAAATCTTTAAGTAATGATTAATTTCTGTAAGTTTATGGAAGCTGATACTTTAAAAGAATTTGTTGAGACTGTGAAAAGGCTTCATGATCCTATAAACGGATGCCCCGCTGATAAAACCATCAAGTTAGATAAAGTTATTCTAAGATTAAAAGAAGAAGTAAATGAAGTTGTACAGGCCTTTGAAAAAAAAGATTTTGAGAACTTAAAAGAGGAAATAGGAGATGTTTTATTAAATATAGTCCATATAAGCGAGGTTGCAAAAAGAGAAAATTTATTTGACTTAAATTCTAGTTTAATTGAAGCTAAAAATAAATTAATCAGAAGACATCCGCATGTATGGGGCAACAGAAAATGCGACAGCGCAGAAGAAGCTGAAGCAATCTGGAATGAAATAAAACAAAAAGAAAAAGCAGGACGGATAGAAAATAGTAAGGTATAAATATAAGTTATTATATAAGTATATATACCTGAATTTTCCTTAGTTTTTAGTCACTACACCCAGATTTTCTAAAATAAGTTTTTGTTTTGGTTCCAGAGGGACATGGATTGACCATTCATTCTTATTTTTTGTATCTCTAAGAT
>JACPNF010000020.1 GCA_016185635.1 Candidatus Woesearchaeota archaeon
AAGTCATCATCCAATTCAAATATAACTGGTAATTTTGTGATATTCTTGGTTTTTATAAACAAATTTTTTAATTCATTTTCGCTAAATTTGTATTCAATTTTATCAAAATGTGTTATAGGCAGGATATTTTTCCTTCTCCACCACTTGTGCGTGGATTTGCTTACTTTAAAGTATTTATAATTATATTTTGTTAAAATTGTTTTAACAGGTTCGCCAAATAAAAAATCTTTTCTAAAATGCTTCAAATGATTTAGTAAATTAAAACTAAATACTCCCTTACCTTCCATAGGTAAAATTCTAGGCACTGCGATGCAGGAATTGTTTTCCTCTAGTTCATTAGGTTTTACTTCAGTTAAGCCATTTATTGTCAAGGTAAACAAGGAATGGTCTTTTGTCACTTCAACAACTCTTCCTGTTGAGGTCGTAATCTTATAAATGTCTTTATCAGTTCTATGTCTAATAAATTTGATAGGCTTTCCAAGTTTAACTTTCATATCTTCATCTAAGGTCAAGATTTCTAGGTCTTCTAGTTTTGTAATTCTTTTCTCTACTTGTTTTGTAAGCTCGCTAATTGTTGTTTTTTTTATCTGATCTTTTTCTTTGTATATTATCTCAGAATTTCCAGTAATACTGTCCTCAATAGAAACGATCCTTGAGGCAGGCGGTATAAAAAAAGCAAGTGCATTAAGAAAACTCGTCTTCCCGCTTCCTGTACCTCCTATAATCATTATGTTTGCCTGATTTTCTATTAACAGCCATAAGTAAGCAAGCATTTCAGGTGAAACAGTGCCGAACTGCATTAGCCTTACAGGAGTCCACGGAACCTTAGTAAATTTTCTGATGGTAAAGGCGGGTCCTCTGGAAGAAATATCCTGTGTAAATGTTGCATTTACCCTCGAATTATCAGGCAAAGCTCCGTCCAATAAAGGCGAGGCATATGAAATGTATTTTCCGCATTTCTGCGCTAGTTTTTCTACAAAGCTTGTGAGTTTTCTTGTGTCATTGTAAATTACATTTGTTTTTATGTTTCCATATTTTCTGTGAACAATATAAATTGGCGTGCTTACTCCGTTGCATTCAATATCTTCTATATAATAATCCCTTAGCAGAGGTTCTATTTCATTTAGCCCGACAAAATCCCTGTATATGTAATACATTAATTTTAAAAAAGAATCCCTTGATATTGCTATTCTTAGTTCGCTCAGCAAAACTCTTACATTTTTCTCAAGATATTCAACAATAGCCTTAGTGCTTTTTATGTTTATGAAACTTATATTAATCAGTTCATTAATTCCACTTTCAAGGACAGCAAGTATTTTTCTTTCTTTTTCATCAAGCTGCGGCTCTTCAACATTATACATAAGTTCATTGCTTTCCTTGTCCCAGAATATGTGTATGCTTGCATAATTTTCAATTACATTATATCTTATGTCTATATCCTGCCTATTCGTCGTTTCAGGAAGTTTGGTTATCTGGATATTTGGTTTTATTTCAAAAATAGGCTCAACTTCTGTGCTCTCTTTTTTTGTTTTAAACAATCCCACCTTGATAAGTATTTGGCTCTTCTAATATTTAAAGCATATGTTTGCATATTCCTAAAAATGGTTTAAATTGCCTTTATCCCAATGTCAGGCAGGCTTTTTCCTTCTGGTATGCCCTTGTTTTCTATGGTCATGGTATACTTGCCTGTTAAAGCAGACCCTTTTCCAGTTTCGCTTTCTAAAATTAGGTTTCCTATGCTATCATAGTTTAATTCCATTTTTACAGTATATTCATCTTCAACTATTGTTGTTAATTGATAAATTTCCATTGGCCCTTCGTGAATCACAAGTTCTTTTGACAGGCATTCATCCTTGTCTTTGCCGCATGGCTCAGTAAAAACAGCACTTGTCTTTAGCTCCCATATTATAATGTTCTGGTTTGGTTTTATGAATAAGTTTCCGTCCTTTATTATTAGGGGCTGTACTACCCTTCTTGATCCAGGTCCCTCGTCCCTTACTTCTCTTATTAAATTGTCAACAGCAAAAAGTATTTCTTTTGTTTGTATTATTGTGTTTTTGTCTTTTATCTTCTCAATTAATGGAACACCTGCACTAAGAATTATTGTAATTGCAACTATGCCTAGTGCAATGTACAAGACTGCAGATATCCATATCTGTCCATTTTTTTCCATGAAAATCTTTTTAATTATTTGTCGAGGTTTTCTCGTTCTTCCACAAATACTTTTTCTAAAAATGTTTTAAAAAAGAAAAAAATAATTTATTAGCAAACAAAAGTTTTTGTTCTTATTGTCTCACTGCAAATTGCATCTTTTCCTTCAATTGTTATTGTCGCTAAGCCTTCTACTTTTGTAGATCCTACAGGTACTCCTGGTCCAGCTGGATCTCCTGCTGGGACTGTTGGTGTTACTGTTTTTATCTCAAATCCATTAATCACCCCAGTATTTCTTTTGCCAAGAAAATTTCCATTCACATTAAAGAATCTTAAAGATATCTCTTTAATTGCTATGTTTGCTTTATTGTCTATTACTACTGTATTGCTAGTGCAGCCTACTTTTTTTATTTCAAAAACCAAGTCATTAGTGCATACAAGAGACTTTGTGGTTCTTTCTTCTGTTGTTAACGTAACCCTTTCAACAAATCCAGATCCCCATGTGATTACTACTGCTGCCAAAGCGATAGTAAATCCTATCAAAAGAACGGTTGCAATTAAAGGAGAAATACCTTTTTTGTTTATAATTTTCATTTTTTACCTCCATTTTTTTGTTTATTAGACTCATTTTTACCTTCATTATAAAATTTTAACAATTTTATGTTTGCTTGAGCATGGCACCAAAGGTGCATTTGTTCCTTCTGGTTTTAGTGCAGGAATTAAATCTATTTTGCTTCCTGATAAGCCATGATTTATTGTATAAATACTTAATGGTTTTACTTCACTTTCTACTTTAGTAGCTCCGCTTCCATCAGAAACAACTCTTAGTATAAAAGCATCAATCTTGTTGTTCCCATTATTTTCAACAGTAATAAATCCAGAGCCAGCATCTTTTATATCTATCCCGATATTTTCGCATTCTAGTTGTTTTTCAGCCAAAGCCCCTTCCTTTTCAGCCTTTTCTGTTATAAAATTTCTGCTCCAAAGTATAACAAGAGCGCCAATAACAACAACAAAACCAACTAGCAAAATAGTTGCAATTAATGGAGAAATGCCTTTTTTATTTATTTTAAGACCTCTTTTTATAAATTTTAGCATGCTAAATTCAGTACCACCCTTTTTTCAGTGCATCCTATTTCTTCTTCTGAGATGCTTGTTAACGGCAATATTACAGCAGTATTGCACTTATTTAAATCTTGTGATGGCCTATCAATTAATATTGACTTTCCTGGATTAATCTTCTCTTTTTTTTCCTTTGTTAAGCATCCTTCGCTTCCTTCACCTACTGCTTTTATTCCATCTATAATTAAATTTCCCCTGTTGGTTATGTTTATTTTGTTCTTTGTGCAGTCTAAAAACCCGCTTATAGCTATCTGTTCGCATTTGTCTTCTATTAAGCTTCTTTTTAATACATTTTCGCTTGATTTCTGAGCCTGTTCTATGCTCCATCTTCCAACTATGACAGCCAATGTAACAGAAAGCCCAATTAGTAGGACATAAGCAACATAAGCTGCCTGCGCTTTTTTATTCATATAATATAACACCTCATTTATTTTTATTTTCGTTATGCTTTCTTTTTCCTTTAATATATTGGTCTTCTACAAAAACTTTTCTGCTTCCCAGTATATTTTCCCTACTTACAATTATTATTTCTGGTTGCCCTTCAACTACTCTTGCTTCATAAGTAATGTCTTCTCCTTTAATACTAAATGTAAATATTTTTGGAATAGGTATAATTTCTTTTTTGCATTCAGTAAACTCCAGTAAGTCAAATGTGTCTGTTATCCCTCCTGGACCATAGTTTATAGTTGCATTTATTTTTTCCATGCATCCAGGCAGTTCAGTTGAATCAAAAACAATTGTCTTATCTAAATAATTTCCAATATACAAAATCCCTTTGTAATTTAGCAAATAAATTAATCCAAATGTTGGGTTTAGGCTTTTTGAGTACTGGGTAAAAACTCCTGTAAAACTTGAAAACCCGCCAGAAATTTTTTCCTGTGTTAGACTATCTGCAGAATCTTTTATTAAAGTATTTAAAAATCTCGAGCTTTCTTGGTTGTAATTCTCAGATATTTCTTTGAAGTCATCATCTGTAGAGCTGATATTAAGGATATTAGGCCTTGAAGCTAAAACAAACACAATTAATCCTATTATTAAGGAAACAACAAGATACACCTGCCCCTTTTTATTCATAACATTAGAGAAATATCCTGATTTAAATAGCTTTTGCAAGATTTAAGTAAATAAATTCCCAATACCATTAAGCAAGTCTGTTATAGATCCTAATACAGTATCCAAGGTTCTTTTTAATACTCCTCTCTTTTCTTCTACTTTGCCCAATCTTTCTTCAAATTCTTTCTCTTCTTTGCTAACTTTAGTTTTTCTCACTTCTTTTCTGCTCTCTTCCCTGGCTTTTTCTGCATCATTCTTTACTTCTGTTACATCATCTTTGGCTAATTGGGCTATTTTCTTGGCATTTTGTAAACTCTCTTTAGCCTTATTTACCAGACTTTTAGCATCTTCAACTTTTCCTTCTTCTATTAACTTCTTTGCATTTTCTATTTTTGCTTTAGCTTCTTCTATTAATGATTGTGTTTTCTCTACCTTCTTTTTAACTTCTTCTAATTTAATATTTGCTTCTTGTGAAGTACTTACAGCTTTTCCAGTAATAAATCTTAAGAATGTTTCTGTAATTGAATTCAACTCTTTTTCTAAGTTTTCTACTTCTTTTACTATTGCCTGGACTTCTGCAACATCTTTTTTAACATTCTCAAGAACTGCATTTACTTCTAGTTTTATCTGCTCAGCTTCCTTTACAACTTTATTTGCTTCTTCCCTTTTAGCCTTTTCTTCTCCTATGGCCTTTTTTAATTCTCCGCCCCTGCTTTCTACAAGCTTGGCAACAACATCTGTTTTATCCAGAGCTTTTGAGCTTAAATCTAAAATATCTCTTGATAATCTTCTTGCCTCTTCAAGTTCTGTTTCAGTCTTGGCATTTTGTACATTAGCTAAAGCCTTATTCAAGTTATTAACAGCAATTTGCAATTCTGTTAGAGCTTCAGAAGCTGCTTTTAACTTAGGGTCTATCTCTTTATTCGGATCTAATTGGGGTGATTTACTGATTAGATCTTTTAGCGGAATTACAAAAGCAGAAATATCCAGTCTTGTTCCTTCAGCTGTTGTTATAGCTTCTTTTAATATTTTTTCAGTTACTTTAATTTCTTCTGGAATTACTTGTGCTGATTGACTAGTTTGTTTTTCTCTATCCTTAATAGAATCAGAAAAAGTGTTACAAGCAGTTTTTTTAGAGTTACATAATACCTGGAGATCTTTTGAATAACCACCTGCTTCAATAATCATAGGATCCTCACATATTTTTATTTCATAACCTAAGAATTTATCTTCTTTGCAATAATATTCTATTATTTCTGAGTATTTACTCCCACTATCAGTAATCTTATCTCTACATTCATCATTATATTCTGGTGTTTCTTTATTTGATAATTTAAAACTTACAGTTCCACCAACAAAAAATTGTTTAGGTTCAGCAACTGAAGGAACAAAGCCTTCTTTATCTGTATCACTATCCTCACAACTTACAACACTAATTTCTTCTGGAGGGTTATTTGCAGTAGGTGGAACTTCTCTTGGAGCTGGAGGTTTAGTTGTTTCTGCAGATTCTTCAGCAAGACACATTCCTCTTTCACAAAAACCATTAAATTTAATTCCTGCTGGGGCATATGCATTTGCTAATTCAGCACAGTTTGTAGTTCCGAGATAATATACTGACTTGCCTTCCTTGCAATAAGACTGTCGAAGTTCATATCTTGATTCACATTTATCTGGAAGTTCTTCTGGTAAACCTTCTATCTTTGCAATACCAAAGACCGCATATTCATCTTTTGGATCTGTGTCTATACATTTAGTTTCAATAGGTGGAGCAGCAGGTGGAACTTCTTTTGGTAGATTTTGTTTTAATTTTATATCACAAATTCTCTTCTCCTTATTACAAAAACCATAATTTTGTTTACTAACCATTGGAAAGTTGTCATTAAGCCAAGTATCACAAAATATTTTTTCTGTTGCAATTTCATACCTAGTTTTACAATACTTCTCATAAAGTATATTGCTTTCACTTGAAACTGATGGCTCACAATAATCTGGTATATCTTTGCTAGTCGTGCCAGCCCCTTTTCCATAAAATAGAGTAACAACCCCACCAATTTCTGGTTCTATACCTTTATCAGAATCAAAGCATTTTATCTCTTCATATTCATTTGTTTGTGCTAATTGTGGTGGTTCTGGAGGAGGTATTTCTGTTTTTAATTTAATTTGTTTTTCAACACAAGCTCCTTCAAGACAATAAAATTTTTCACCAAAACTAGGACAATAATAATTTTTATGTTGCCCATTTTTATTTTCATCGCAGTAAGCTTCTTTAAGATTATTAATATCTATACATTTATCATCTAAAACTTTAGGTGCTTCATCTTTAAAACCAAAAGTTACACTAGATCCCTCAAAGGGTTTATCTCCTTTATCTCCATCATTGCAATCTTTTATTTTTGGTTTTCTTATTATAGGTGGAGGTGGCGGGAGAACAACACCTGTAGGCATTTCATATTGCTTTAAATCCCTTGCAGGAATAGGTGCTATTTGTTGAACAGGCTGTGTAGGCTGAGGGACAAAAAAAGCGAGCATATCTTGAAGTGAGAGTGCAACAACATTTTCTGAGACTAAAAGTAAAGAAATTAAAATTACTAAAATTATTGTCTTGTTTATTTTCATATTACATATCCTACCCCTGCTCTACATTCACATGGTACATTAACTTCTTGAGTAGCTGACATGAAATAATTATATCTTGGTGAATTAATCGAGCTTAGGTCAAAATTTGTTACTTTAGCCTGTCCTTGGCAAATACCAGGGCTTGTGCCAGTATAAACTTGTCCAGTTGAAGGATTATACTTTTTTGCTAAGACACACTGTCTTGGTTGGCCCAAGCTTAATCCTGAACCGAATACAGCTTTATATGATATGCCCGGCTGCATATTGCATAAGTTTGGACATTCCGTGTTTGTGGTTGTTGCAACTCCGGATGATGGTTGTGCAGCTTGAGCTGGGCTTGCAGGCTTGGCTTGACCAGTTGCAGTAGTTGTAGGTTGTTGTGGAAAAGTAAATTCTAGATTAAAACTTGCTGCCATGTAATTGTCCCCATGACAGTCTAAATCATTTCCTTTTTTATTACAGCTATAAGCTAAAACAATATTTTGTCCATGAAAATTATTTGCTTGAGAAACAATTATTTCTGTAGTTGCTCTTCCTGCCATCCAATTACTATCTTCGGCTGATGTAATTCCGCTAAGAGAAATCTTTTTCCACCCTTCATTTCTGCTATAAATTAAGATATAGTTACAAAAAAGCCGTCAGCAGAACTGCCATATTGATTTAAGTCTACAGCAAATCCAGAAATATATCCTCTGTTAAAAAGCAGTAAAGAAAAAAACCCAATTAATATTAAGCCAATTACTAAATCTTCTTTTTTCTTGAAAAAATTGCTTAAAACACCAGCCAAATTAATTAAATAAAATCTGTATTATATTTAAAAATATTGTATTCATTAATAAGTAAAGATTATCCGAAGTAATGCTCTTTTTCTTCTTTCTTGAGCTCTTCTTTCCAGCCTTTTCTCAATACTTCTGAAAAATAAATAATGTCCTTTTTTATGCTGTTCCATTTGCCAAGCACTTTATTTACAAATTCTACGTCTTTTTTTTCATCAGATTCAATGTCTAAAACTAAGGATTCTCTTTCAATAAACATCAAGTCCTTGAGCAAATTTATTATTTTCTCTCTTTCATTGTCTGAAAAGAACTTGCTTTCCTCAAGGCTTATCAAAGATCCTGGGTTAGGCTGTAATATAGTCTGAAGCATATTACAGAACCATGCAATCTTGTCGTTTATTCTTCTTCTTATGAATCTTAATGGAAATTTTATTTCTTCTAGTTTAGTTACATAAAGAAGCTCAAACTCATTGTCCAAATCTTCATACTTTGGCAGCTTATATTTCTTGCATAATTTCTCATAATCTTCTTTCAGGCTTACCATAAAAGAAATATGCTTTGTAGTCTTTTTTAAATGTTTCTGAAGGCTTGGCTCCATCCAAAAATTAAATAATAATCAAATCTAATTTAAATTAAATGGGAAAGCCGAATATTCGGCTCAACCCACAAATAGAATCGGTTAGAAACCGAGTTCTATTCAATAAGGCAA
>JACPNF010000022.1 GCA_016185635.1 Candidatus Woesearchaeota archaeon
ACAGGCATTTGTTAGATCTTGTAGAGTGGTCTGGAAGTGATGAACCAAGAGCAAGAACTCTTTATAGTAATTATATTTTAAATCTATTACCAAAGATTAAAAAAAAGATTCCCCAAGAAATACTGGATAGACTAAAAATAATTTTACCCGGATCCAGAAGAGAAGTGACCTTAAATCAATTAGAAGAAATATGTAAAAAAGTGTCTGAAGAAAATGATCAGAGAGTTTTTGTTGGACCAGGTTTTTAAACTTGAAAGATGAATTGAAAAAAGTAAAGGAATTAGAGGATAATGCAGACTCTTTTTATGATAGATGGGTTTGGCCCTCTTTCGACCAATAATTTTATTCTTCGTATTTTTTTATTTTCCATAGCTCTATTACCAAAGAAATTAATATCACAGCTATCAGGACTATTGTTATTACAGAGAAATTAAGGGAGATACTTTTTGTTATAGGCTTTACAGCTGAACCTGTTATTGGAAGGTCAAATAACACGCTTAAAACTGCAAAAACAGCTGCCAATAACACAATGATATTAAATACCTCTTTATTTCCCACATATTTATTATTTAACTATAATATAAATACTTTTTGATAGAAACTTATAATTTTAAGGAAGTCACTTTTGAAACACCGTTTTTCTGCATTGATATTCCATAAACCTGGTTTGCCTCTGTTATAATTGAATCATTATGGGATATCAAAATATACTGGGCTGTTTTTGAGTATTTCATCAGAAGATTAGAAAGCATAACTGAATTTGTCTTATCCAAGGCAGCATCTATTTCATCCAACAAGTAAAAGCTTGCAGGCCTTACTTCCTGTATTGCAAATATCATTGCCAGGGCAGTCATAGTTTTTTCACCGCCGCTCAAGCTCTTTATATCAAGGTGCTTGTTTCCTGCCAATTTAACCTTGATGTCAATGCCAGAATTTAAAGGATCATCCTTGTTTTCTATCTCAAGGTAAGCTTCACCTTTTTCAGACAAGCTTAGGAATATTCTCCTGAAATTTTCATCAATAACCTTAAAGGTTTTCATGAATATTGATATTTTCTTTCCTTCTATTTCATACATTAATTTCAGAATTTCATCTTTTTCCTTTTTTATTATGTCTATTTTTTCCAGCAATTTCTGGTATTCTTTCTCAATAGATTCATAAACTTCCAAGGCTCTTAAATTTACATTGCCTATCTTCTTTAATTCCCTGTCAAAATTATAAATCTCTGTCCTTAATTGCTCAGCGTCAATTCCACGACGTATCTTCGGCTGCTCAAACTGGCTGAATTCCTTTTCCAAAGCTTCAAGCTCTGCGATTACCTTTGCTTTTTTCAGAGAGATTTCATTTATCCTGCTTTCTATTTCCTTTAATTTATATGCTTCTTTTGATATTAAATTATCATCCCTCTGGAGTGATTCATTAAGAGAATTTCTTTTTGAGAATAATGATTTATATTCTGAAAAGAATTCCTTTTCATTCTTTTCTTTGGACTTAAGATCTTTTGAATTTGATTCTATGCCTGATTTTAATTTATTAAACTGGTCTGTAAAGATTATTATTTCCTTTTCATGATCCTTTATTATTTTTGATATTTTTTCCTGCTCTGGAACATAAATTGTATTTACCTGCGCAAGAAGATTTTTTATTTCAGTTTCATTTTTTGCTATTTCTATCCTTACTTTTTCCTTGCTTTCTTCTATTTCCTTAAGCTTTCCCAAAACCTGCTGCATTCTTCCAGATTTTTCCTTTTCTTTTGATTTTTCCCTGTCAAGCTTCAAAGAATCCAGGTTTTTTGCTGAATTATTAATTTCAGAATCAATTTGCTTTAGTTCTGAATTTATTTCCTTAAGTTCAGCAGATATTTTCTCTTTCTTTTCTTTTATATCATTTATATCACTTATGTTGTGAGTTCTTTCAAACATGATTATCCCAGCTTCAAGCTCTGCTTTTTTCCCCCTGAGTTTGGATATTTCTTCATCCAAGCTGTTCTTTTTATTTTGCAAAGACTCAGATGATTTCTTTAGATCAGAAATATCATTTTCAAGAGAATTAATATTTGCATCATACTGTTTTTCCTTGAACATGCTGAATCTTTTTGACCTGAATCCGCCTATGATTGCCCCTGACTGCTCGAACAAGTCACCTTCAAGAGTGACCATTCTTGCCCTTCCTATCCCTAATTTCCTTGCCGTGTTTATATCATCAACAATCAAAGTGTCTGAAAATACATGAGAAAATATATTCTTGAATTTCTTGTCAAATGAGATAAGCTCAACTGCAAGGCCGTGAACCCCTTTTGAGTTCAACAAGTTTTTTATTTCTGGCCTTGCGGACCTTTCCTTAATTTTATTCAGGGGAAGGAAAGCTGCAACACCAAGCTTGTTTTCCTTCAATATATTAATACATTTTTCAGCAACATAGTCATCTTTTACAACTAAGCTGTTTATTCTTGAACCTGCAGCAACCTCCAGAGATGTAGTATATTTTGAGTCAACTTTACCAAGATCAGCCACTGTCCCATAAACATCCTGTATTTTCATTGAGAGAATTTTCTTTAATGACAAATCACTTGACAATGTTTCCTTTATTGAGATATCCTTTGCCTTTAACCTTATTAATTCCTCATTTTTTATTGTTAATTTTGTCCTTAAACCAGAGAGCTCATTCGCAACCAGAGAATTTTCTCCTGTTTTCTGGTCAACTAATTTTGATATTTTTTTATAATTTTCCCTTAAATCCTTTATTTCCTTCCTGTTTTCTATATTAAGAATCGTGTTTATCCTATCAATTTCAAGCTCTAATTTTTCCCTGTCCAAATTCAAAGAACCACGTTCTTCCTTTAATTTAAAGATATTATTTTGCTCTTTTTCTATTTCTTTTTCTAATTTATCGAGGTTAAGATTTTCTGTAATGTTATGAGTCTTTTTGAAATTTTCAATTTCCTGAGATAATTTTGATTCTTCTTTCTGCAAGGAGGAGTTTTTCTCTTCTATTACTTTTTTATTTTTATTTATTGAGGTTATCTTTGATGATATTTCCTCATGATTCTGCTTTAACTGAACTATGCGCCCCTTTATCTTCTGAATCTCACCAGAATAATTTTCTATTTTTGTTTTGTCCTCAACCAACCGAGTTTTTAAATGCTCTATTTCTTTTTGGATTGCAATCTGCTCTTTCTCTCCTTTTTCCTCTATTTTTTTATTTAATTCTGTTAAACTTTCTTTTTTTGATTTTATCTGGTTTTCTATTTCGCTTATTTTTTTGTTTATAATATCTGCTTCCTGCTGTTGCTTACTTATTTTTGATTCTACTTCATCTTTTCTATCTTGTTTTTCCTTTATCTGAAAATTAAGCAAAGTTGCCTTGTTGTTTTTTAAGTTGTCCTCAAGTTCCTTGAATTTTAATGCCTGGTCTCTTTCTTTTTTTAATTCTCTTAAATGAACCTCTCGCTCTGTCAGGATTATGCCTGACTCATTTAATTTTGAATCAACTTTATTTAATTCTGACAGGGCTTTTTCTTTCCTGTCCTCATAAACTGAAATTCCAGAAATTTCCTCTATTATTCCTCTCCTGTCTTCTGGCCTCATGTCAGCAAAGTGAATTATGTCGCCTTGCATTACTATGTTGTGCCCTGCTGGATCTATTTTTGCTGCCTTGATTAATTCCAATACCTGCTGTCTTGTTCTTTTTTCATCATTTATCTTGTAGATACTCTGGCCATTACTCCTGACAAACCTTGATAGTTTTACTTCATCTGAATCTATTGGAAATTCCTTTTTGTCATTGTCAAAGAAGACGCTAACCTCAGCCTCTTTCATTGGAGAGCCTTTTTTTCCGCCATTAAAGATTAAATTAGAAGATTTTTCAGCTCTTATAGACTTAGCAGACAACTCACCCAGGACAAAAACCATCCCATCCATGATATTTGTATTATGAACAATAATATTATTTGCAATAAAATTATGATCTTTTTCCACACAAAGGTCATAAACCCATTCTTCCTTGCTATCAATTTCTTCTATTTCTAAGACCTCATCCCAGAAGATATCAGAATTCGCAAGTTTGTTAAGCTGTATTAAATTTTCTGAAGCAATCTGAGTTGGAAAAACTTTATTAATTAACTGATTTAAGCCGTTTCTTGTTGTTAAACAGTCATTATAAACGTAAGCTTTTAATTTTGGATAAGCAATTGATAACTTCTTTATATTTATTTTTGATTCTTTTGCAGTATCTTTAACTAATATATTTGCTTCAATTATATCAACATTTGGGTTGCTTTTTAAGTTAATTAGTTTTAACAATTTTTCTCTTTTTTCATTATGTATTAACTTGATTTTATTATTAAATATTTTAAAATTCTCAACATTGTAAATTGTAATTATTCTGTATACACCAGAAGCTCTTGTTTTAGAATTAGCAGCTATTTTTATTTTCCACTTAGAAGAAAATGTTATACCTAATCTTAAAAGAATATTTTCTATATTAAAACCAAGTTTTTTACTTTTTGTGGATATTTCTAAACAGCTCTTCCCAACATAACCATCACCACAAAAAAAACCATTTATGAATTCGGCTAATTCTTCATCTGAGCTATGTGATAAAAATAAATTTGTTATTTCCTTAAAATCAACGTAGCCAAAAGGAGCTCCAAACTTATTAAGTATTTTTCTTATAGGCTCAGAATAAAACAAGAGATCATAAGCATTTCCTTTATAGTTATTTACTGTTACATTAACATCAAATAGCTTTTTACTTAAATTTTTATAATCTTCGATTATCTCTTTACAACTATTAGACAGCCTTACCTGGTCACTTACTTTGGGGATACACCCTTCTGCCATGAAATAACCAAAAAAACGTGAAAATTCTTTTGAATTCTCCCAAAGCATTTTATAAGTTGGATGCCCGCTAGATTTTATTCTATCTATTAATTTTATTATTTCAAAATCATTAAATTTTAACGCTCTAAGAATTTTAACTAAGTAAACAAAATTTATGGCTTGCTTATCTGCAAGACTTTTTAAAGTTAAATAACTAACTCCTAGCTCTTCAGCAAATCTTTTCCATGTTCTTTTATTTTTATTTAATAATAATATTTGTTTGAATTTTTCATTATAAGGAACGTATATTCTATCTTCTAAATTTATTAAATCCAACAATTCAATAAAATATTTCGTTTTTTGTACAGTCATTAATTTTCTAGGCACAGCTATTCTTGTTTTTTCCTTTAAATCTTCTGCTTTTGCAGCAATCACCTTTCCATCTTTTAGTATAAATAACGGGTGATATTTTGTAGTTGTTATATTCCTACCTGATCTTGTTGTAATCTTAATTAATTTTTCTGGAGATCTTCTCTTAACGTAAGCCTGTATGTTTTTAGATTTTATTTTTAGCTCTTTTAAATCCAAGGCTAATATTTTTGTATTATCTCCATGGGCTATGAAACCATCTTCTGTTTTTATAGAATTATTCTCTAATCTGTTATGAACCAAATCTTGTATTTTTATAAGGCTTCCATTTGCCAACTGGACTAAAGTATCCCCAAGAACACATTTTCCAGAACCATTGCTTCCAATAATGCAATTAAAGCCATTGCCAAAATCCAGCTCTGTTGGGCTAGCAAAGGACTTAAAACCCTTTAATTTGAGCTTTTTTATTAATGTCATCTTTAGAAAGAGTTAACAAAGATAGTTTATAAGTTTTTCTTCAGAAATCTGAAAGAGATTTTTGCTTGTTTTTTTCAACCAGGTCTTTGTAAGTTGACCAAGACTTTCTTATAATTTTGGGGTATTTATCATAATTATCCTTCAAAAATTTTTTTGTATTGGGGTCTGAAGGATATCCTGAATTATGCAATATAATCCCTGTTTTACCTCCCAGGAAGTTTTCTACATCTTTATAATTTACCCCAAAATCGTAGACTTTATCTTTTTCAATAAAATTTATTTTTTTAAGACGAAGCCAACATAAATCAGAGTTTAATAATCTTTTTAATTTTTTATTTGGAATAACTTTAAGAATTTTTTTAAGAATACTTTTTTGTATGCAACTATTTCTTTTTTTTTCTATATTAATTAATGTCTTAACATTAATATCTGCCTTTTTAGATAATTGCTGTTTGGTCATATTATTTTCTCTCCTAATCTTTTTTATATACTCCCCTACAACAGGGGGCAAATTATCTGGAGATAAAGAATTTGTAGATTTTGACATTGAATGAGTAATGAAGGCAGGTTTTGTATACCTTCTTCTATTTGTTGAGAATATTCCCAACATAAGATTTAACCATTGTATTTGTTCGATTATTTTTTCACTTCTTAATTCTATTTCCCAATTTCCACCGGTTATATATCCATCTCCATAATAAATCCCATGTAATAATTCTCTTATCATAATTTTATTTGTAGACAAAACAAATTCCGGTATTTCCTTTGTATAAGCTGTATTTCCTTTTATTAAATTTTTTAAGATTTTTACCAATAAAATTGAAGATAAACCTATTTCTTTTTTGATAGGATTATAAAAATAGTTGATTTTATGTTTATTAGCAAAATTTTTAATTTTATTTATTACCCACATATCTTGATTTGAAACAAGAGTGCTATAATCTGTTAACCAACCTTCTGCAATAAAGATACCTAAAAACCACATAAAATCTTTATTAATCTTAAAATATCTGTCAAGTCTTATTTTTCCTTCTCGAGTAAATATTTTAACATTTAATTTTGAATTAAGTTCTGCAAATATATTTAATGGAATAAATTCTTTTTTTAACCATGAAAAGTATGCTGTACGACTATATTTCTGGTCTTCTAATAATTTTCTAATCTTTTTTTCATTATTTTTAAAGAATTCTTTATTAATTTTTACATAAACTGGAGAACTTTTTTTAGAACTTTCTTTTAATATTTCTACTAAGTCTATATTTATTAAATTTAATTTACTATTAAATCCACCAGCAACCGCAATATGGTCATTTATATTAATACAATTTAATTTTTTTGGAATGATGTCTAAATTTTCATTTAAACAAAATAAAGGGTGATTACTACTTAATTTAATGCTTTTTCCTCGCTCTAATTCTACTTCAAATATTTCGGTTTTTGGATGTTCTATAAAACTTGTGACTGGATACTTTTTAATATTTAAATCCTTTTTATTTAATGAAAATACCTTAATATTCCATGGGCCATTTTCAATAAGAGGACCTATCTTTTTGATACTTATCTTATTATTATGCTCTATTAAAACTTTCTCATTAAAATGTAAAGACCCAAAATCTTTTCCTACTTCTTTTTTTATATCCTCTATTTCTCTGTCACGGATGACTTTTGCCAAAACTGATGCAGCAGCTATACAAATACTTTTGGATTCGCCGTGGTGAAGACATTCTAATTTTGTCTCAACTTTTAGCAAATTCTTAATGTAATTAGTATAAGCTGGTATGTTTGTAGAAGGGCAGTCAACAAAGGCTTTATCAGGCTTTAGCTCATTTATAATTTCAGCTGTTTTTTCTGCCTCAAGCCAGTTTAGATTAGTTTCTTCTGATTCAACTGCCTTATCTATTTCTTCTGGACTTAATTTGATTATTTTATAACCTAAAATTATTTTAAGTATTTTTGGATATAAGAATTCTCTTTGCTTAGGAGTCAATAATTTTGAATCTTTAACTCCGAGCTTTCTTAATTTAGGTTCATCTTTTTCATCTACTAATACTCCACACATTACTAAGGGACCTATGACTGGGCCTTTTGGCAAGCTAAACAATTATTTTAACTTTCTACCGGCTTCGTCCGCCCCAAATATATTTACCATAAATTATTTTTATATTTCATAGAATTTAAAGTCTTTGATTTTTACAATGTTCTTTGTAAAATCCAAGTATCTTATCTGCTTTCCTTGGATTAAGAGAATAATGAATTTCTCCTGTTTTAATTGCGGGAATTATCCATTCATCCCTTATTAATTGCTTTAAAACTTGTTTAGTTATTTTTTCTCCTTTTAAATGCGAAGGTAGCCCCTTAATAATATTTTCAGTATGCGAAGCACCCCACTTTTTCCATCTGACAAGCTTGTTTATTATTCTAGCTTTGATTTCTTCTTCAAGATTAATCATTTACTTATTTATTATTAAACTTATTAATATTTCTTCTGCAGAAAATTTCGAAAGTATTTCATTTTTAGCAGAAAGTTTATATTGTTTATTTTTAAAACAATATCGTTCAAAAATAGGAATGTTTAAATATGTAAAAGATAAATAAAAAACATGGAAAAATCATTGTTTATAGAATTTATGGGGGACTCTCCTACAATAAGAATCTTAGATTATTTATTGACAGAAAGAAATTTAGATTTTTCATTGACAGACATAGCAAAAAACTCAGGAATAGGGAGGACAACATTATACAATCTTCTAAATAGCCTGCTAAAACATAAAATAATTATACCAACAAGAACAATTGGAAAAGCAAAATTGTACAAATTAAACAAAGACAATAAAACTATCAAAAAACTTATAGAAGTAGATGATACTTTAATATTAGAAAATTTAAGAAAACACTCTGAAAAACAAAAAATAAAAATTACTGCATAAACTATAATCCAAAACTTTTTATTATTTCATCCTTGTCATATTCTTTTAAATCACCTGACTCCTGTCCCACTCCTAAAAATAGTATTGGTTTTTTTAACAAATAAGCTGCAGAAAGCAAGGTTCCTGCTTTTTCATATGTATCTATTTTTGTAATTATCAGAGCATCTATATTAACATGCTTATTGAATTCTTCTGCCTGCTGAACAACATCAGAACCAGTCATGGCATCTATTACAAGGATATTATAATCAGGCTTGTTAACCCTTACAATTTTTTTAAGCTCATTTATCAAGTCAGGATTATTATGAATACGGCCTGCTGTGTCTGCAAGGACTACATCATAATTTTTAGCTTTTGCAGAAGTGATTGTATCAAAGATTATAGAACAGCTGTCACTTCCTGTTTTTCCTTTTATTACTGGAACATTCACTTTGTTTGCATATTCAACAAGTTGGGAAGATCCTGCTGCCCTGAAAGTATCTCCAGCTGCCAAGATAACCTTGAAATTTTTGTCCTTAAGAAATCTGGCAACTTTTCCTATTGTAAGGCTTTTTCCAACACCATTATATCCTAAAAACAAGAATACAAATGGCTTATCTTTTTTATTTTTTACCAGATCTTCTACATTAATCTTTTCTATGCTTAATATTGCTTCCAAGGTGTTTCTAAATGAAGCAATTATTGTATCTGAAACCTTATTTCTTTTAATTGGATTATTTATAATATCTTTTTCAAGACCACTTTTTATTCTTTCGACTACTTCTTCTGCAACATTGTTTTCAAGCAAGGCAATTTCCATGTCATGAAATATCTCATTGAATTTTTCCCCAGAAATCTTTGTTAATGTTATTTTTTCTGTCAGTCTCTTAAACAAAGATTTTTTTTCCTCTTCCTTTGGCTCTTCTTTAAATTCTTCCTTTGTTTCTTCTATTTCTGCAACTGCTTCTTTTTCTACTTTCTTAACTAATTTCTTTTTTTCTTTTTTCGGCTTTTCTTTTTCCTTTATCTCTTCCTTTATCTCTTCTTCTCTTAATTCTTCCTTCTTTTCTTCTGTTTCTTCAACTGCTTCCTTTTCTACTTTCTTTGTAACATTAGCAATAGCCTGCTTTATTTTGTCCTTGAAAAATTTAAACATAATATGAAAGTGCAATTTTTATTTATAAATTTATTTAATTTTCCGAAAAATTTCCAGATTTTATGAAAATCTTAAGAAAAGATTTATTAAGAAGTTAAGTTTATTATGAGATATGAACTGGAGCAAATTTTGGGATGTTTTTGCTTGGATATGTTTTTGCAATGTAGTTATATATCTTATTTTAAAAGCTGCTGGAATATTAAACAGTCCTTTCTCAATTGATTTTCCAACCTTAATTATCATTGTTATAAGTTTTTTCATCGGGAAACTTACAGAAAAAGTAAAATACCTAAAAAATGAATTAGCCTCTATAAAAGAAAGTACTAAAATATAATCTTGTTCTTTGTGTTTATCAAGACCCATTCTGCCAGCAATAATAACAAAATTATCAAAGTGAAAGAAAAAGACAAATTAATTGATATTTTTTTTCTTATAAGCCTTGATATTTCCTTAAATGATTTTTCCAAATCTTTTTGTGTTTCTGCCTTAAAATAAGAACCGCCTGTTCTTGCTGCAATTTCTATCAAGCTTGCCTCATCAAGAGTTGACTTTAGTGTAGTTCCTAAAAAAGCGCCACCCTCTTTTGTTCCTAGTCCTAGGGTATTAACTATGATCTTGTTATCATTTGCATATTTTATAGCTTCTTCAAGGGGAATTCCTACATTACTCTGGCCGTCTGTTATCAACAAGATTACCTTGGATTTGTCCCCTGGCTTTGACACAAGCATATTTGTAGCTGTCACTATTGCTCCACCAATATCTGTACCATCAACTGTAGAACCCACAAGCTGAGCAATCGACTGCTTAACATTGTTAAAGTCATTTGTAATTTTGTTTTTTATAAGGACTATTCCTGAAAATGACACTAATCCAGCTTCAGTATCTGTGGGAACAATATCTAAAAAAGATATTAAATTCTGTTTTGCTGCAGTCAACCTGTCTGGAGGCACATCCTGCACAAACATACTGGCAGAAGTATCAATAGCCATAACATAATCTGTATTTAATGTTCTTCCAAGATATGTGAATGTCGTGCCTGCTACAGCAAAGACAATTAATGAAAGAATTATCATCCTAAAAACCAGAAGAAACAAATTTTTCTTGATAAACTGCCCGCCTGTTACCCTTGAGATTGCCTCAAAATTTGCAAAATTCAATGCCTTTTGCTTATACCTCTTAAATGTTATTGAGTGAGTAAAAAATAATACTGGCAGGCTTAGTAAAAACCACAAGTACCCAGGATTTGAAAATGTTATCTCTGCCATTTTTTTCTTGTTTTAAAAAATTTGACAAGTGGAATGATAAATGGCTTGTCTGTTGGTAACTTTAATAAAGACGCTCTTGACTGCTTAAATGCATTTTCTATTTGTTCTTCTTGTTTTCTTACATATTCCTTGTATCTAAATCTTACTTCAGGATTTGAATCAAGAAGCAATTCTTTATCTGAAAAAGGATCTGAAACCCTGACCATATATGAATCTGTAGGCAGCTCTCTGTCTCTTGGATCCCTGACCATAATCCCTATGGTATCAAATTTATATGAAGTTTTTTTCAACTGGTTTATCCAGTCATCTTTTAATCCTATAAAATCTGAGACTATTATTAAGATTGAATTTTTCTTTAATAATCCTGTTATTTTCTCAATGGCATTTACAAAGTCAAAACCTCCGCCATAAATATAGGGATTTACAAGAGACCTTGACAAGATATAAAAAAGATTGGTCTTGCGGCTGGGCTTGTTTATATCAAAGACATTGTCTGAAAAAAATCCATAACCAAGACTGTCACCAGCATTCAATATTGCATAAGAAAGCAATGACACCAATTCAGCAGCGTACTCATTTTTTAACTTATTTACTGAACCAAAAATCATTGATGAACTAACATCTATTAAAATAAAAATATCCAAGTTTCTTTCTTCGACAAATTCCTTTATGATTGGCTTGTTTATCCTGACACTGGCTTTCCAGTCAATTTGGCTAGAGTCATCTTCTTGTGTATAAAGCCTGTAACTTTCAAATTCCAGACCATGTCCTCTTATTTTTGTTTTGTACCTACCAGTTAATCTTGTTGTGACTAACCTTTTTGTAAATATCTCTAATTTTTTTACTCCCTGGCTTAAATCAATTTTTAATTTAGTTTCCACCATAGCTAAGGCACCGGAACTTTTGCAAGAACTTCAGAAATTATTTCGTCCTTGTTAATGCTTTCTGCTTCACCCTCATAATTAAGAATTATTCTGTGCCTTAAAACATCATGAGCTACATTTTTGATGTGCTGCGGACTTACAAAATTATCCCCATTTAAAAGTGCTTCTGCTTTTCCTGCAATAAAGAGAGAAATGGTTGCTCTTGGAGAACCGCCCAAGGAGATATATTTCCCGAAATTCATGTTATATTTTCTTGGATTTCTTGTTGCATCAACTATATGAAGAATATAATCCTCTACTTTTTCACCAAAATAAATTGTCTTGACAAAATTCTGCAGTTTTATAATCTCTTTTGAGTCAAGAACTGGCTTAATGTCAAAGTCCTCAAACTCGTGAATATTAGTATTTTTTTTAAGGATTAATCTTTCTTCTTCAATTTCAGGATAATCCATTTTTATCTTGAATAAAAACCTGTCAATCTGCGCTTCAGGCAGGGTATATACCCCCTCAGTTTCAAGAGGGTTTGAATTTGCCATTACAAAGAATGGCAGAGGCAACTTAAATGTTTCCTTACCTATGGTTACCTGCTTCTCCTGCATAGCCTCCAGCAATGCTGACTGCACTTTTGGAGTTGCCCTGTTTATTTCGTCTGCAACAACAAAATTTGTAAAAACAGGACCCTTTACTGTGTAAAACTCCTTTGTTTTTTCATTATAGGCTGTAATACCTGTAATGTCTGCTGGCAGCAGATCTGCTGTAAACTGTATTCTTTTTGAAGAACAACCTATTGCTGTCGCAAATGACTTAACTATCAGAGTTTTTGCTATTCCAGGAACACCTTCCACAAGAATATGACCATTTGCCAATACTCCTCTCAAAAGGCTATTTAGTGTTTTTTCCTGGCCAACTATAAGTTTAGATATCTCTGATTTCACTTTGTCTAATTTTTCCTGATAAGATTTAATTTCCTGAAGGCTGATTGCAATAGCCATTAATATTACAAAATAACACTAGTTTAAATATCTTGTCAATGGTTGAGGCCATAAACAAAAGAGAAAAAGTTAAAATATATACAAGTTTAAGTATATCTGATGAAAAGGGGCTTAATTTTTATTTTAATTATCCTATTAATATTAACCAGCTTAAATGCCGAGACTAATGATATTCTAAGGGTAAGGGTAAATACAAATATTTTAAGCCATGAAGGACTAACAGTAAACTTAACAGAATTTCTAGGAAAAAGCATAAATTATTACATTGTCAACAAACCTGAGTTTGTAATGGTTAATATATATCCTGATCTTGGACTTGCAAGATTAACACCCTTAATGGGAAAAAATGGCACTGAAATAATTATCATATCCACAAATAAGGAACTAGAAGGCACTCTTGTGAAAAAAGCTGAATTTAAGGATGCGAGAGTTGAATTTAAGGATTTAATAACCAAGAGATTAAACGCAACATTTGATGTAATAGTTGACAAGGCTCTGCTGGATTACATAAAAAAATTTGACATAGAAAAGAAAAGCCTAAAATTCACGAGTATTAACTTTTCTGAGAATAATCTGCTGATTAATCTTGGAAATATAAGCATGATTAACCTTGATGTTGGAAAAAAAGAAAGCGGTATTGTCTTGAAAAATATTGGAATTGAGTTTTTTGAAAATGAGGAAGATATTAACTATTTATATTATCAAAAAGAAAAATTCAAGTTTACCAAGATAATTACAAACTTTTTTATTGCTGCTTTCTCAATTATATTAATCATTCTGCTGACAAAGCTAATATTAAAACTTGCAAAAAGAAAAAAATTCCTTAGCAAGGAAGAATTTAAGAGAGCTTACATCAATAAATTAAATATTCTAAGAAGAAAAGTACATGGAGAAGATTTAAATGAAATGCTTGAAGAATTCTCAAGAACCATGAGGAGATTCCTTTCGAAAATGCTGCAAATCAAGTACCAGCTTACTTTTGAAGAACTTATAAAGGAAATTTCAGCAAAAGACATTAATAACAAGCTAAAAAAGGAAATAATAAATTTTTCAAGAGAGATGGTTGAAAAATCCTACAAAGACAAGAAACTAACAGCAGAAGATATTGAAAAATTAATAGAGAACGGGATTGACATTGCCAATAAGATTTAGCAAGATATTTATACTGCCCCACCTTAAAAACAATATGAAAAAAGAGGTAATTTTTTTTCTAGGAATACTATCTAATTTGTACAGTGTTCATGCACAAGACATAAATATCGGGGGGGAAAGCATTTCGTTTATTGTATTATTACCCTTAATAATTATAATCGGTGTGGGAATTGCATTCCTGATAATGGTTTTGAATGACAAAGCTGCTGAAAGAAGAACAATCAGGCAGGAAATCACAAGAAAAGCTCCAAATATTGAATTAATAAAAAAACCAGTAGAAGAACCCTTAGGTTTCATAGAAAAAATATCTGAGCAAGCATTTGGAAAGAAACCAGCAGAAATAAAAGAGAAAGAATGGGCAAATTATCTTGATGTTACTGACAGCTTTATAAGAAGGCTTGACAAAAAAGACACAAAAGAAGCTTTCAACACATTTATCAAGATTTTAAGGGAGTTTTTCAAGGACAGATTTGAATTAAACTATGAATTTACATATGACGAGCTTATCAAAGAATTCCAGAAAAAAGGATTAAATGAGAATGATTTTATATTAAACCTAAAAAATACTACATATAAAGACAAGAAGATTACAAAAAAAGACATATTTAATCTGGCTATCAATTTCAAGGAAATTATTAATAAAATTGACAGGAAAAAATTAGAAGAAACAGATATAAGCAAAGTCAACAAGAATTTAAATGTAATTTCTGAAGTAAAAGAATTTGCAGGCAACATACAGAAAAAAGAAAAGATTATTGACGAAAAATTAAACATGTTCCTTAAAGAACAAACAAATAAGATATTAAAACCACAAAATATTCATACTGCTATAACAAAAGATTTTGAGGCTTTTGACAATAATAAAGTTGAACAGATAATCCATTTAATCAAAAAGGGAAGAAAAACATTAGCAAGAAAAGACATAGAAAAGCTAAGAGAAATTTACAGCGACATATGCTACTTATTTCCTTTCTTATCTGATAAAAGCAAGAAGATTGCCTACCTTGAGATCTTGGAATTTTATGAAGACTTAAACAAGGAATTATTCCCAAAGATTTACAAAGGAAATTCTGAGATCGGATTTAATTAACTTATTTTCCGGAAATATTTCAGAATTCTCGGAAATCTTAAGGCAAACTTTATTAAGAAGTTTCATTCTTATGAACAAAGTAGAGATTATTTATAGCAATATTTATATATATGTACTACATATGTATACCATATGGCAAAGACGATAATGATTTCAAATGAAATATACGGGGTGTTAAAGAAAATGAAAGGAGAAGAGAGCTTTACAGAATTAATTAAACACTTAGTAAAAGAGAGAGAAACTATAAAAACTGGCAAAGAATTGTTTAAACTTTTAGGTGCTCTAAAAGATGATAAAGAATATGAAAAGATTTTAAAAGAATCTAAGAAAGGCTGGGCAAAATGGACAAAAAGATATGCATAGATACAGATGTATGCATTGCAATCTTAAAAAAAGATGAGCGAATAGAGGGTGTAAGAAATATTATTGAAAATAATGAAGTTTGTATTTCTGTTGTAACCTTATTTGAATTATTACTTAGAAAAACAAGGCTGGATATAATAGACAATTTTTTAAGATACGTACAAAAAATACCTATAACTGAAGAAGAAGCCAGAGAGGCAAGCAATTTATTTAAAGAACTAATAAATAAAGGTAATATTATTGATTTTAAAGATTTATTTATTGCTTCTACATGCATTGTTAATAATTACTATTTATTAACCTTTAACAAAAAGCATTTTGATAGATTGAAAGAATTTGGATTGTTATTAGCTTAAAAGTATATTTTTCTTTTACGTCTTCTGTATGTGCACAAGAAAGAAAAATAATCTTTCAGTTGTGCTCATACACTATCTCAAATATTAATGCATTTATTCTTACTATCTTTTTGTGAGTAGTTTTCTTCTGCACCTTCTATAGCAAACAAATGCAGCTGACAACAGCATCAGTGCTGAGAACTCAGTCATTAAAATCAAATTCTGATCTAACTTTCTTTTATATTCTAACCTTTCTTTTTGACCTTTTCTTTTAAGACTTTTTTTAATTCCAGCATTTTTTCTTTTAAATCCGGAATATCTTCTTTTATAGTTTTCCAAACTGTTTCAAGATTAACACCAAAATAATGATGCATTAGCTTATCTCTCATGCCAGATATATCTTTCCAAGGAATTTTATCATATTTATTTCTAAAGTTATTAGGCAGATTTTTTGCAGCTTCACCTATTATTTCTAACTTCCTTATCACTGCACTCTGCTTTTCTTCATTTTTAAAGAAATTTTCTTTTGATATCTCTTCCATAAATAATTCTATATTTTCTATGCTCCCAATTATATGCTCTATGACATCCTCCCAGCCATGAATTGTTGGGTTTCCAACAGAAGCAGCTAAATTAAGTACTGCTTCTGAATATAGTTCCTGCTTCATTGACACGAGCCTTTATCAAAGGTCTTACAGTATCTCCAACAGGCGTAGAGATTCGGGCAAGTCCTGCCCTATCATGATGATTAATGCTTGCATTTAAATCACGATCACAAACAAAACCACATTTCAAGCATTTAAAGGTTCTTTCGCTTAAAGATATTTCGTTTTGCTTGTGTTTCTTGGATCTACTTTTATGAGCTGTCCTCCGCATTCTACTGCTTTGTATGACAGCATTTGTATAAAAGTATTCCATGAAGCATCATTTATATGTTTTGCAAGTTTATGATTTTTAACCATGTTCTTTATTTTTAAGTCTTCAACAGCTATTATATTATATTCATTTGCAATTTTTGTACTTGTTTTATGAAGAAAATCTGTTCTTTGGTTTGTTACTTTGATGTACTGCTTTGATAATCTAAGCTTTGATTTGAACCTGTTTCTTGAACATTTCTTTTTTCTGCTTAATTTTTTATGCAGTTTTTTTAATTTATTTTCAGACTTTATTAAAAACCTTGGATTGTTTATTACTTTGCCATCTGACAAAACTGCAAATTTTTCTATTCCAACATCAATTCCAACAGATTCTTTGGAAGAATGAATAATTTTAGGAATTTCTATTTCGCAGCTAAATATGGCAAACCAA
>JACPNF010000023.1 GCA_016185635.1 Candidatus Woesearchaeota archaeon
CCAAAAATCCTTTTTTCCAGGAATCATTGGATGAGGATGTAAAAGATTTAATTAAAAAAAATGGTTTAAGGAATATTGCCATATTAACCATAGCACCGACAGGAACAATATCAAATGCTGTTTTAGGTTTTAAAAATAATGATAATTATTATCCTGGAGTTAGCTCAGGTGTAGAACCAATATTTGCCTTATATTATCAAAGAAGATCTGAAACTTTGAACAAGGAAGAAAGCTCAAGATTCTATAATGTGTTTCATCCTACTGTCCAGGCTTACATAGAGTTGAAGCATTTAAATGAAAAAGCTCAGGATATAACTAATTTAGAAGAACTAAGAAAAATTCTTCCCCCTTATTTTTTCAGGACTTCTCATTTTATTAATCCGGAAAAAAGAGTTGAAATCCAGGGAGTGTGCCAGAAATATATAGATCATAGTATTTCTTCTACAGTAAATCTTCCTGAAAATATTGCTCCTGAAACTGTATCTGATGTGTACTTCCAGGCATGGAAGAAAGGTCTTAAAGGTATTACAATCTACAGGGATGGTTCAAGATATCCTATATTAAGTGTTGCGACTGAGCAGACTAAATTCCAGGACATAAAGAAAAAATCATTTAAAGTCTTTTCAAACAATGAAGAATTAACCTTGAAAGGTGATGAAGTTTTTGCTTTAAGCAATGGCATGCTGACTACAGCATATCATGCTATAAAAGAAAACCACGATGCTATGGTTGAAGAGCTAAGCGACAGCCCAGACAAATTAATTAATCTTGGCAGCTCAAGTAAGGATGCAAAAAATACCTGCGAAGTTAAGTTTGTAGATGGCAAGCTTGTAAAGACTTGCGACGAATAATTATAAAATCTATATTTGATAAAATGACTGAAATATCTGAAATAGAACACAAGCAAGTAAATGATTTAAATGCATTACTATCAGGGGAAATAGAATTAGGTGAAAAAATCAAAGTAAAAGGAAAAATTCTTGGTATAGTTGATTTAACAGCTATTGAAAGAAGAAGAAAAGAGAATTTTACTGATTCAACTTATTACTGTGGAATTCTGAGAAGGGGTGATATTGCAATTCCTTTTAAATATTTTGTACATGATATATTAAGCCTGAGTCTATTAAGAGCTGCTTCAGAAACAGGGGAAAAATGTACGGTATTTGGGACTTTTACTAATGGATTCTATGGTCCGGGAAATTCTGTTAAAAATTATTTAGATGTTGACAAGGTTTCTTTTTTAAATCTTGAAGGAAGATCCATCGTGTAATTCCTTCTTTTTAATTTATCACTAAAGTTATATTACATTTCTTGCAGCAGTAATTCCTCAGAATTAGGCATCAAAGATTTTACGTTCTAAATCCTTAATAATAAAACATAACATTTATATATAGATAAATATTAAATATATATCAACTGATATGCAAAAACTACAATTAAAAAGAGACGAATTGATCGAAAAGAAAGGTCACGAGATAATTAGATTTCCAAATCTTAATACTGTTTTGATGGTTGAAGATTTTCTAAAAGAACACAGGGCTATACCTATTACTATTGCAGAACTAAGAAATAAATTACCAAAACAAATTATGCATCAAACACTCAAGGTAATTCTTGAATATCTTTGGAAAAGCGGGAAGATAATTTATGGTCCAAGAGGAATCCAATGGATTTATGTTGCTCCAGAACATCTTAAAAAAATGATTGAAAATGGATTGGAATTATAATGTTTGCAGGAAGAGAAGTCAGAGTTATTCTGAAAGATCAAGCAAAAGAGTCATATCTTGAATTAAAGAAGAGAACAGACAAAGAATCTCGGTCCATAATTAATTCAATAGATAGAATAAAAGAAATTCTGAAGGACAATCCGCAATATGGGGATCCGATAAGAAAAGAATTAATTCCTTCTGAACTAAAGAAGATTGGAATACAGAATTTGTATCGAGTCGAACTCTCAAATTACTGGAGAATGCTATACACTATTGAGGGAAATACTGTTGAGATCTTCTTGTTTGTTTTGAAAGTTATTAATCATAAGGAATATGATAAATTGTTCGGATATAAATAATAATTCTTGCTGGGCAAAAATACCTAAAATATAAAAAACTGCTTGTTACAAAAAATATAACCATACACACCAAAAAGTATAAATGTTAGCCCTACTTTTTATTATTAAAATGGAAGAAAACTCAGTATTTATTAGGACATTTGGAGACTACCCTTTAATTAGGATAATAGACTTCCTTATCTACTCCAGAGACTTTGACTACCCAATAACAGAAATTGCTAGTAACTCCAACGTCAACTTTCAGACTCTAAAGAAATTGTGGCCAAAATTAGAGCAAGACAGGATTGTTGTTTCAACCAGAACAATGGCTGGAACAACTTTATACAAAATAAACATTAACAACCCTGTCGTAAAAAAACTAATTGAATTAAGCAATTTCTTGTGTTGGGAGTATTCTGAGAAAGCAGAAAAAGAACAGGAAGTTCCTGCATAAAGCCTTGGTCATTAAATAAGGAGACAGCCCTATGCATGGATTTGCTTTTTTAATCAGGTAAATTACAAGGTGGCTATGGCTGACTTTGAATTTTCCTTTCAAGAATGTTGCACTAAAATTCAATATTCGGCAGAGAGTTTAATAGTGCTTGGTAGTAATTAATAATAACAAAAGAAAAAATAATGGCAGCAACGCTTAGGCATTATTCAGCTAATATTCGTATAGTTTCCCTTTGAACTTTCACAATCATTTCTTTTACTCTTTGGATTTCCTTTAAGTCTATGCTAGTCTCAACACCATATGCTGCAAGTTCTCTGTCCATTCGTATTGTAGGACTTGTTATGCTTTTCTCAACATCAAGAGTATCAAACTGGAGAATAATATCTTTGTCAAGCTCAAGCTTTTTTTCATCAATTAAGCTGAGAATCGCACTCATTGTGCATGATTGGTTTCTTGATTCATATCCAAACTTAGATAAAATTGCCAGAAAGCAGTGATAAATAGAATGACATCCTCCCAGCCATGAATTGCTGGGTTTCCAACAGAAGCAGCTAAATTAAGTACTACTTCTGAATATAGTTCCTGATTCATTGACACGAGCCTTAATAGTTTTTGGTGAAACTTTCTCAAGATTTCTGTTTTCTTTTCCGAGGTTTTCTTTTTCAAAGAAAAGCTCAGGTCTTACAGTATCTCCAACAGGCGTAGAGATTCGGGCAAGTCCTGCCCTATCATGATGATTAATGCTTGCATTTAAATCACGATCACAAACAAAACCACATTTCAAGCATTTAAAGGTTCTTTCGCTTAAAGATATTTCGCTTAGCAAGATTATGATTTTTAACCATATTTCTTATTCTTAGATTTTCAACAGCTATTATATTATATTCATTTGTAATTTTTGTACTTGTTTTATGAAGGAAATCTGTTCTTTGGTTAGTTACTTTTATGTACTGCTTTGATAATCTAAGCTTTGATTTAAATCTATTTTTGGAGCCTTTCTTATTTCTGCTTAGTTTTTTATGCAGTTTTTTTAATTTATTTTCAGACTTGATTAAAAACCTTGGATTGTTTATTACTTTGCCATCTGACAAAACTGCAAATTTTTCTATTCCAACATCAATTCCAACAGATTCTTTGGAAGAATGAATAATTTTAGGAATTTCTATTTCGCAGCTAAATATGGCAAACCAA
>JACPNF010000019.1 GCA_016185635.1 Candidatus Woesearchaeota archaeon
GCTATTGTCCAGCATAAAGAAATAGACATTAAAAAATGAATATTTATACTTGGGAACTGGCAATCTTTAAATGCATTCTTATTAATTCTGGAAGGTCTCTAAAATCTTCCACAGCCAGACTCAAGTTTTCTGAGGTATTTCCATTTTTACCTTTATAATCTCTAGTCTGTAATTCAGCTAAAATTCTTCCTGATAAGTTATTTTTTAAACCAGTCAAAGGTTCCAGATAATTCTTTACTTTAGCACACCTTATTTGATAAGATATAATTTTTGCATATTTCCCTTTTGTATCCTCTCTGGCTGTTATTCCAGAATTATCATCATTATAGAAAAGGTATAATAAGACATTTCCATCATCTTGTTCTTCTGTTTTACATTCAACTCGGTCATTGAATTCTTCTGCAATTTTTTCAAGTTCTCTTTGTTCTTGTTCCATTTTATTGCTCCAAAGGAATACCTATGGCAACTACATAAGGTTTTGTAGCCAATAACTGGGCATATTTTTTTATATCTTCGCTTGTAATTTTTTCTACTTCTTTTTTTCTATCTATTAATGTTTTTCCATATTCTCTTTCCATCAGTATTCCTTTAATAGAAAGTGTCCTGAATTCACTTGCCAATTTTATTTTTTCTCCGTTCTTAAAGGCATCTAGTTCATCTTCTGAAATTCCATTTTCTGCAATGTTTTTTATAACCTCTAAAAATTCTTTTTCAACTAAAGGAGTTAAACCCGGCCTTGTTATTGTAGAAAAATAAAGGCCTGCTGAACTGCCTAAATCTCTTACATGACCCATATCTAAGCTATAACATAATCCTTTTTCGTCTCTTAATCTCATATAAAGCAATCCATGAGATGCTCCCAAGTATTTAGACAAAAGCTCCACAGCTATCTCTTCCTTAAACGTTTGCTGTTCTGGAAATTTAGGGACTTTATAATTAATTACAATGCTGGCGTTTTTATCATCGCGTATTTTTTTATTGATCACTATTCTTTGTGTTATTTCCGGATCTTCGGGGATAACTATTTTACTTGGTTTTTTTCCTCTTGTAGGAATTTGTTCAAATATTCTTAATGCTTTATCCATCTTTTTTGGAAATTCGCCACCTATATATAAAAATGAATTTGCTGGGTCATAATTTGCTGACCAGAATTCATTTACAGCTTCTTCATCTATGCAGCTTAACGAATCTACTAATTCTTTTGCAGTTTTTCTTTTTTCAAAATAATTTGGAAACAATATTTTTGTTACTTCTTCTGAAAGCTCCTCTCCAGGCCTTAAATTTCTTAATAATTCATGCCTGACTGCTTCTTTCTCCCTTGTCAGAACTTCCAGGTTTGGTGTGCCTAAGGCTTTTGCCAAGTTTTCTGCAGCTAGACATAAATGTTCAGGCAGAATGCTATCAAAATAATAAACTTGTCTTTCCTGCTGTGTTCCTGCATTGGAGTTAGCATAATTTAATTTGCCGCTGTTTCCATAAACTAATGATTTTACTGCCTGTAAATGTTCCAGAACATGAGCTGTTTGTGGAATTCTTTCATGGAAACTTCCTGACTCAACTAATAAATCAACTTCAGATTCTCCAAATCTTTTTCTTTCATCTAAATAAACTTCTAAACCATTAGACAGTGTTGTTTTTTCCATTTATTTTTTAGCCTTATATTCTTCTTTTAATTCTCTCTCAAGAACTTCTATTTTTCTTTTTACAAATGGATCTTTATCAGCATAAGTCTGGCCTGTAATCCAGTAAGTCATTGTTTCTGCTATATCTTCCAAAACATCGCTTGCAAATATTCTTGACATTAAATCAATTTGTAAAGACATTAATTTTGTTCCTGCAAGGATTTCTTCTGACTCTAACAAAGAGTTAAATGATCCTAAGTATAAACTTTTTATTTTCTGCTTTTCTTCAGGACTTCCTGCTAGCTCCAGGCATTCCTTATATCCTTTGCCAAACTTCCTTAATTCTGCAGTGCCTTCAAGTCCTTTATCAAGTTCCGGAAGTATTTCTTTTTCAAAGAACTCCATAGCTTCAGCATCATTTCTTCCAGCTATAGTTTTATATTTTCCATTTATACCTTTTAATCTATTTTCTAGCTCTTCAGTTTTTTTTATCTTTTCTTTTAATGTTTCTGTATAATGGGAATAAGCAGTCACATAACCAGTGCCTTTTTCCTTTACTTCTTCATTTATTTTTTCAAATTCTGACTTTAATTTAGACTCCAATGTTTTGCTTTCTATTGTCAACAAGTGAGATGTTTCATGTATTACTACCTGTTCATATGTTAGCAGGCCTTCTGCACCCTTAGTCATTTCATCCATATCATTCTTGCCTTTTATTAAAATTACATCTTCTTCTGTAGGTCCAAAATATTTGTCAACTACTTTTCTTGATCCCTTTACTGCATCAAGAAATTTACGCTGGTTTTCTTCTGTCTTATTTTTTTTATACACTTCTGCAGCTTTATTTATTTCTGCATTAGCTTCGTCCATTTCTTTCATAATATTTTTATGATAATCCTTGCTGTATTTGCCTTCATCTTCAAATTTTTGCTTTAATGTTCTGTTACTTCTGGCTTCCCCTAAAATCTTTCCTTTAAATTCTTTCTTCTGAAATACTAATTCTAAGTCTGACAGAGCATATGGAAGCTTTTCTTCTATTTTTCTTAAAGCACCTTCTATTCCTTGTTTTTCTTCTTCTGAGAAATCTCCAGTAAATTTAACTTTATATTTTTCTATTAAATTTTCTTCTTTTATTTCCTGAATAGCCCCTGTTTTTCCATTTTCCTGAACATGCTCTTGAGAAGCACAGCTATTTAAACCTAATAAAGCTCCTAATACCAATTTTGATAAATTTTTTGAATACATTTTGTTTTTATCCTCATTCTATCTTTCTTGGCTTGCTGAACTTTGCAGTATATTTTTCAGTTAATTTCTCTAGCCTTCCAAAGAATCTTTCATCCAACCTTAAAAATGAACCTTCTACACTTATTCCATCTGTATTGTGCTTAGGATCTGTTCTAGCTTGATATTTTGGGATTAATCTATGATAAATAGTTCTAGCTAACCCAGGATTGTTACATTTAATTTCATATTTTGCCATTATTGCCCCCCGAAAGGCTTTTCACCTTTAATTTGATTGATTTTATCTATAATCTGTGCTAATCCTTCTTCAGCTTCTTCAATAGATTTAGCTCCTGAACAAACAATTTTTCCTGAACTAAAAATTAAAGCTAACACCTTAGGTTCATTTATTGGTATTACCACTCCTGGAAATTTAACTGGATTATATGTTGCACCAGGTAAATTATCAGCCAAATCTCTCAAATCTAAGTTATACTCTAATGAAGAAGAGATTACTATATTCTCTACTCTATACTCTACTCTATGCTCAACTTTTCTTTCTTCTGCTTGTTCTTTTTCTGCACATTTTGCCATGATATAACTTCAAAATCTTTTATTTATAAGCCTTTCTATTTGTTATTACTTATAAGTTACTAAGAATAAAAAGATTACACCACCATCAAAAACAACGATATTGGTATTTTCACATAATTTCTATATGTGCCCAGCTCATCTTTTGATATTAAAACTCCTTTATTGAATGATTTGAAGCCTATAAAGTCTGAGTTTGCTATGTTTGCTTGATATTTTACCTCAAAAGGATAATAAGTATCATTGTGCAAGACAACAAAGTCAACTTCTTTTTTGCTCTTATCTTAATAATAACAAATTGTGCTTTTCGGATCAAATAAGTCTCTTGGATTTAGACTATATGCTATTTTGCATAAGTGATTATATACGACTCCCTCGGCAATTTTGCTTTTGATTTCTAAATTCATCAAGTTTTCTTTAGCATTAACAAAATAATTTGTTTTCCCATTAGACCAACCATGCAAAGCA
>JACPNF010000033.1 GCA_016185635.1 Candidatus Woesearchaeota archaeon
TACTGTTTTCTCAAGCATTTCAAAACCGGTTAATTCAATTTTTGTTTCTTTCATGTTTAGCTACATTGTAGCTAACATTATATTTATACTTTTCGCTTCTGAAGAATATAGATTGTTAAGAAAAATCAACTATGCACATACCCCCTTTGCTTTGTTTTTTCTGGTTCCCACTTTTTTGCTCTTACCCAAGATAATAAAATTAGCTCATCAGAAATATAATCGCTTATTCTTTCGCTTGATTTAATACCTTTTAAAAAATGCCTTTTTGCTTTATATATGCAATCTGCTACTTTATATTCAGGAAAAATGGATCTAAAAGCACAAATAGGGAATTCATGAAGATTTCCTTTGTGGTATTCTCCCCATTGAGCTAATCTTGTTTTGATTTTAGGTATTGCTGCCCTACTTTCAGCTACATCTATTCCCATTAATTCTAATTTTCTCTCAAGTTCTTGATACACTTTTATCCCCACTTGTAATCTTTATTAAAAGTACCTCTGAACTTAGCCCATATAATACTTCTTAACCTACAATAACCACTAGCATTTTCAAATGGTTTATCTTTGTCTACAAATTCTCTTTTTTCACAATCACCGTAAAGATTTCCCGGAAATTTACATGTTCTTGTCATTTTGTTAATATCTTTTATCATTTCGCCAGTATAAAACCAAATATGTGGAAGTAATTCTGAATGTTCTCCTTCATTTAATACTGGTAATTCTTCTAGGTTCATTTTTATTTTTTCTTCTTTTCTTCTAAGTAATCTTCAAAAGCTCTTTTAGAACCTAAATAAAATAATTTCTTATAAAATCTCATTTCTTCAATTTTGTCTAATTCATTTTGTACTCTTTTTTGAGAAACTTGATTATCTTTTAGATAACCCCCTACAGAAATATCTTCTACAAGATTTATATAACCAAGAGCTGCTAAACCCAAAGATCCATATACCAAAATTGGATTAATTATATCAGTTAATTTCTTTATTTTACCTTTTAATTCGTCATTCATTTTATTAAATTCTATAATCCTTTATTTATAAACCTTTCTGTTTGTTACCACTATACAATAACATTATAACTTGCTAAAAACACATTATTTAAATAAATCAAAACAAGGTAAAATAAAATGGAAAATTTAAAGGAAGACAATGAAAAACTGATAAAGGAGTTTGGAGCTAGTCCGATCCATAAACTAAAGGATGTGCCAGATTTCTATACTTTTAAAAAAGGATTAATCTGTTCACATAGGGATTTTGACAAATTTTTAAAAGCTCTTAAAAAGGGAGAAAAATGCGCAATTGTTTCAGGATTTAATGCCTCTGGAACAATTCATCTGGGGCACAAGCCTGTTTTTGATACAAACTTATATTTTCAAAAAACTTACGGAATACCTGTTTTTATACCTATATCTGATGATGAGTCTTATGTAGCTGGAAAAGTAAATACCCAGGAAGAAGCATTAAAAAATTCCATGAATTTAGCAAGGGAACTTCTTGCCTATGGCTTTGATCCGAAAAAAACTTTTTTTATAATAGACCAGATTTACACCAGCATATACAACTTGGCAATAAAAGTATCAAGAAGAATAAATTTATCAGAAATAAAGGCAACATATGGATATAAAAACGAGGAAAATATAGGACTTCATTTTTATCCAGCTGTCCAGTCAGCGCATATTTTGTTTCCGCAGGAAAAGTTTGGAATAAAACATATCTTAGTTCTTATTGGTCCTGATGAAGACCCCCATATAAGAATTTCCAGAGATGTTGCTTTTAGATTAGGTTATGAAAAACCAGCAATACTCCATTCAACTTTTCTGCCTGGGATAGACGGAACAAAAATGTCAAAGTCAAAGGACAATGCTATATTTTTAAAGGATGACAAAAAAAGTATAATTAAAAAAATTAGCAAGGCTTTTTCAGGTGGACAGAAAACAGTTGAAGAACACAGGAAAAAGGGAGGAAATCCTGAAAATGATATAGCCTGCATTTACCTCTCAAATTTCTTCTTGGATGAAAATAAAAGCAAAAAGTTATTTGAAGATTATAAAAATGGCAAACTGCTTAGTGGAGAAGTCAAGAAAATACTTTCTGATAAGCTAACTGGGTTTATATCAGATTTTCAGCTTAGGCTAAAAAATGTAAAGGAAGCTGAAGTAGAAAAAGCTATATTAAAAAATTAATTTTTAATAAAAATTTTATGTTCTCCACAATCTTGAACAAATTTGTTTCTTCTTTCCTCTAAAGATTTATAAATAATAAAAACAATTTATGATTATGTTAAAAAAAGGCCAGACAGACATAAAACTTTTTGTAGGATTAATTATAATAATGGTTGGAATCTTAGCGGTTTCATTTATGGGTCTTGGGTTTATATTTAATAATTCAACTTTAATATGGGTAGGAACAGTTGTTCTTGGGATAATCTCTGTTTTGTCTGCCATATTAGAAAAGGTGCTGCTAAAATGATAACGGAAATAATATTATTAGTCTTAATAATTTTAAATCTTAGTTTTATTAGTCTACTTGCTTTCATAGGCAAAAAAGAGTTCCTGTTAGTATTTTCTATTATAGAGGCGTTTTTGGGATTTTTATTTGCTTATATAGTAACTTTTCAATAAAATAAAAATGAAAAAGCGATGAACCAAGCAAAAAATTTGCATTTTAGTGTCAAAATCAAGGGGTAAAAAACTTTATAAATAAAAAAAGCAGTAAAAATACTAATGAAAAATGAAAAAGTGGTGGTAAGCGCTTTAATTATCCTTCTTTGGAGTTTTACTTTTGCAAAAGTAGACATTACAGGCAAAGTAACAAGAGCATATTCTTCAGAAGGGGCTGGTTTCTTCCCAATTTTATCATTATTGTTTCTTTTACTGACTATTATCTTAATCTGGTTTTACTTAAGACATGAAGATTATTTTGTTCAATAATTAATAAGACTTAGCTACGTAAACAACTTCTTTAGATTTTTTATTGCAAATGACACAATTTCTAAAAGGTTTTTCTATTTTTCCTACTTTTTTCCCTCTTACAAAAGCACCTAATTCCTTTTCAATTTTTGTCGCACAATTTTCACCTTCTTTATCCAAGGAACAAAAACAAACTCTTGCAATTTTTTCATTTTCTATAATATTTCTCATTTCTTCAAAATTCTTTGCTTCTTTAATATTATTTTTAAATTCCACTTCAGTTTTTTTAATTAAATTACTTGTAAATTCTTTTTTTATTTTAAGAATTTCTTTTTCAAGATCCTTTTCCTTTATAGCATATTTTTTGTTTATATCTCGCCTAAATATTGTAAATGTTTTGTTTTCTAGATCATTTGGTCCAACTTCTATTCTTATAGGTACCCCTTTCATTTCCCATTCATTAAACTTATAACCGGGTGTATATTCTTCTCTTTTATCCATAAAAATATCATAATCATTTAATCTACGTAGGATTTCGTCAGCTTTTTTCAATACTTTAGTTTTTGTTTTATCAAATAAAATCGGCACAACAACTATATGATAAGGAGCAATATCAAAAGGTAGTATTAGCCCTTTATCATCACCATGTAAGGCAATTAGTGCACCATAAATCCTGCTTATTGCCGGACCATAACAAGTTATATAAACATATTTTTCTTTTTTATCTTTATCCATGAATTTTACATTAAAAGCTTTTGAAAATTTCTGCCCTAAAAAGTGAGTTGAAGGTAATTGCAAAACTTTCCCCGAAGGCATTAAAGCATCTGCTGCAAAGCTATTTACTGCTCCAGAAAACTTATCCCATTGAGGTCTTTGAAAAAATATAAAGGGGATTGCCAATTTATTTACTAAAAATTCTTCTGTAGTTTTCATATCTTTTATTACTTGGTTATCTGCATCCTTTTCATTTGCAAAAGCATTGTGTGTTTCTATCCAGTGCACTTCCCTAGTTCTAAAAAATGGCCTTGTTGCCTTTGTTTCGTATCTCCAGACAGTTCCGGATTGATATCTCTTGAAAGGCAAATCCCTATAGCTTCTTATCCATAAAGCATACATTTGATAAAATGCAGTTTCGGAAGTCGGCCTTAATGCTAATTTTTCCTCTAATTTTTCATTATTTCCATGTTCAGTAACCCAAAAAACTTCAGGAATAAATCCCTTTACGTGTTCTGATTCTAACTTAAAATTCTGTTCAGGAATCATTGCTGGAAATAATATTGGCTCATGTCCTTCATTTTCAAGAATATTTTCCATTATTCTGTACATTTTTTTCATCGACTTCGTAGACCAATGCATATATACTGGCAAACCCTTTACATTATATCTAATATCTGCTAATTCAGCCTTAATCATTAATTGGGTATACCATTCAGAAAAATCTTCTGATTTTTTAACTGTCAGACCATCTTTTTCCTGCCCCATTGATATAAAAATGAACAAAATAGATTATAAAGTTTTCCAAAAATGTTTAAAAACAGGTATGCCAAAGAAAATCTATGAAACCTGCTTTAAAGAAATTAATTTTAGCTTATGCAATCATCGTTCTAATTAAGATTATATTAGCTTATTTTATCAAATCACCCACTGGTTTCTGGGATGAATACATTAACCTTAAAATGGCAAGAGGTTTTTATAACCTTAATCCAGAGATAAATTTTGAATATCCTCCATTATATTCAATAATGCTTTCAATTGCTTATATATTCAAGAATATGAAATTTGTTTATTTTTTGTCAAAAGTATTAAATGCCTTGATGTCCACATTAGTAATAATTCCTGCTTATTTGCTTTCTAAAGAATTTTTAAAAGAAAAATATCATTTGTACATCCCTATTTTAATAGTTTTACTTCCATCTAATTTCTCTTTTTCAAATTATATTCTTGCCGAGAATTTATTTTACCCTTTGTTTTTTATATCAATTTATTTTATTTACAAATCATTGAAGGAAAATAATAAATTAAATAATTTCCTGGCAGTTTTTTTTATTGCATTAAGCTTAATGACAAAAATAGTCGGGCTGATATTAATATTTGTTTACTTAATTTCACATATAATCAGTAAATTTTATTTAAAAAAAGAAATAAATTACAAAAATTTATTTTTTAGTTTTTTAATATTATTCTTACTTATATTTCCAATGTTTTTCATTAACTATAAGGCAAATGGTTTTTCTATGAAAGGAATCCTGGGAGAAACAGTAAAAGATAATGTTGAATCTTTTTCTGATACCAAGAAGCATGAAGGGTATTATTGGCCTGCTTTAATAAACTGGATAATAATTCATATTGTAATGTTGACTCTGTCTTCAGGAGTAATTCTTTTCTTTACTTTTCTGCTTGCATTTAACAAACTAAAGGAGAAGAATAACTTGTCAATATTTATTATGCTGTCTTTAATAACTATCATAGGATATATTCTAGTTTTATCAAATAATGCCTTGGGTCCGCAGCCAGCTAATTTGCCTAAAATATTCCAATATTTTACAGGAAGACCAATTTCCAGATATATTGACGTGCTGCTGCCATTAATCATAATTCTTGGAGTTATTGGCCTTGATAATTATCACGAAAATCCAAGAAAGAAGTTTCTGAAAAAAATAATTTTTTTAAGTATCCCATTCTTTGCAATCGGCTCACAGCTTACATTAGATTCTATGCTGCCAATAAATAATTTATCAATAAGCTTCATAGGAGCATCCAAGCTGTTAATTAATTATTTAATTAATAATAATTTATCCACCCATTTATTTAACCTACCTGTTTTTTTAATTATGCTTGGAATATTTATCTTAATACCTTTAATTGCGCTAATAGTTATTAATAAAGCAAGCATGAAGAAAATATTCTATCTGATATTTTTAATAATCATTATATCTAATGTCATGAACTTCAGCATTAATTATTATAAATCCAATGAATGGAGCAAAAATGAACAAATGAATTTGGGATTATGGTTTAATGAAAATAATATAAAATTCTCAAATATTCTGATTGATATAAGAAATAAGGGAGATCCTATTCAAAACAATAAAGACTTATTCCAGGAGATAGACAGCAGGGTAAGGTTAACTTTAGTCGGATTCTGGATGAATGACAATCTTATTTTTGATAATGTTAAAAATACAAAAAATATTGATTTCATAATCTCCAGCAATAAATTAAACCTACCCATAATTAAAAAAACAGAAAATCTTTTTGTATATAAAGTAGAAAAATAGTTTTAATTATTTTAAAAAATATTTTTTAAGACTGTCCAGGCATATCTCTTTCCATGCCTAAGAATAGATATATTTGACTTGCCTGAGAATCTTTTGAGTTCCCTACTAGGCACTTCTATGATCCTATAACCTTTCTTAATGCATTTCATGCACATTTCTGTTTCAATCTCAGTATGGTTGGATGTAAGGTTTAAGTCTTTTAGAGCTTTAACTTTAAATGCCCTGTATCCATTCTGAGTATCCTGCATTTCAGTTTTGAACCGCCAATTAATAATTTGGGCTATGCACATTGAGAAAAACATCCTTAAAAACTTGTTAAAATCTCCATGCAGTTCTTCACTTCCGCCAAGAAAACGTGAACCTATAACCATTTCTGCTTTATCATCTATTATTGGCTGGACAATAGAAGGTATGTCAGAAGCAATATGTGAGCCATCACCGTCAATAAAAACAACAATACTCTCATCTTCCAAATAGTCTAAAGAACTTCTTATACCATCTCCCTTTCCAAAGCCATGGTCAATGATTACTTTTACTCCTATTTGTTTTGCAATATTTGCTGTTTGATCTTTACTTTTCTTGGCTACACTTACAATAACATTATCACAAAAAGGCTTAACTTCTTTTATTATCTTCTCAATATTTCGTTCTTCATTATAAGCTGGGATAACAACAGTTACCTTTGGTTTTTGATTTATTTCTTTTGACATTTTAAGGAAAGACTATATAAGCTATTTTTAAATCTTCTGTTAAATAGATTGATAGATCACATTTTCTTTTTACTAATTAAAAAGCGAACCATATCCTTAAACTCTTTAGGCTTGAAACTTAAATCCTCTTGAGCGTCACTTATATCAACATCTTTATTTTGTTCTATAGAATCCACAATTTCTAAAGTGATAATATGCTCAAAAGCTCTTCCAGTTAAGAATAAAAATGATTTTATGAGGAAAATAGGAATATGAATTTTCATACGTTTTAGGTTAAGGGAATCTAAAACAACTTGGATATAATCATTGAATGTAATGGGGTGTGGACCAGAAATGTTATATATCCTTTTTTTAAAATTCCTTATTTCCAAGCACGCGAGTATAACACCCACTACATCTTCAACATAAACAGGCTGTATTTTCTTAGTTCCATCTCCAATAATAGGTATAACTGGAAGTTTTTTTATAAGCGCAATTGTTTTTGATAGCTGGTTGTCTCCAGGACCATATACTAAGCCTAACTTCAGAATTACATAATCTAAATATGAATTTTTTACTAATTCTTCTGCCTGCCTTTTAGATTCTCCATAAACTCCTCTTTTATTTAAATCTGCATTCACTGTTCCACAAAAAATTAATCTTTTAATCTTATTTTCTTGGCAAGCTTCAATCAAATTTTTTGTCCCAGTTACGTTTGTCATATAATTTAAATCTTTTTTAGAGCTTCTTGTTTCACCAGCAAGATGAATAACGCAGTCAATATCTTTTGTTGCAATTAAAAGTGAATTTTTATCTTCAAGAGAACCTAAAATGAAGTGTTCTTTAACAGGTTTTCTAACAAAACTAATGAAATTGTACTTTTTTTTAAATTCTGGCTTGGATAGCTCATTTACTAAATGCTTTCCTATAAATCCAGTAGCACCAGTTATCAAAATATTCTTGTATATCATATAGTCTTTAAGAAAATGCTATTTTTTATAAAATGGATGGAACAATAAATTAATCTCAGTCTGGTTATTCCAGAAACATTCCCTGCATGCCCTGATTTTTTCCCGGTCTTCTTTAATTTGGCTTGAATACCAATATTCTTTAAGAGGAGTTTTTCTTATATTTGATCCTTTTTCTATTTCTCCTTCCATTCGAGGAAAACAAGGATAAATGTCGCCATAAGCTCCTATACATACAGTAGCGTAACCTGCATAACAAGAAACTGGAAGTTTTTTTCCTGAAAAAGCATCCTTAAAAAGCTTAAGATAAGCCAATGAATTCTCAATAGCTTTTGATTTTTTCTTGATATTAATAAGTTCATCAACTGCCTTGTTTAACTTAGCTATTTTTTCCTGCATAATTTTAAACTCCTGGCTATTTTCTGTTCCTGAACTAAGCAAGCCTATATCATGGAATGGCATAAAGCTGACATGGTCAACTTTCTTTTCTTTAAGGATAGTAATCAGATTAATAAGCTGATCAACATTGTAATTGCTTACAACACAAACCACAACTACTTTTATGCTGCTTTTTAATTCTTTTCTTAATTCAATAATATTGTCGATAGCCTGCAAAACTCGTTCGTGAGAACCTTTACCTCTTATAGCATCATGTGTTTCAGGCAAAGCGCCATCAACAGAAAAGCCAATAGCATCCAAGCCTGACTCTACAACTTTTTTTGCAATATTTTTATTGGCAATTACGTAACCATTTGAAGACATATGGGTAACAATGCCTTTTTTCTTTGTATAAGCAATAATCTCAAGCATGTCTGGTCGCAAGATTGGTTCTCCTCCTGTAAATCCAATTCCTGCAGTACCAATTGCAGCAAAATCATCAATCAAACTGAACATTTCTTCAGTAGAAAGTTCTTTTTTATCATGCTGCTTGTCATATTCTCCTGGTCCTTTCCACAAAAAACACATAGGACAGTGAAGATTACATTTGTAAGTTACAACAATAGCTCCATGCAAAGGGCCTGCCAAAGATTTTCTTGTTGCACGTGATAAAATAAGGCCACCATACTGCAAGCCTTTTTTTACACCAACTAAAGGATCACCTTCCATAGACTTTTTCAATAAGTAAGACAGGTAAAGATCTCTCATAGGTAATCACTTTTTCCCACGAAAATATTCTTTTTAAATATATCGGTAAATTGTTCTATGTATCGAGCAATAATATTTTTTTGTTCTTTGTTTTTCATTTTTTATCTTCCTGAAAAATTATCTTATATTTTTTTCTTATTATTATAAACTTCCTTGGTACATTTTTTAACTTCTAACGAAACTTTTGAACATCCTAAACATATAAGCAAATTCAAGCCATGAAAATCGCTTCATGAAATTAAAAATATAGGCTGGTCTCAGATAAAATGACCTTACTAATTCCTTATGCCTGAGCTCAACTTCATTTGTTGTTTTTCCATTAAAATAACCATAGTCTTCCCAGTTCATATCCTGCAGATCATCTTTATGTTTCTCATAATATTCAGAACCTGGAACTGGGGAAAACTTGCTTACCCACAAGTATTCTGGGTTAATTTCTTTTGCGAGTTTTATACTCATTTCAAAATCTTCTTTTTCTTCTCCAGGAAGACCAACAATAAAAAATGCCTTTCTTCTTAATCCAACTTCATGCGAGATTTTAAAGGCATTTTTCACTATGTTTATATTTGTTCCTTTTTTAATTATTCTTAGAACTTTATTGCTCCCTGATTCTACTCCAAATGCTACAAGCGCGCATCCTGCTTTTTTCATTAATTCCAGAAGATCTTTTGAGACATCAACTCTTGTCTGGCAGGACCATTTAAGGTTAAGGTTTTCCTGAATCATCAGATTGCATAGCTTCTCTACTCGTTCTGGCCGCAACGTAAATGTATCATCAAGGAATAATACAGTATTAATTCCATTGACGTACTTGATTTCCTTCAGCTCTTCTAAAACATTTTCCGGACTTCTATCCCTAGTGTCTCTTCCCATTACTCTCCAATTTGCACAAAAAGTGCACAAGTAAGGACATCCTCTTGATGTTATTACTGGGGTCCATTTTTCATTTTTATGAAGTAAAAATCCGAATTCTGCTGTTCCAGCATATTTTGAAAAGTCAATCAAATGCCTTGCTGGAAATGGCAGCTTGTCAAGGTCTTCAATAAGTTCACTCTTTCCATTATTGATGATTTCTCCATTATTATTTTTATAAGTAATTCCTTTGATTTCATTCCATTCATTTTTATTTAGGATTTCAGGAAGGATTACTTCACCTTCATTCATTAAAGCAACATTTACTCCAACATCAACTATGCAGCTTTCAGGCTCGTTTACTGCATGAGCGCCGCCTGCTATGAAAAGTGTCGCACCATGTTTTTTTCCATATTCTACAAGAGATTTTGCCCTAGGAACGCAAGGAGTATTTACACTTAAACATAAAGTATCAGGCTTAAATTCTTCAATAATTTTTTCAGAATCATCATTTACTAATTCATCAGAAACCTTTACAATATGGCCTGCTTTTTCAATTGAAGCTGCAGCATACAGCAGTCCAATGGGTGGATGTCCTCCACCAACATTCTTTAGTTTTCCCTGTGTTGCTTCAGCATAACAATAGATCATTAATACTTTTCTTTTTTGTGGCATTTTTCAAACTCAATTTTATTATGGTAGTTAAATATTGTTAATTTTTCTTTGTATAACATTTTCTAATATGCTGAATATGCCTTAAATATCATTTTAAATGGATATTAACATATAATCCTTAAAGCTTCATGCAAAAAATAAGCAAAGTGTTTTCCATGAGAAAGTGGTAAAATTAGTATATAACCTTAAGCGTTACTGAGCTATAAAGTTAACATTACATAAGAGCTCTGAACAACGAAATTTAGTAGCTGACGCTGTTACCTGAAATAAGAATTGTTGGCACGGGTATTACGAACGAAACCATGAAAAATGAAAATACAACAACAATGCCCAGTTGTTTTCTTGACTTAAGAGTCGATTTCACGGCATTTATCGATCGTATTTTATCTATTAAGATCTCTCCTTTGACTTAATAGCATATTTTATAATATTTAAATTACAGCTGTTATGCTGCTTACACCACTCTTTGCATTTTAATGCCCATTCTTTTTCTTTATATGCAAAATTACATTCTGGACAGAAATATAGGATTTGTTTTGTTCTTTTAGTCATTTGCACCACTTACATTTATTCTCTATGGATTTTGAAGTAGTGTAGATAGATAGTATGATCAATGCAATTGCTAATAACAAAATTGTGGTTCTATATTCAAATATGAATGTTGTTGCAGTGCTTCCTATAACAGCTGCGATAATTACAAGGCAAGCAGGGCAACCACCAACCGCTCCCAGTCCACCAAGAAATCCGCTGAATATACTGCTAGTAGCTTCAACTATCGGTTGAACCATATTTGTCTTAATCTCTTTCAGTAGATAAAACTGCATCGCTATCCATATACCAAATAAAAACGTGAGTAAAATAATTAAGATAACTTGTAAAGGGCTGTTGGATAATACGGATTTGACCATCCCTATATCGGTAAGGATACGTGGAGTGATAAAAGAAAATGAAATAATATATAGTGATAGCATTACTAATGTTGAGAATAGAGCTATAACAAAATATTTCCTCTTAGATAAAACCATGTGCACAATTCTTAAAATGTTTGCCCTTTTCATATTCATCATTTTACCTTAAGCAAGTTTCTTCAATAGCAATTTTCTTGCTTCCGGTGAGAGCACTTTCTTTAATTCCTTTGTGCAGATACATATACAGCATGGGCAACAAGGACATTTTCCAAAGTTACAGCACGGTTTTTTTCTTTTAGTTTTTTCTTTCATTTTTCTACCTCCTAAATAGTATCTTTTATATAGTATTGTGATTTATATAAATAAAGTAGTTTCCAA
>JACPNF010000013.1 GCA_016185635.1 Candidatus Woesearchaeota archaeon
AAGAAAAGCGTAAAGCTATATTCTCGGTGGTTAAAATTAAACCATTATTATCAAGCTTAAAAGAAAGGAAAAGATACCTACTGTATAAAATTACAGGGGTTGAAAAAATAGAAAAAGAGTTTATATACGAAATGATAAAAAAATTTTTAGGAGAATTAGGAACAGGAAAAGCAGGTGTAATGATGCTAAATAACAAAGGAAACAAGGGAATAATCAGGGTAAATCATGATCATGTTGATGAAGTAAGGGTTGCTTTAGGTTTAATAAATAATTATGACAAAAAAGACATAAGGGTTGAAACAATAAAGGTTTCTGGTGCAATAAACAAATTAAAGGAGGGTATATAACATGCAAGCTGATATGAGTCATCAGGCAATGGGGTATGACAGGACAAGCATTATGTTCAGTCCTGACGGAAGGCTATTGCAGGTTGAATATGCAAGAAAAACTGTAAAACAAGGCACAAGTGTAATAGGTATGGTGTGCAAGGACGGAGTTCTTTTAATTGCTGACAAAAGAGTTACTGACAAATTAATTGTTCCTGAAAGTTTGGAAAAAGTTTATGAAGTTGATGAGCACATTGGGGCTAGCGCAACTGGAATATTAAGTGACGGAAGAATCTTAATTGAAAGGTCACAAGTAGTTGCACAGCAGCACAAAGTTACTTTTGACGAACCAATAGATGTTTTGGGAATAGTAAAAGACATATGCAATCTAAAACAGGCATACACCCAAGTTGGAGGAGCAAGACCATTTGGAGTTTCTATATTATTTGCTGGTGTTGACAAAAACGGAAAGCCAAGGCTTTACTTAACAGACCCAACAGGAATATTCTTTGAGTTTATGGCAACAGCAATTGGAGAAGGAGACAATGAAATAAAGGATATTTTAGACAAGGAATACAAGGAAAGCCTAAGCTTAGAGGATGGAATGAAATTAGCTGTAAGAGCATTAAAAAAAGTTCTTGGAAAAGATTTTGACATAAACAGGATAGACGGAGCTTATATAAAAACATCAGACAAAAAGTTCGCAAGATTAAACAAGCAGGAGCTATCAAAAGCAAAGTAAAATGGTTGATGTAGACAAGGCAGTATTAGCAAGAATCAAGAAAGAAGGAAAGGATTTTGAGGTTTTGGTAGACAGCGGAAAAGCGCTTGAGTTCAAGAAAGGAAAAAAGATTTCACTAAGTGAGGTTCTTGCAAGCGACTTTGTTTACAAAGACTCAAGAAGAGGAGAGCGTGCTTCTGAAACTGACATGAAAAAGATATTCGGTACAGATGACGAGCTTAAAGTTGCAGAGATAATAATAAAAGAAGGAGAAGTGCAGGTAACAAAAGAAATAAGAGATACAGAAAGGGAAGCAAAAAGAAAACAAGTAATAGAAATAATACACAGAAACAGTGTTGACAGCAAGACAGGACTGCCTCACCCAAGACAGAGAATAGAAATTGCAATAGAAGAAGCAAAGATTAAAATAGAGGAAGGAAAGACTGCAGAAGAGCAAATTGATAAAATTGTTGAAAAGTTAAGAGTTATAATACCAATAAGATGAGCAAAAATGAATGGAAAAATGACGGAAGCCTTGATGCAGTAGTTGAAATGCCTGCTGGAATAGTTGATGAATTTTTTTCAAGATTAAACAATATATGCCATGGAGAGGTAAGTTCAAAAATACTAAAATAAAATGGGAAAATTATTAGTAAATGAAAGAGACATTGTAGTTCCTGGGGAAGAAGTAGCTGAGGGTATGGATTATCTGCCCAGCCTTGGGACTTACAGGGACAAAGAAACATTAGTATCTTCCCAATTTGGTTTTGTAAACATAAGCGGAAGACTTGTCAAGGTTATACCTTTAAGCGGAAGATATAATCCAAGAAGAGATGACATTGTAATTGGAAGAGTAGCAGACATGACTTTCAGCAACTGGTTTGTTGATGTTGATTATGCAACTGAAGCTGTGCTATCATCAAAAGAAACTGGAGAATATGTACAAAGGGGAACTGACTTAAGCCAGATTTACGGAATTGGAGATTATATTATAGCAAGGGTCATGGGAGTTTCAAGACAAAAAGCAATAGACTTATCAATGAGAGGACCAGGACTTAGAAAAATAACAACTGGAAGAATAATAAAAGTAGATTCTGTCAAGGTGCCAAGAATCATAGGAAAAGAAGGAAGCATGATATCTTTAATAAAAGAAAAAACAGGGTGCAGAATAATGGTAGGACAGAATGGAAAGGTATGGATTCAGGGAGATGACCTAAAAAAAGAAAGAATAGCTGTAGAAGCAATAAACATGATAAATGAAAAATCATTTGTAAATGGCTTAACTGAGAAGATAAAAGAATTTCTGGAAAAGGAGCTAAAAGATGTACAATAAAAGACTAGACGGAAGAAAAGCTGATGAACTAAGAACTATTAAAGCAAGGGTTGGAATAGTCAAAAGAGCAGACGGAAGCGCAATGTTCCAGATAGGAAAAACAATTGCACTTGCTGCTGTTTACGGACCTAGGCAGCTGCATCCAAAATTCCTGCAAAATCCTAAAATGGGACTTTTAAGATGTAATTATAATATGATGAGCTTTTCAGGTTCTGGCGAAAGAGTAAGACCTGGAACATCAAGAAGATCAAAAGAGATCTCATATGTAACAGAAGGAGCACTAGCTCCTGTTCTTGACTTGGAGGAATATCCAAATACTGTTGTAGATGTTTTTATTGAAATATTGCAGAGTGATTCTGGCACAAGATGTGCAGGAATATGCGCTGCCTCAATGGCCTTGGCAGATGCAGGATTGAAAATGAAAGACCTTGTGAGCGCTGTAGCTGTTGGAAGAATAGATGGAAAATTAGTTGTTGACTTAACAAAAGAAGAAGAAGATTATGATGGAGAAGTTGCAGATATTGCAATTGCAATAACTCCAAGGACAGGAGAAATAACATTGCTGCAAATGGATGGATTTGCAAACAAAGAAGAACTTGCAAAATCTTTTGAAAACGCAAAGGAAGCCTGCAAAAAGATATGGGAAGTCCAGAAAAAGGCACTAAAGGAGAAATACACATGAATATAATAAAAAAACATGTTTACTCCCTTATAGAAAAGGAAGAAAGACTAGATGGAAGAAAACTTGAAGAGTTTAGAAAAGATATAAGCATAGAATATGATATTAGTCCTAACTCTGCTGAAGGAAGTGCAAGAGTAAAAATTGGAGAAACAGAAGTTATAGCAGGAATAAAATTTGATGTTATAAAACCTTATCCTGATGATCCTGACAAGGGAACAATAATTGCTGGTGTTGAACTGCTTCCTTTAAGTTCGCCTGATTTTGAAAACGGACCGCCAAATATTAAAGCTGTTGAACTTGCAAGGGCTGTTGTTGACAGGGGCTTAAGAGAAAGCCAGGCTATTGATTTCAAGAGCTTATGCATTAAAAAAGAAGAGAAGGCATGGGCTATCTTAATTGATGTTTATTCTATAAATGATGCAGGCAATTTGGCAGATGCAATAGGCCTTGCTGCATTAGCAGCTGTAAAAGATGCAAAATTCCCAAAATATGATGAAAAGAAAGAAAAAATAGACTATGAAAAGAAAGGCACTAAAAAGATCAGCATAAAGGAAATACCTATTCCAATAACTGTTATTAAAATCAAGGACAAAATACTTGTAGACCCTTTATTAGAAGAGGAAGAATGCGCTGATGCAAGATTAACAGTAACTACTCTTGAAAGTGGTAGAGTCTGCGCATTGCAGAAGGGAGGAAATGTTTCCCTAACTCCTGAAGAAACAATCAAGATGATTGATCTGGCTATCAAGAAAGGAAAAGAATTAAGGAAATTATTAAAATGAGCTTTGATAAAGAATTAGGTCCATTGGTTTTGAAAGCATTTATGGAAGAGATAGAAAGGCATAAAGATGAACTTCAAAGAGAAGGAGTTGAAGATGTTAGGCGTTTTCTAAAAGAAGCGGGTGACAGGGAGCATTTTCCGCTATTTAATGATTATGAGGAACTTTTCTTAAAGATTGGAGTTGTAAGACAAATAAACGAAAACCCAAGACTATATGAACTAACAGACTTAGGAAGATCTTACCAAGAAATGGTTTTAGAAGAAGAAAGGCTTAAAAATATATAAAATGGCAAAAGAAGAAAATATAAAGATGAAATATACAAAATATGAAAGCGCTAGAATCATAGGTGCAAGAGCTTTGCAGATTGCAATGGGTGCGCCGCTTTTGCTTAAATATGACCAGGAAAAATTAAAGACTATTAATTACAGCCCTATAGAAATGGCAAAAGAAGAATTTTTCAAGGGAGTTTTACCAATAACAATAAAAAGGCCTTTACCTAAAAAGATACACTTGGAAAAATAGATTACCTTTTTAACATTTAGTTTCTTGTTCATAAATATTTAAAAAGAAAATCTTAGTAATAAAAATATATGAAAAGAACTTTGCAAAGTTTGATTGGTTCTGTACTTGTTGCTAGTAATTTAAGTGGATGTGGGTATAATAAATCTTATCTTCTTACCCAAGAAAGAGTTGATGAAATTTATACCTTTGCGGTTCATGAAAACAAAAAAGAAATTGAGAAATATACTCTTATTAAAAGCAGATTAGAAGAAGGAAAATTTGATGAAGTAAAACTTTTAATTAGTGTTTATTTAGAAGAAGAAAGACGCCAAACAACAATTTTTATAAATTTCTTAAAAAACGACCAACGAATTTCTGATAAAACTAAAGAAGAATTGAAAAAAATTGCTGAAGAAGATCTCAAAAAAGTAGAAAATGAACTTGGTGTGGAGCAAGAATGAAAAAGACACTTCAATATTTAGCAGGGTCCTTAGCAATTGTTAGTAGTTTAAGCGGATGTGGATCTAATAAACCTTACCTTCTTACCCAGGAGGATGTTGAAAAAATGAGCACATGGGCTGCCCGAGAAAATACAGATGATATTACAAGATACTTGCATCTTAAACAAAAGATAGAAAAAGGAGATATTGAAGGAGCAAAGAACTTAGTGGATTTTTGTTTAAAAGAAGAAAAAGAAAAATGGACGGTTTTTATAAATTTTTTAGAAAATAACCAACCAATTTCTGATAAAACTAAGGCAGAATTGATAAAGCTAGTAGAATATTACATAAATAAGGCAGAGAAAAAATAAATAAAAATCTGGGGGATTATACTATGAAAATAACATTGCAAACTTTGATTGGCTCTGTACTTATTGTCGGTAGCTTAAGCAGTGTTGGCTGCAGCTTGAAATATATTACTCAAGAAGAATCAGATAAAATAAAAAAAGTAAGATTAATAGAACATCTTAATGATATTGAAGAATATCTTATTATTATGCAAAATATAGACCAAGGCAAAAATGAAAGGGCAAGATTATGGACAGAGGAATATTTAAAAAGAAAAATAAACCTATCAAAAAGATACTTAGAAATACTTAAAGATGATTCTGATATTAATAAAGAAGTTAAAGAAAATCTAGAAGAAACAATAAAAGATCAGATAAGCAGAGCAAGCGACTACTTATCTAAAAATGGCAGGAAAAAATGAATAAAACATTAACACGAATAGTAATGTCCGCAGCTGTTGTTTTAGGTCTAGGCAGGGTTGGCTGCTCAAGATATGTTCTTACTCAAGAGCAGGCAGACAAGATGAATAGCTGGGCAGTTTTTGAAAATACTGAAGATGTTGCAAAATATCTTGCACTTAAACAAAGAATAGAAGATAGTGATGTTGATGGAGCAAAAAGACTATTAAATCTTTATTTACGTGAAGAGGAAAACGAATTAAATAATGTGCTTGCATATGTTAATAAAAACCAGCAAATTTCTGAAGAGTCCAAGAAAGAATTAATTGAATTAATAGACAGTTATATAAAGAAGACTAAAGAAGAAAAGAGAAAATGAACAGAACATTAACAAAAATAATTAGTTCTATTATTATTTCTGCTGGTTTAAGCGGTTGTGCTACAGAAAGAACTTACACTATCAGCCTGACTTCGCCATATAATTAATAAGAAGGCACTTTCATATTTATTTTGGTGATAAAAAATGAAAGATAATGTTGCCTTCAGTATTGGTAGTGTAGTTCTTATTAATAAAGTTGACGATGAGCTAAATTACTTTGATAGTTTGTTCAAAGGGATAAGTGGAAAAGCTAAAACCATTAATAACACAGCCAAACTATTGGTTTACAATCGTTTGGGAAAATGTGTTTCTGTAAACAGATTTCAGGATTTTTATCCTGAAGAATTATACAAGAAGTTAAAATTCAATAAAATACCAAGCGAAAGAACAATTTACAGGGATTTAAGCAGGATAGGCAAAAATTATCAATTCATTTTAGAAAATCATCAGAAGATTATCAAGAAAGAGAAATTAAATTGTGATACTAATTTCATAGACTTTTCATCAACATATTTTGAAGGAAAAGGGAGTGAATTAGGAAAACTTGGATATTCAAGAGACAATCAGCCTGGAAAGAAACAAATAACATTTGGAATTTCAACAGGAATAAATGAAATACCAACAGCACTAACAATCCAGGAAGGAAATGTGCAGGATAAAAAGCATTTCAAAATAATGCTCAAAACTGCTTCAGCAGTTTTGCCTGAAAAGAGTCTTTTAATATTTGATTGCGGTGCAAACACAAAGGAAAATAA
>JACPNF010000016.1 GCA_016185635.1 Candidatus Woesearchaeota archaeon
GCAATAGCCTTCCGTCAGGACTGAACATAATGCTTGTCCTGTCATACCCCATTGCCTGATGACTCATATCAGCTTGCATGTTATATACCCTCCTTTAATTTGTTTATTGCACCAGAAACTTTTATTGTTTCAACTTTTACATCATTGTTGTCATAATTATTTATTAAGCCTAAAGCAACCCTTACTTCATCAACATGATCATGATTTACCCTGATTATTCCCTTGTTTCCCTTGCTGTTTAGCATCATTACACCTGCTTTTCCTGTTCCCAATTCTCCTAAAAATTTTTTTATCATTTCGTATATAAACTCTTTTTCTATTTTTTCAACCCCTGTAATTTTATACAGCAGGTATCTTTTCCTTTCTTTTAAGCTTGATAATAATGGTTTAATTTTAACCACCGAGAATATAGCTTTACGCTTTTCTTCTCTCTCTCCACTATTTTTTTAATTAATAGTTCTTTATAAATTTTACTATTATAACTTTAAAGTAGTGATAAATAAAATGTTTATGAATTAGCCTTTCTTCTCAAATTTTAACAAGTCTCTTTTTATTATAAACCTTAATAATCCAAGAACAAATATTATTCCTAGCGCTCCCAAGGCAAAATTTTTTATTTATAATTTGCAATCTTTAGTTAGATTTATATAGATTAAATACTTAAAATCAAAAATATGCCAAAGATTGTAGTTGACGAAAAAGTAAGGCATGGAAAGCCAGTATTAGAGGGAACCAGAATTACTGTAGATGAAGTTTTGGATATGCTGGAAGCTGGAATGACTTATGATGAAATTAAGAAAGAATATGGCCTTACAAAAGACAAAATTCTTGCAGTTATTAAATATGTATTTTCTTTAGTGCGTGGATGATATCACTTTAATAGGTTTTTAACCTTTCTTCTCAAACTTTAGCAAGTCTCTTTTTATTATAAACCTTAACAATCCAAGAACAAATATTATCCCCAGAGCTCCCAAGGCAAAATTCTTTATGCTTTCAGTGTAAACAGAAAATCCTGTTATTCCTTCTGCAGGTTTTGGTTCTTCTTTTACTTCTTCAGTTGCTTTTACTTCTTCAGGGATTGAATTTGTAGCAAGTTCTACTTTTTGCTCTTCTTTTTTAGGTTCTTCTTGTGTTGGAGGTATTCCCTCATTAAACTCAGATGTGTCAGGTTCAGATATAGGTGTCCCGCCTCCGCTTCCTCCTCCACTTGATCCGCCTGATCCTCCGCTAGAACTGCCACTAGAAGAAGTTGTGCATGCACTAGTATCAAAAGTGCAGCTTGAACTGCAGCTTAAAGTTCCACCTGAAAATCCTTTTGAACTGCAGCCTTGTCCGTTTAAGTTGCTTCCTTCGCATTCTTCTCCAGTTTCTAATATACTATTCCCACAAGCAACAACATCGTTTACAGTTACACTCCAGTTAAAAGAAGTATTGAAAATTCCGTCGCCAACAACCAAGCTAACAGTATGGCTTCCAGATTCTGTATAATTTGGAGTATAAGCATAATTTTGTGCATTGCTTTTTAAGACATTATCCAAATGCCAATAATAAGTTAAACTGTTTCCGTCTTCATCAGTAGAAGTATGATTAAAGCTTAATCCAGCATTTTCATTTACGCTTGCACTGGAACTATTAGGTAAATAAGAAATTATTTTTGGGTTATGGTTTATATTTATAACTCCAGTTCTGTTTTCTCCAAACTCATAGCTTTCATTTGTATTATATACCAGACAGCTCCATATGAATTGTCTGTTGCTTAAGTTTATGTTAAATTCAGCAGAGTTGCTCAAGCCATTAATGTTTTTGCTTTGATTTAACTTGAAAATACCGCTTAGGTTATGCCATAAGCTAATATTTTTTAGCTCAACATTTGAATTTGCAGAGCAGTTAAAAGTAACATTTCCATCATAGTCTATTGCATTGTTGTCAGGAGAAATTAAATTAACTGTGGGTATATTTGAGTTGATAATAAAACTTGTGCTTGATGAATTTGAATTTCCATTTGTATCATTAGAATATAAATTTAATATATAACTTCCATCGCTTAAGTTTAGACTTGTGTTCCGTATTAAACTTATGTTTGCGCCATTGTTTATATTATACCAGCTTGAATTTATATTTGTGTCTAAGCTGCTGAAGTTCAGGCTTATATTACTTGTTTTGTAAGTCCTGTTTTTAGGGTTATCTAAAACTAAATCTGGTGCAAAATTATCCAAATGCAAAATTGCTTTGTAAACATCTGTAAATTTGTATCTTACATTTGTAGCACTATCAATAACTTCCATTCCAGTTCTGTTTAAAACATCTTCAATTTGTAAGTTTGTCATTAAGCTGTTATTTTCGTCTCTTAAATACTGGATAATCAAAGCATAAATTCCTGCAACATGCGGTGCCGCCATTGAAGTTCCTGAACAGGTCATAAATTCTCCAGAGCATGAACATCCGCTTAAGCAGCTATTTTGATTATATCTTAATGATTTTATTGAAGTTCCCGGTGCCATTAGCAAAGTCAATAGCAAAGTCAAGCTATTTCTGTTTCCGTAACTGGCAATAGTATAGTCTTTATCTACAGCCCCAACAGCAGTAACATTAGTTATGCAGGCAGGCACACTTATATGTGTATTGCTTCCTGAACTTTGTGTTCCATCACCCTTGTTTCCACTTGATGAGATCACGCTTATATTTTTCCCAACAGCATCATTTACAACAGCAGCTATTAAATCAGCATTGCAAGTTGTAGTGCTGTCGCAGTTGCTGTCAAAAACACCGCAGCCAAGGCTCATTGTAATAACACTAATGTTAAATTTAGTTGAATTATCAATGCACCATTGTATTCCATTAATCAAGTTACTAGCTAATCCGCTTCCAGAGCTGTCAAGAACTTTCATTGCAATAATATTTGCTTCAGGTGCTACCCCACTTAAGCTTCCGCTAGATGCAACAATGCCTGCAACATGAGTTCCATGTCCATTGTCATCTGCAGGATTATTGTCATTGTTTACATAGTCATATCCTGAAATTACTCTGCTTCCAAAATTGCTTAAAGATGAATTTACTCCTGTATCAATAATGCAAACACTAACTCCTTTTCCAGTTAAATTATTTGCACCTCTAACTTTTAATGTATTTACTAAAGAAGAGTTTACTAATATGGTAGAAGTGTCTATGCTTGCTTTTATAGGATAATCTAAAATTATTTTTTCTACATTATTATTATTTTTTAGCTTCTCTATGCCTTTTCTGCTTAAATTTCCTGCAGCAAATTTTGTATTCTTGAAAAAGTTTCCTTCAAATTCATCATCATTCAAGCTTGAAACAATGCTTTCTGCATTTACATTACTTCTTAATATTCCACTTTTTTCATTGAATTTTATTATTACATCAGCTCCTCCATCTTTGACTAATTCTTTTTCAACGTTTTTATCAACTTCTACAGCATTTACTAATGCAGAAACAAGAATTAATAAAATTATAATTAAGCTCAGCCTCATTTTATTATCCTTATGTTTTTCTCTTTTTTCCTGAAATTTAAACCTTCCTTTATTTCTTTTCCATTCATCCCTATTACTTTTCCAAAGCTCATTAATTCTTTTTCATTTTTTATCTCGTTTTCTTTTTTTGCAAAGCTTCCCAAAACAATTTTAATCTTGTATTTTCTGCATAAAAAAACATTCTGCATCATTCTTCCCAGAACTAATTCCCTTGCTTCAGAATTCATCAGGTAATTAAAGTTAAATCCAATTGCAATTTTGTTTTTGTTTGCCAGTTTGCACAGCACCTGGTTTAATCCAGAATTTCTGTAATGTACAAAGTCCCTTTCCTTTTCATTTTCAGGGCTTAATAAAATGTCAGTTCTTCTGTTTTCTAATGCTGCTCTGTTAGTTTCTTCATTAAAACCTTTAACAACAACTAAACCATTAGCAGAATTAATCTTTTTTCTTAATTCATTTACATTTCCTGCTTCTATTAAACTGACATAAATTAAACTAGAATTACTCAGCTCTTTTTTTAATACAAAATCCATTAAAATAACTAAAATAACGTGATTTTTAAATATTTTCTATTATAAACTTTATTCAGGAAATTGTTCTTTAACAAGGTCTATTAATTTTTTAACTGAAAGTTCTGTTTTTGAATAAAAATTAGTTGGTTTTGCTTTTTCCCATCTTTCTCTATTAGAAGGATCTCCAGATACTGCAAAAACAACTGGAGTTTGTCCCATTTCCCTTGCTTTTTCAAGTATTCTTGGTCCATAAAATCCAGTTATATCTTCTGTGTCCAGAATCATGAAATGATATTTAGTATCTTTCATTAATTCTATAGTCTGTTTTTCACTATTTGCAACATCAACATCTACAATACCTGCTTTGTTTAGAATCTTTGAATATAGATTTCTTTGAGCAGTATCATCGTCAACTACCAAAGCTGTAATCTCGTTTATTTTCATAATATTATTTACTATTTAGTAGTATATAAACTTAACGAATCTACAAAAGTCTTATAATTGATAATAAGTTAAGCCTTGTAATGCCTGAAATAAAAAAAGTACTTATAGACCCTGAAGGTAACAGATATTACTGGTCTGAAGGAAACTTAAGCACTCATTCTGGAATCATAAAAGAAGAAAAAATAAAGAAATCAAAAAATAGTGTTAAGTCACACATAAACAAAACATTTTTAGTATTTGATGCAACTTTTATGGATAAGATAGAAAAAATAAAAAGAGGTCCTGCTATAATAACAAAAAAAGACATAGGCTATATAATTGCAAGCACAGGAATTAACAGCAAAAGCAAAATAGTTGATGCAGGTTCTGGTTCAGGAATGCTTGCTTCTTTTCTTGCAAACATAACAGATAATGTAATAACATATGAAAGGGATAAAAGATTTTTCGAGTTATCTAAAAAAAATTTCCAGAATTTAAATCTAAAAATAAAATTAAAAAATAAGGATGTTTATGATAAAATAGATGAAAAAAATTTGGACTTGATAACTTTGGACTTGCCAGAGCCATGGAGAGTTTTAAAACACGCAAAAAAATCCCTGAAAAATGGGGCTTTTCTTGTTTGCTATCTTCCTACAATAACACAGGTAATCACTTTGGTAAAAAACTCAGAAAAAGATTTCATATTGGAAAAGGTAGTTGAATTAATGGAACGAGAATGGCATGTTGAGAATATTAGAGTAAGGCCTAAATCCCAGATGATTGCTCACACAGCTTTCTTAGTATTTCTAAGAAATGTTTGATCCTTGATTTCCTGATAGTCACCTATTCCAGTTTCAGTAGAAAAACTAGAAAGTATTTTCTCAACACCATAAACTACTCCTGGTAAAAAAATACCAAACAAAAATATATCATGTTCACTTTGTATATCTAATGCTGATTTTCCAAGAAGATATATGCTTGCTGCCATTAAGCTTATTCCCCACTTTGATGTTTTATTTCTTTTTAATCCTTTGTCTATGTTAGCAAAATCAGCAGGAGTATCTCTAACAGTTGCATCGCTTATGTCAGTAGGGCCTTTTCTTTCTAGGTATTCTTTCTCTCTGGCATTTTTCCACTCCAAAATGTAAGCTTCTTGCAAGGCTTTTATCCTTGCAGCTCTTCTTTTATCTTGCATAATTGCCGTAGTATATAACTCTGAAACTCTATAATGTTCCATTTTAATGCCTGCAACTATTTCATGTCTGATATGTTCATCTTCTAGTGCATCTGCTAATGCTTTGCTTAAATCTGCTAAATTTTCTCTCAAGCCATTGACATCATTTTTATACCTCACCAAATCTTCTCCAAAACTTAAAGGCTTGTCTTTCATGTAAATTTCACTAATAAAAATTGTATTAAAGTATATTTAAAAGATTTTTGACTTAATCTTAATCAGTTGTATAAAAATGACCTAAATAAGTCAGGATAACTTTTCTAAGATTTCATCAACCTTTCTATGCAATTCTTCCAAGCTACTATTATTGTAAATCTTAAAGTCAGCACTTTTGAAGCAGTCTTCCATTTTCAGCAATGTTCCGGCACCTTTAATCTGATCTTCTTCTTTTTTCTTGAATTCATTAAAACTTACAAAGTCAGAGGATCTTTTCCTTTCTTTTATTCTCTTGTATCTTTCTTCAATTGGTGCATCAATAAAAATTAACTTAAAGTTTTTATTTTTCTTAAGTTCATTTACTTCCTCCATGTTCCTTAAGCTGTCTACAACAACTAATTTTTTATTATCCTTTAGTATTTGTTCATAAACTTTCTTTCCAAGAATTCCCCTTCCAAATTTTCTTCTTAATTCATCACCAACATTTATTAAATTCTGTAAAGTCTCTTCTATCTCTCTTTTTTCTAATTCTTTTCTTATCTCATCAGAGCAGGAATAATAAGTAAATCCCTTTGAAATTAAATATTCCCCGATTTCTCCTTTTCCAGAAGAAAAAGTCCCTGTAAGCCCCAAGATCAGCATAATAAAAATCAAGAAGATTAGTATAAAAATTTATCTTTTTAAGAACATTTATTCAAACAGCAACATTTTTATACCTTTATTTGGACTTAATTTTATGGCGGATAACAAAGTATTTATCCCTGCATCAAGCGGCGGGGTAGTTACATACTATAATGACATTAAAACAAAATTAGAATTTGATCCAAGGTATGTTATAGTAGCCATAGTTGTAGTCTTAATTTTGGAGTTTATCCTTCACAGGAGTTCGTTGTTCTTAGGCTAAAATGTTTCCAAATATAAATCCAAGGGAAATGGAAAAGGTTATGAAAAAGATGGGTTTAAAGCAGGAACAGATAGATGCAGATGAAGTGATAATTATCTGCAAAGACAAAAAAATAATAGTAGAAAACCCCCAAGTAACAAAGCTCAACATGATGGGCCAGGAAACATTGCAGATTGTTGGAGATTTAAGGGAGCAGAAGCTTGAAGAGTTTAATAAAGAAGACCTAAAAATGATTGTTGATCAGGCAGGCTGCACAGAAGAAGAGGCAAGAAAAGCACTAAAAGAGAAAAAAGACATTGCAGCAGCTATATTATACTTGAAGGAAAAAGCATAGTTTAAACTCCAGAAATGATTATATTCTTGATATTACTTTATATTACTTATGGAGATATTTTTAAAGCACTTGGCTGACGCCAAGAAGTATATTAATAATGCAGATCATTTAGCTTATGTTACATATCCCTTAGTTAATGATATGAAAATAATCATGCTTATAACAGAAAACGTTCTTAATTCCCTTATAAACATTATAGATGCTTTTCTTCATTATGAAAGGTATTTTAAGAGAATAAACAGTATTCCAGAGGATTTCCATAACAAACTGAACATTTTTAAAATAGAAATCTCTAAAAGATATAATTTAGACCAGGAAATTGCCTTGATGACAAAGGATTTAAAGGAAATAGTAGAAACAGCAAAAAGCAGCAGTTTTCAATTTCAAAGGGGAAGTAACATAATTTTATGCACAAGCCAGTTCAGGACAAAAACACTAAGCTTAAAAAAAGTAAAAGACTACATAAATGCAGTAAAAATCCTGAATGACAAAGCAAGCAGGATCATAGACTATAATGCTGGAAGATTTTGAAGAAAGTGCTGCTGAAGAGCTTAAAAGGGCAGATCATCTTATTTATGTTACACTGAAGTATACAAGAACAGTTGATGTGATAAGAAATACTATTCTTAGGCTTATAAATGCAATGGATTTTGCAGTGCAGGAAGCCTTAACTTACCTTAAAGTCAAGAATATTTCTAGTGTTGCAAGGATGCGTATGGAGCAGCTTGTAGAAAAACTGCCCAAGTTAAAGGAGTATGGGGCCTTCTATTTCTTGCTTAGAAGGATATATAACACTGGTTTTGGAAAAAAAGAAGAATACAGGAAAAACGTGACTTTATTGACAGAAGAAGGTGACGTTAATATAGAGGTTCTTAAGGAATACTTTGAAACAACTAAAAGGTTCGTAAAGTTTCTGGAAGATTATTGCAAAGGTATTGTTACTTATAAGTAATAAATATAAGAAAGCTTATAAATACTTAAATATTAAATTATCACATGGAAAACCAGGAATTTAAGGAACAATCTTTAGATGCAAGATTGGATGAAGTACCAGAAGAAAGATTAGCTGTAAAAGGCTATGATCCTGCAGATGACGACAATAGAAACGAATTAATGGGTATTAGGGAAAAAGTATATTCTTTAGTTTCTGGATTGCCTTTTAAAAAAGGAGGGGCTGTTCTTAGATTAAGATTTGGTTTTGATGGATATGATGAAAAATCATTAACTCAAATTGCACTTAATCTTGGTAAAACTTATAAATATATAGTAAAATTAAAAGAAAAGGTATTTAAAGAATTAAAGAAAAAAAAGGCAGTAAGAAAATTAAAGGAAAAATTAACAAGAACTGTAGTTTTTTAAAATCTGTGCATAATAAGTATAGAATGTTACCTTAACTAATCTTTTTCTTCAATTTTCTTTATTTTGATTTCTCCAAAAGGTATTTCCTGTTCTAATTCAATCTTTCCATCAGTTTCCAAATAAATCAATGGCAGAAAAGTATATAGTTTATCTTCTTTCTTTGTGCTTGGCACTAGTTTTGAAAAAGTTACTTCTTCATTCTTCTTGAAAAAACCAAGTATCTTGTTGTAAAGATTCTTTATTAGTTCTGTTATATTGATAATATTTGTAGGAAGAATAGCAGGTCTTATAACATTATAATCTCTTTTTCTGACACCCCTGTTATAGTCTATGTCAAGGGCTTTTTCAAGTGCATTCATTAATTCTTTTATTGTTATTTTTCTCTTTCTTTCCTGGGGAGTCTTGATTAAAAGTTTTGGGATATTCTCTTCATCATATTGAACTTTTCCATATTGCTCTTCAAGAAGTTCGCTTATCTCTTTTTCCTCAGGAGGATATAATATACTGTCAAAATTAGAAATATGCTCAGTCAAAAACTTGTGGGACTTTAGCCTTAATAAAATAGAGTAAGCAAGTAGGACTTTTCCTGATATAAAGAAGTTATGATGTTTAAGTTCTTTTATCCTGTCGCTGTATTTTCTTGTCAGCTCAGAAATGTCAATGTTCCATGGGTCCATCTGCTCTTTGTTTACAAGCTCCTGTATAATGGACTGCCAGGTAATCTCGCTTTCTTCTAGCAGCATTTTATAAATCTTTTCTTGCATATCCTTTTATTTCTCATGTTCTTTATATATTTATTTTGTAACCATTGTTCAATGATTACAACCGAAAGATTTATATATAAGTTCTATGCTATTATCCAATATCACCTCTTTTTTCCCAGGGAGAAACTCTTCGGAGTTTTCTTCCAGGGTTTATTAAGCCTATTTGGAAAACCATAGAGAATTCTAGAAACAAAAAATTAAAGAATAAAAAACAAAAAGATAGAATAAAGCTATTTATTCATCATCCATTCCATCGTCTTCATCATCATCTTTGTCGTCATCATCTTCATCATCAAAGTCGTCATCATCATCTCCTTTAAATTTTAATTCTTCTTCCATTTTTTCCCTCCTATTTTTCCTAATAAGTTAGTGATTTTATAACTTATTAGAAATAGTTTCTTGCTTTGTTCGTTAAGCATTTTTTGATGAATAGCTATATAGTATTTAAACTTATCGTTTTATAATTTTTGCATTATTTAATATCTTTATTGCTTCTTTTATAGAAACAAGTTTTTCTCTTCCTTTATTCATGTCCCTGATCTTAATTTTCTTCTTTTTTGCTTCATCTTTTCCTAAAAATATTGCAAAAGGGATATTCATCTTGGAAGCATAATCCAAACTTGAAGATATAGACCTTTGTTTTATTTCAAGTTCTGTTTTTATCTTGTTTTTTCTTAATTCTTCTGCCAGAGTTATTGCTTTTTTCTCTTCCTTTATTGGAATAATAAGTACTTTTGTTAATGTTTCTTTTATTTCTTTTTTTAAAAGAGCATCATAAATTCTGTCCAGCCCAAATGAAATTCCTACAGCAGGATAGTTTCTTTTATTGTCCAAAAGAGATCCAATCATATTGTCATATCTTCCCCCACCTCCTATAGAACATATAAGTTCATTGTTCTTTAATACAATTTCAAATATTATCCCAGTATAGTAAGAAAGACCCCTTGCTAAGGATATGTCAATTTCTATATTTTTCTTGCAATAACTTAATAGTTCACTTATTTCTTTCAATGATTCTTCTGAAATAAATTTTTTTAATTTAGAAAGTTTTTCTTCATTATTTCCTTTGATAGAAATTATCTGGATTATCTTTGAAATTGAACTCTGGTTAATATTTTTTCCAAGCAATTCTTTTTTCACTCCACCTACCCCTATTTTATAGAGCTTGTCAATCGTTAGTATTACTGTTTCAGCATTTTCTTCTGAAATTCCGGAATTTTTTATCATTTCATTTAATATCTTTCTGTTATTTACTTTTATTTTAAATTTAAATCCTAATTTTGTATAAACATAATTTACAAGATTTAATAATTCAACTTCAGCAAGAACAGAATCAGTGCCGACAATATCAGCATCGCATTGGAAAAATTCCCTTACTCTTCCAGACCCCATTGGACCGTCCCTGAAAACTTTTCCTATCTGATATCTCTTAAAAGGCATCTTTAACTGAGGGTTCATTCCTATAACCCTTGCAAGAGGCACAGTTAAGTCATATCTTAAAGCTAATTCTCTGTTGCCCTGGTCTTTTAACTTAAAGGTTTCTTTTAGTATTTCAGCTCCGCCAGCATATTTTGCTGACAAAAGCTCATATTTCTCCAGGATAGGGGTTTCTATCTCATAAAAGCCATACAATTCAAAACCCTCTCTTATAGTATTAACTATCTTGTTTCTTGTTAATTTCTCAGCCTGAAGAAAATCCCTTGTTCCCTTTGCTCTTTCTAGTTCCATATTGCACCGCTTGAAATTAAAGGGCGATCGGGGAGACTTTCGAAAGTTTTTGCTTTAGTTTTGCTAAAGCTTTTTCTAAATGCTTTTATCGAACTCCCTTTAGCCGGGCCACAGCCAGCTGTACTAAGCCAGTATACTACGACCGCCATTCCATTTTTAATATAGTTAGAACTAGTTAAATCTTTTCTGTTAATGAATACAATCAACTCGTGTCATTGTAAAATAAATAAAAGATTAATGGTATTTAAAGGTTTTGAAATTCTAAACTTTTGCGTTTTCTAGTAAATCAAAAATAGTAAATCTTAAGTATTTTAATGATATAAGCTCTCTATCATCAAAGTACATGTTTGTAAAAAAGAGGTGAAAATAATGTTTAATTTCAAGCAAATTCCATGTTATTTT
>JACPNF010000021.1 GCA_016185635.1 Candidatus Woesearchaeota archaeon
AATTTTTTTTTTTTTTTGTTTAATGAAAGAAGGCTCGCTTTTCTTTTCTGGAAAAGGACTTAGCCATGGGCAGTCTGTTTCTGTAAATAACTGATTAATGTTAACATTTTCAACAAGCATCTGAAAATGGGTTGATTTTAATATTATAACTGGGACAGAAAAATTAAATCCTGACTGGGCTGCCCTGTTTATCAGTTTTTTATTGCCTGAAAACATATGCATGATTATTTTCTTGTTTTTTGAGGTTTCAAGCAATTCAATGCATTCTTTTTCTGCGCCTCGTGAATGGACTATCAATGGCTTTTTTATCTTTTCACTTAGCTCAATAATTTTTTCAAAGTTTTTTATCTGTGTTTTTAAGTCTTTGGAGAATTTCATATCCAAACCAACTTCACCTATGGCTATTATTTTATCTCTATTCTTTTTAATAAATTCCAAAGTTTCATCAACACTATATTTTGTATTCCTGTCGTAATCAATTTTTTCATAGCCTTCTATAACTTTGACATTTAAGGCATTTAACGGATACAACCCTAAGGCTGGTTTTATTATTTTAAATTTTTCAGCTAATTCGAGGACTTTAAGGTTATTTTCATGAGTAACTCCTTGGGTTATTATAGCAATTACCTCTTCTTTTTCAGCTCTTTTTATTACTTCAAATAGTTCTTCATCAGAAAACCTGTCTATATGAGCATGAACATCAATTAACATGTTAGCCTAAGAATGGTGTTAAAATAAACCTAAAAAATTTAATCAGGTATGGAAGCAGATTTATGAATATAACCATCAATAAAAACAAGCTGACAGCTGACCAGACTCTTTGAGCCTTTCTTTCTTCTTTAAATATTACGGAAGATAATACGAGGAACATTCTTCCACCGTCTACTGGACCTAAAGGCAGCAGGTTAAACAATCCTATGCCCAAGTTAACAACAAACAACCAAAATACTAATCTCAGGAACCATAAAATAGCTTTTCCAAAAAAGGGATTTATGCTCTGTTTTAATTCATTTTTTACTGCAAGATTACTTATACCTATAAACCCTTTTGAATTATTATCAGGATTTTTTGTGGTTATTAAATTAAATATTCCTTTATCTGTTCCAAGAATTAATTTCTGATTTGGCTTTATTTTATCAGTTGCAGAAATAAAATCCTCCAAATTATTCAGCTCCTTATTATTAATTGAGCTTATTATAAAAGGAACAGGCAAAGCTGCTTTTTCTGCTGGAAAACCTGGATTTAAAGAATTAACTTCTATTCCTTTAAAGTCCATTAATTTTTCCTGCAAAGGAGCTGAAACAAAACTTACAATCAAGAACACTAAAATGGCAAGCACAATATTTGAAAAAGCTCCTGCTGACAAGATTGCCAGCTGCTCTTTTTTTGGAACTTTTTTCATTTTTTCCTCATCTGGTTCAACAAAAGCACCTAGTATTGGACCCAAGGCAAGTATTCCCGAACTTTTTACATTTAATTTGTAAAGCCTTGCAAATATTCCGTGAGAAAATTCATGTATCAATGCAACAATAAAGATTGTTATAATCCAATGCCAAAAAGAAAGATCAGGAAGACCAGGAACTTTTACACCTGGAAGAACTGGAGCAAGAGCAGGCTGAGCATTAGGAACAAACAACAAGTCAAAAGTACCACGAAGAAGCACAAACAAAATAAAGGCCATTCCTGCAAAGCCAACTAAAATACTTAAATAAGACAAAGGAGTCAAGAAAATTCTCAGTTTTTTTGCTATCCTGTCCATTAACTTAATGCCAAATTTTGTCCTGTAAATAAAAAGAACTTTTCCCTTTACTTCAAATTTATTTTTGTTAAATAAGTAAAATAAAAATAATAGTATATAGAAGATAACTGCAAATATTATATCAATGTTCATTTCTTTTACTTCTTTGACTTTATAGGTCTAAAAGATTTGCCACCACATTTTTTACAAGATACTTTTTTTGCTAATATTTTATTAACATCTGTTCTTTTTTTTGTCTTGCATTTTCTGCAGACAAATATTCCATGAAATAATCTTGCTGCTGCTTCTGGAAATTTTCCCATTTTAACTTACCTTAACCTGCATCATAACTTTTTCATCCAAAACAATCCAATATACTATTTGCATTCCTTCCTTTACCTGGTCTTTAAGTTCATCTGTAATCTTCAAATCAAATGTTTCATATGACTCCAAGTCCATTACATTTGCTTTGTCTCCATTACCTGACAAAACCTGGGCTGATTTTTTTTCTATTAACGGAACTTCAACCTTATCCCCTCCAGGAAGGACTTTTATTATCTTTTGATTGCCAAACAAGGTGACTGCCTCTATCCTTGCTTTTGCATGGCCGTGTTTTCCCGACTTTCCAATTTGTATATCCCTTATAGTACAGGCCTTTCCGTCAAAAACTATTGTATTTCCCTTTTTTAAACTACCAGCATCCACCTGTTTTGTACTCATAAGATTGAAAAAGAAGAAGTTTGTTTATAAATATTTTGATTGATAATTAATAGATGCGTTGTAGTATAGGACATTGCTTGTCCAATTCAATAAACCTTATATAGAGAAATATTTTTTTCAGAAGACATGGCAAAGAAAATTTATCTTCCCCCATATGCAAGAAATCAATTAGAAACATCAGATGATTCTTCTGTCTGGGCTAAACCAATTCCATTTCGAGACAAACCTGAAAGAGGATTTACTTCTGAAGCTGTTTTGGGAGAGAATACCCTTGAAATAGGGATTGAATATGTTCTTGAAAGAGGGCTTTACTATCCAGACAGGGACCAAAATTTAGATGGTACTGTTGAGAGCATTAAAATAGTTTCTGGATTAAAAAAGAAAAAAAATTAGGCTAATGAAAATAAAGAAAGGAGAATTTATAGAGGTAGATTTTGTTGGAAGAATAAAAGATACTAATGAAATCTTTGATTTAACAAAAGAGGATACTGCAAAAGAAAATAATATTTATAACTCAGATTTCCAGTATAAACCAGTTATAATCTGTGTAGGAGAAGGGCATCTATTAAAGGGATTAGATGAAAAATTAATAGGAAAAGAAGAAGGAAAACACAAGATAGAACTGAAAACTGAAGAGGCATTTGGGAAAAAGGATCTAAAATTACTAAGGTTAGTTCCTGTTAATATATTCAGAAAAGAGAACTTAAAGCCATTCCCAGGATTAAATGTCAATATTGACGGAATTATTGGGACTATAAGAAGCGTTTCAGGAGGAAGAGTTATAGTTGATTTTAACCATCCGTTGGCTGGAAAAGACCTATTTTTTGACTTAGAAATAAAGAGAATAGTAAAAGATGACAAGGAAAAAGTGGAAAGCCTTGTCTCAAAATTAAGCAAGGAATTTGAAGTAAATATAAAAGAGAAAAAAGCAGAAGTAAAAGTTAAGCTTGGAGAGAAGGAAAAAGAGTTCTTAAAGGAGAAAATAACTAAACTAATACCTAATATCAAAAATGTTGATTTTACTTGAGCAATGTTTAAATATTAGGAAGATATAATCTAAAAAATGGACAGCTTAATCCAGAGTGCTAAAGATAGAGGAATAAGTTTTATAAAATCCAGGATTCCGAGGGAACATAATCCCCTGGATAATGAGCTGGAAGAATTATTAGCAAAACAGAAAGCCAAGATCAAGGTTGTTGGTGCTGGTGGCGGAGGAAACAACACAATAAACAGGATTTCTGAAGTTGGAATTACTGGAGTAGATACTATAGCAATAAACACTGATGCACAAGATCTTCTTTATACTAATGCTTCCACAAAAATATTGCTGGGAAAAACAACAACCCAAGGGCTTGGAGCTGGAAGCGTTCCTCAGGTTGGAGAAGAAGCTGCACGCGAAAGCGAGCATGAAATAAGGGAAAAGCTTCAGGGTGCTGACATGGTTTTCATTACTTGCGGCTTAGGAGGAGGAACTGGATCAGGATCTGCTCCTGTTGTTGCAGAAGTTGCAAAAAAACTTGGTGCTTTGACTGTTGCAATAGTTACCTTGCCATTTGAAATGGAAGGAAGAAGAAGGCATGAAAATGCTATTATTGCACTAGAAAAACTTGAAAATCTTGTAGATACATTAATTGTTATACCTAATGATAAATTATTAGAATTAGCTCCTGACTTACCTTTGCATACTGCCTTCAAGGTAGCTGATGAAGTTTTAACTAATTCTGTAAAGGGAATTGCTGAGCTTGTAACAAAGGCAGGATTAATAAATTTGGATTTCGCAGATATAAGAACAGTAATGGGCAAGGGTGGAGTTGCTGTTATTGGTGTTGGTGAAAGTGACACAGAGAACAGAGCAGTAGAAGCTGTTGAGAAAGCAATCAATAATCCTCTTCTTGATGTAAGTATTGATGGTGCTGTCGGTGCCTTGATTAATGTTTCAGGAGGACCTGACATGACTTTAGAAGAGGCAAGAAAAGTAGTAGAAACAGTTTCCTCAAGATTAAGCCCTGATGCAAGGATTATATGGGGAGCACAGATCTCAGAGGATTTAACAAAGACAATAAGGGCAATGCTGATAGTTACTGGTGTTACTTCTCCTCAAATATTCGGACCTAGGAAGAGCATAAAGCAAAAAGCAAAGAAAGAAATTGAAAATGAATTAGGCATTGAGTTTTTAGAATAGAGGCCTTTTAAGAAAAGCCTTCAGGGAGAATCTTTAAAAATTTTATCAAAAATAATTATTTCTTCTTTTGCTGGAAAAATGCCAAATAAATTATTTCCAATATTCCTAAGGTATTTAGTATAAACAAAAATACAAACCAAGAACGCTGATTATTCCTTGCTGACTTCCACAGAGCTACACCTTTCCATATTGCAGACCATA
>JACPNF010000017.1 GCA_016185635.1 Candidatus Woesearchaeota archaeon
GCGGATATCTCTTTGGGCACTGTGACGATCCTCCAATAGACCCAAGAATTCCGCAGACAATTGTCAGGAAGGAATACTCTGATGGAGGAAGTTATACTCTTACCCAAAAAGCTGAAAATCTTGAGAGATTAATTCAAAGTGACCATATCAGCCCAGAAGGTTTGCTCGAATATAGCTTGTTTTTTGAAGAGCTTAAAAATAATAAGCAAGCTGGAAAATTAACATATTGCATTGGTGCAGATACTTGCTGCTGGACTGGAGTTCTTCTTGCAGCAGAAAGCTTGCGTTATGCAACTTTAAAGCATGAGCAAAATCCGCAAGCAGAAAATGCCTTGTCAATGGTAGGAATGTTAGTTACTGGCTTAGGCTTGCTTGATGACATCACTCAAAAAAATGTTGATGGAAAACTTAAAAGCAGTCCTGGTTTTTATGCGCGCAATCTTGCTCCAGCAAGTTTTAATCCAAACCAAGAATGGAATCCTGGATTTGGAAGGTTTTCTCGATATCATTGGAAAGGTGATGTAAGCAAAGATCAATATGCTGGTCTTATGTTTGGTTATTCTACAGCATGGCAGATTTGTGATAATCCTTTAATCAAAAAAGAAATTGCAAAAAGAGTTGCATCAATAGCAGATCATTTAATTGACAATGATAATGTGGTTACAGACTTAGATGGTAATCCAACAACATTTGGTAATATCCAGAACAAAGTCTTTGGCATTCCAATTGGTGTTAATTCTCTTATTGCCCTTAATATATTTAAGAATGCTGCAGTAATGACTAATGATAAAAAATATAAAAGTGCATATGAAAATCTTATTGATAAAGGATATGCAGATTCTCTTAGTTTTGTTCATTTTGAGTTCATCGGGAGGACAAACCCAAATAATGATAATATGGGTTTTCTTTCTTATTATCCTATTCTTGGACTTGAACATGATCCTGTAATCAGGAAAAAGATAGTAGTAAGTCTTCAGGAAACATGGGAAAAAATTAATTCTCAGTCAAACTCGTTTTGGAATTTTATTTATAATGCAAAGTCTGATAAGATAGATGAAAAATCTATTCAAGCTGGAATTGAAAGCCTTAGAATTTATTCTTTAAACAGGAGAAGTTATCCTGTCGATCATCGCTGGAGAACAGACATCGAAAAAAGCTTTTTTTGCGGACGAAAAAATATTCCCCAGGCAGCAAAGCCATTCCCAATAAATCAGCGAAGTATTAGTCCGTTTATCTGGAAGAGTCAGTCATATGTATTATTTTCCAGCCTTGGTGAAAACGGAGAAATACAGTATGCTCCAACAGATTATCTTATTGCATACTGGCTTGGACGTTACTATAATTTTATTGGTTCTAATGATTAATCTTTAAAAATAGGAAACGCTTAAAGTATAAAGAAGTGATTGTGTTATTCTTCTTCTAACTGTTCTTTACTTGCTTCAATAAACTTCTTTATATATCCTGCAGTTTCATAAGCTTTTTCCTGAATAAGTTTATTAGGAATTCTTAAAGTCACATATCCTTTTTTGAATGAGTAATATGTTCTCTTTAAATCAGCCAAAGCTTGTTCTTCATTATAATTATGTTGCATACCATCAACCTCAATATTTACCATAAATTCAGGAATTGCAATATCAATATGTTTATATCCATCATCTTTTTCTAATTGAGCATTAAATCCCATTTTTTTTAAAGCTTCACACAGTTTTATGGCTTCAGGAGTTGATTTTTCCTTTTGTTTTTGATAACTCTTCTCTTCTGAAGAATAATCCTCTTGACAATCTCTGCACAATACTTTTCCATAATGCTTTACAGAATAATCAAGTTCTTTCCTGGAAACCTGCCCTTCACATTCTAAACAAACCATAATCAAAACTAAGAAAAAATTAATTTATAAGTTTTTATATATTGTATTACTTATGATAATACGCCTAAGGGAAATTAGAACAAAATTATTCAGTGCCATCAAGGTTAAATCACTAAAGCTTCAAGGCCTTTATTTGAGATAAATTCTTTTAATATTATTTAAAAGCAAAGTTTTTTATATTTTTTCCACTAATAAAAAAGACCTATGTATAAAATAAACTGGTTAGCTTGGGATAAAGAGTCTTTTGCAAAAGCAAAAAAAGAAAACAAGCCAATCTTATTAGATATTTCTGCTGTCTGGTGCTACTGGTGTCACCGTTTGGATGAAGATACTTATGATAATGAAGAAGTTATAAAATTTATAAATAATAATTTTATTCCAATAAGAGTTGATACAGATAAAAGGCCAGACATAAACACAAGATATAATCTGGGTGGTTGGCCAACAACAGCAATTTTGGATATAGAAGGAGAAATAATTTCTGGAGCTATGTACCTATCACCTTATCAAATGCTTTCTTTTTTAGAAAATGCTTTAAGTATATATAAGGAATCAAATAAAAAAATACAAACAGAATTCATACAACAAAAGTTTGAAAATAAAGATTTAAACAAGATAAAAGAGGATATTTTTAATGAAATAAAAATAAATTATGATCCTTATTTTGGTGGTTTTGGGTCTGACCAGAAATTTCCTTTTCATAATATTTTAGAATTTCTTTTAGAGTTAAAAGACAGCGAAGCTAAAGAAATATTGATTAAAACCTTGACAAACATGGCTGCAGGAGAAATATTTGACAAAGAAGAATATGGTTTCTATAGATATGCGACCCAGCAAAACTGGTCCAAGCCGCATTATGAAAAGTTATTGGATGACAACTCAAGATTAATTTCAACCTATTTATTAGCTTATAAATTAACTAATATTGAAAAATTCAAAGAAACAGCTCAAAAAACAATAGCTTTTATTTTAAGCAATTTCTTGGACAAAGAAAAAAGTTATTTTTACTCTAGCCAAGATGCTGATGAAGAATATTATAAATTACCGCTAAAAGCAAGACAAAAATTAAAAAAACCTAATATAGATAAAATTTTATTTCTGGATTTTAATTGTTATGCAATTAATTCTTTTTTATTAGCCTCTGAAATGTTAAATAATGAGGAATATGAAGGAATAGCATTAAATGCATTGAACTTCTTGCTAAAAAATCTAATAAATAATGAAGGAGTATTGCATTTTTATGATACTTCTCCTAGCCAGTCATATCTGTTAAAAAACCATTTGCTGTTAATAACTTCATTATTAAATACCAATCAGGAAAAGTATATAAAGAAAGCAGAAGAAATAATGCAGTTAACAATAACGAATTTCTTTAACAAAGATGTTTTCTATGATATAAAAGAATCAGATGATAATCTTGGATATTTAAAAATCAGAAAAATAGACCCGGAACAAAATTCCTTGGCAATAAAAGTTTTAATTAATTTATATAAAAAAACAAATAAAAAAGAATACTTTGAATTAGCTCAAAAAACAATAAGCTCAGTTAAAGAGTTTATAGATCCACATTCATTATTTTCATCTTCTTTTGCAGAATCTATTATGTTATACAAAAATTTAGACTATTTAAAATAATCCAAGAAACTTGATTTTGCACCTTCAGCGGAAAACTCTAGTTTCTTTAATTCTTCAACAGAAAAACCTTATCATTTATATCTTTAGTAGTTTTAATCTCAAAATTTTAAAGCTCTTACTTATTTAGAAGAGTAAACGCCCAGAGGAGGACTCGAACCTCCGACTTCATGGTTAACAGCCATGCGCTCTACCTGTTGCTCCCCTTCCTTATTTCTTAGGAAAAGTCTGAGCTATCCGGGCAAATTCCTCTAAACCAATAATAAGGTTATCCCCAATAAGACTATAATAGCTTTTTAAATTTTTTGGAATAACTACAAATATTTGATAATTATCTTTAAGAGCCTTAATTTTGCTTTTTAATTTAAAAGCGTTTTCAATGCCTTTCCACCTTGTAACTTCCAAAATTATTTTTTTATTAATTACAAAATCAGGAAAGAAATATTTTTTGTTAGCTCTTACGAGAGGTTCATATTCGTAATTGATTCTTAAGGAGGATAATATATCAGCTATTTGTTTTTCCCATATATTCCTTACTTTTTCTCCATTCATAGTTGTATGTTTATAACCATACATTTTTTTAAATCTAGAATATTGAATGTTATAATATTCTTCTGGATATGTTGCCTTCATATCTTGATGCCATTTCTTTAAGGTCTTAGCACCTAATTTATTTATATGTTTCATGTCTCTTAGGAAGGTGCCTTTATTTTTCTTAGAAATTACACACTTTTTACCTCCTAAAATCTGTCTCCAATTATCTGGTTTTTTCTCTTCTATTAATCTTTCTTTATCTTTTATATTTAAAAAATCTGCTATTTTATTGAATCTTTTTTCTGTCATAAAACTACCTCTAACATAATCGCAAATACTTCCCTTTGATATTCTTGTTATTTTTGCTAATTTTCTTTGAGAACCGGCAAATTTGATAGCTTTAGTTAGTAATATTTTCTGTTTCCCTGTTTTTAATTTAACATACATTATATCTATATAAGTGGAATTTTTATTTAATATTTTAGTGAAACTAATAAGTAGCCCAAGAATATTTCGGATTTTTCGGAAGATTTTCGGATTTTTAATAAAATACTTTATAAAGATTTCTTAGTTTAAGCTTATATAAAATGGATCAAGTTTTCATTGAAATCAAGGAATTGCTTGACAAAAGCAAAGTAAAATACAAAGTTCTGGATCATGAGCCAACTCCAACATCAAAGGATGCTGCAAGAGTTCGCGGTACAAAAGAAGAGCAGGGAGCTAAAGCACTGATATTAAGGTCAAAAGGTAATTTTTTGTTATGCGTCTTGCCAGGCAATGAAAGAATTGGCTTAAAAAAATTAAGAATGATAATAAATCAAAAAAGTTTAAGCCTGGCTGCAAAAGAAGAAGTAAAAGAAGTTACAAAATGTGTTCCAGGAGAAGTCCCTCCCTTTGGAAATATTTTTAATATTAAAACTTATGCAGACAGATCTTTGTTAAAAAATGAAGAAATAGCTTTTAATGCTGGCTTGATGACAAGAAGTATAATAATGAAAACAGAAGATTATTTAAAAATCGTTAATCCAATAATAGAAGATTTTATAGAATGAAACTATTCCATTCCACCCATGTCAGGCATGCCACCCATTCCAGGAGGCATTTGTGGACTTCCCTTTGACAATCCAGAAGCAGCTATTACATCATCAATCCTTAATAATAATTCTGCAACTTCTGTAGCACTTCTAATAGCCTGGGTTTTAATTTTCAGGGGTTCAATAACTCCCTCTTTCCAAGCATCCATTATCTTAGTTGAATTTGCATCTATTCCTGCCCACTTGTTTCCCTTGTCATGTTCAACTTTCAAGGCAGTAAGCATGTCAATAGGATCTAGCCCAGAATTCTCTGCCAAAGTTCTTGGTATTATTTCCAATGATTCAGCAAAAGCCATTACAGCAAGCTGTTCTCTTCCTGATAATTTTGTTGCATATTCCTTAAGCTGTCTTGAAACTTCCATTTCAGTTGAGCCAGCTCCAGCAACAACTTTTCCTACGCTTAATGCTGCTGCTATGTCTCCTAAAGCATCTTTTATTGCCCTTTCAATCTCGTCAACTACATGCTGCGTTCCTCCTTTTATAAGCAAGGTAACAGATTTTGGATTTACGCAGTCTTTTACATAAGTCATCTCTTCATCTCCAATTTTAACTTCTTCAACCATACCAGCAGTTCCAAGATCTTCATTTGAAATGTCGCTTAGCTTGCTTACTATTCTTGCGCCTGTTGCTTTAGCCAGTTTTTCCATATCAGACTTTTTTATTCTTCTTGCAGCATAAACTCCCGCTTTAGCCAAAAAGTGCTGCACTAAATCATCTATTCCTTTCTGGCAGAATATGACATTTGCTCCTGATTTTATAATCTTGTCAGCCATGTCCTTCAGCATTTTTTCTTCCTGGTCCATGAAAGACTGCAATTGTGTAGGATCAGAAACTTGTATCTTTGCATCTGTTTCTGTATTTTTAATTTCCAAAGCAATATCTAATAGGGCAATTTTTCCATTCTTGACTTTCTTTGGCATTCCAGGATGAGTTCTTTCCTTGTCCAAGACAATTCCCCTTATTAATTCAGAGTCTTCAATTCCTCCGCCAACTTTCTTCTCTAATTTGATATCTTCTATGTCTAAATTTCCATTATCCATGACTTGTTTTACAGCTTTGATAGCAAGATCAGACAGAATATCTTTGGAGCTTTCTGCTCCTTTACCTGTCATTGCTGTTGCAGCTATTTTATTTAAAATCTCTTCATCATCTTCTGAAACATCCACACATATTTTTTTTAATATTTCAATAGCCTTCTGTGCTGCTAAGTTATATCCCTTAACTATGACTGTAGGGTGCACATCCTTGTCTATTAAATTTTCAGCATTTTTCAATAATTCTCCAGCAAGAACAACAGCAGTTGTAGTTCCGTCTCCAACTTCATCTTCCTGGGTTTTGGCAACTTCAACAATCATCTTTGCAGCAGGATGCTCTATCTGCATTTCTTCTAGTATAGTAACCCCGTCATTTGTAATAATGATATCTCCCATAGAATCAACAAGCATCTTGTCCATTCCCTTTGGCCCTAAGGTAGTCCTAACTGTTTCAGCAACTAATTTAGCTGCCATTATGTTGTTTCTCTGTGCTTCCTTTCCCTTGTTTCTCTGTGTGTTTTCAGCCAAAATAAAGATTGGTTGATTTTGTTGTTGTGCCATTTTATTCCCCCAAAATTAGTAAATTTTTCTTGTTATTTTTTATATTTAAGCTTTTCTCCAATGTATAATTTTAATTTTTTTCCCATTTCTTTTTCTGCTTTTTTAATATAAACAAAAGAAATAAGGCCAACTGAAGTAAGTATTCCCAATGCTGTTAATCCTCCATTTTTGATTGTCTTGTTTGATTCTGCCATTTTTTCATTATATTCTTTAACTTCCTCTTTGCTTTTCATTTCTTCAACATCTAATTTAATAGTTTCAATAATTTCATCTAAATGCCTTTCTTTATCTGACCTTAATGGAAATAATTCCTCTAATTTTTCCTTTAATTTGTCTGGTCTGTAGGGTAAAAAATCGTTTAAATCTCTTTTTAGAGATTTTCTCTCTTCTTCTAAATTTGCTAAGGTTGTTTTTGCATCATTATAATTTAATACTGCTGGTGTTTGTTCTGGTAAATTTTTAATACCATGATAAGTTATACCTGCGTAGGTACATAAGCTTATGAATAAACTGAGAATGCATGCTTTCATCCCCATATCAAATTTTCTATTATATTCTTCTTTTATTTTTGCTCTTTGTTCCGCATTCATTTTATTCCTCAAGTTTCTAAGAATTATGTTAATCCTTTATTTTTAAACCTTTCTATTGTCACTACTTTTAAAGAATTACTCTAAATAAATTGCCGGCTTTCCAGGCTTTGCCTTTGAAGACTTATTAGAAGGGTCATATTTGTTTTTGTCATTTACAGCATAAACCTTTACATCCAAATTAGTTCTTTTTTTAACAGCTTCAACTTCATTAGAATAAATCTCTTTTTCTTTAGGCAAGACGTAAACAAAAACTTTTGAAGCTTCCTTTCCTTTTTCTTTTATAATATTAACAACATTGTTTATATCTTCTATTAATTTATCAACATTTTTTTCTTGCTCTTCAATTTGTTTGTTTATTTTCTTTTCATCATATTCAGGCCATTTTTCTATAGAAACAAAACTTTTCTTTCCAAGTTTATTCCATAATTCCTCACATATGTGTGGTGCAAAAGGGCTAAGTATCTTAAGCAAGTCTTCATATCCTTTTTTATTGGGATTTTCAGCAAGATAATCTGTAAATTTTATCAGTTCTATAATAGCAAGATTAAATTTGATTTCTTCAACTAACTTAGTATAGTTCTTTATTGTTAAATTTCTTTTATGCTCATCCTTTTCATTTTCTTTTCTAAACTTTAGCTCTGAAAGCCTTAAAACTTTTTGCAGAAATTTGAAGCTTCCTTCAACACCCTTGTCGCTCCATTCCATATCAGAATCAGGGCTTGCAACACTCATCAAGAAAACCCTAGCTGTATCAATTCCATATTTATCAGATATTTCCGTCTGTGTTACAATGTTGCCAAAGCTCTTGCTCATTTTATGTCTGTCTTTGTATAATATTCCTTGGTTATATAGTTTAGTAAAAGGCTCATCAAAATTAAGCATTTTTAAGTCTCTTAATGCCTTTGTAAAAAATCTTGAATAAATTAAATGACCAACAGCATGTTCTATCCCACCAATATACTGGTCAACAGGCATCCAGTATTTAACTTCATTTTTGTCAAATGCAGATTTTTTATTTGCAGGGCTGCAGAATCTTAGGAAATACCATGATGAATCTACAAAACCGCCCATGGTATCTGTTTCTCTTCTTGCCTTGCTTTTGCAGCTTGGACATTTTACATCAGTCCACTCTTTAACATGTTGCAATGGGTTTCCTTCTACTTTAAAATCAGCTTTTTCAGGCAGCAAAACAGGCAGATCCTTTTCTTTTATAGGAACAGCACCGCATTTTTTACAGTAAACAATTGGTATTGGAGTTCCCCAGTACCTCTGCCTGGAAATAAGCCAGTCCCTTAATTTGTACTGCGTTATTTTTCTTCCTAACTTATTTTTTTCAATATAATCAGAAATAACTTTTATTGCAGTTCTGCTTTTCATCTTGTCAAATTTTTCAGAATTTATTAAAATTCCTTCATCAACATAAGCCCCAGAAATTGCTTTAAATTGTGCACCGCTTTCAGGCACAATAACTATCTTTGTGTTTATATTATATTTTTTTGCAAATTCAAAATCTCTTTTGTCATGTGCAGGAACAGCCATAACAGCTCCAGTTCCGTATTCAGCAACAACAAAATTTGCAGCATAAATTGGCACTTCCTCTTTTGTCATTGGATTTATTGCATAAGATCCTAAAAATACTCCTTCTTTGTCTTTTTCTTCCTCATTTTGTACTTTTCTGCTCAATTCTTCAACTTGTTTTTTGTTTTCTTTTGCAAGTTCATTAATTAAATTATGTTTAGGTGAAACAACTAAAAAAGTAACTCCAAAAATAGTGTCAGCTCTTGTTGTAAAAACTTGTATTTTTTTCTTGCTATTTTTTATTGCAAAATCAATTAATAATCCTTCAGATTTTCCAATCCAGTTTCTCTGCAATGTTTTTATTCTGTCAGACCATTCAAGCTTGTCAATATCATTTAATAATTCTTCAGCATAGGCAGTAGTTTTTAAGAACCATTGTTCAAGTTCTTTTTGGATTACTTCTGTATCTTCATGCCTCCAGCACTTCCCGGAAACAACTTCCTCATTTGCCAAGGTTGAATTGCATGAGAGACACCAGTTAACAGGGGCTTTTTTTCTGTACACAAGCCCGTTTTCAAGAAATTTAAGGAAAAAATACTGGTTCCACTTGTAATATTCCGGTTCATGGGTTGAAATTTTTCTGCTCCAGTCATAGCTGTTTCCCAAAGCTTTCTGATATTCCATAATTTTTTTAATTGCGCTTTCTGTGTATTTTTTTGGATGAATCCCCTCTTTTTTTGCAGCATTCTCAGCAGGCAGTCCAAAAGAGTCATATCCCATTGGGTAAAGAACATTAAAACCATTCATTCTCTTATACCTTGCAATAACATCCCCTATGGTGTAATTTCTTAAGTGTCCCATATGTAATGCAAATGAGGATGGATATGGGAAAAATTCTAAACAGAAATATTTTGGTTTTTTATGATTTTCTTTAACTTGAAAAATTTTAGATTTTTCCCAGTTATTTTGCCATTTTTTTTCTATTTTTTCAAATTTCGACTTTTCCATTTAAAAATAGAAGTTTAATATCCTTTTTAAGATTTATTATTTAAAATATACTGGGCAGGAATTCTTGGGCCTTTGTCAGGATAAAAAGATATGCAAGATTAAAAAGTAATCATATTCATTAAAATAGCTATTAAAAAACCTAATTTCTTTTTTACAAAATCTTTTAAATCACTAAATTCATTTTACAGTTCATGAAAGTCGGAATCAAAGTTGCAGAGGCAATGACAAAAAATCCTGTACTTGTAAGCCCGGATAATTTGATAATAGACTGTGCCAAATTAATGGAAGAGAAGCATGTTGGAAGCTTGATTATTAAATATCCTGAAAAAGGGATGATAGGCATAGTTACTGAACAGGATATAGTAAGAAAAGTTGTGGCTAAAAATCTTAATCCTGAAACAACAAAGATCAAGGAAATTGCAGAGTCAAATTTGTTTACTATTTCAGAAAAAGAGGATATCTATGATGCATTGGTTTTAATGAGAGACAAGAATATAAGGCATTTGCCAGTTATAAGCACTGGGGAACTTATAGGTTTATTGACTATAAAAGACATATTAAAGATACAGCCGCAGTTATTTGAGTTGATTGTTGACAAGTTTGAGTTAAGGGAAGAATTTAGCAAGCCAATTAGTGAAAATAGGAAGCTTGAAGGGGAATGTCATATATGTGGGAACTTCTCAAGATTGCACTACATGGACTACGAATGGATATGTGACGAATGTTCTGAATTAAAAGATAAACAATAATTTTATATAGATTTTAATCTTAATCTACCTTTATGAGTTTTACTTTGGATATTGTGGGCGGAAGCCCCAAGCCTTCTTGGATTAAAATAAGTTATAGCGGAGTTTATGACTTGCATAAAGTATATAGGGATATAGTTGAATGGTTCAAGTCATATCATTACTTTTTTAATGAAAAGACCCATGTTGAAATGATAAGGCCTGACGGGAAGTCACATAAAATTGATTTTAAAAGTGACAGGAAAATAGACGAGTATGCTAAATTTATAATTGAAGTTGAAATCTGGACACTTAGAACTAAAGAAGTTAATATTAAGGAAAATGGAAAGGATGTAAAAATGAATTCTGGAGATATTCAGATAAGGGTAAAAGGGTCAATGGAGCTTGATTATCTTAATACCTTTGACAGGTATGGAAAAATGGGAAAAGTAATGAGAAATTATTACCATAATTATATTATAAAGAATAAGATATGGACAAGATATGCCCCTTCAATTTACAGTGAAACAAATAATCTGATTAGCTCAATAAAGAAAGATTTAGGTCAGGTAACAGCTTAATTTACTTCTTCTTTTGCCACTCTTCTTAGTATAATTTTTTTCTCAGTTTTTGCTATGCTGTTTCTTGTTTCTGTTATAGAATTTGCCTCGCAGATTATGCTGTCAATCCCTTTTTTCACAAGTAGGTCTATTAATTCTGGATCAGAAATATTTCCGCCAAAAGCACTTGTCTCTATGTTTTGTTTTCTGCATGTTTTTATTATGCTGGAAAGCTGTTTTAGCACAGCTGGATGGTATTCATTGTAGTACTTTTTGTTGTTGATGTTAAGTATAGTTGTAGTTAGTTTCTCCATATCAATCATTATGAAGTCTATCCCTTCTTCGCATATTTCTTCTATTAATATTGAGGAAGCAGGGCTGTCAATTATAATACCAAGCTCTATCTCTTCAAGAGGCTCAAGTTTTATTTCCTTAAGCATATCTTTAATTCTTTTTATCTGGGAAACATCTGTTATGTTTGGTATTGCTATTCCTATGTTTGTAAATCCCTTGTCATGCAATCTTTTTATAGCCTCAAACTGGACATTTAAGAAATCAACATTTTCCAGGGAATAATTTAGATAATACCATATTGGCTTGTTCTTAAAGTACAATATTCTTGTTTCTATGTCTTTCATTATTTTTTCTGCATTATCTTCATTTACTTCAATTTTTAGAAGTCCTATTCCGTCATTCCTCTCAATGTCAGGAATTATATTTTCTTCATCTTTTATTATTACCTTTACTTCTGTAGCAGTGTCGTAGTAGTCAGTTAACTGGTTGTTTGTGATGTTTTCTTCCTGTTTCACAATGTTTTTGCTTAAGTTAATCTCTATTGGCTTGCAGTCTAAAATGAATATTTTGTCTTTGCTTATGCAGAACTCAATATCTTGGGGATTTTCATATAGTTTTTCTATTCTTAAGGCATATAATCCTAATCTGTTTATTTCTTCTTCTGTCAGCTTCTGTTTCCCTCCGTCAAAAATGCTTCTTTTAATGTTTTTTCCAAGAGCATCATCCCTAACAATCATGAAGTCTTGTTTGTTTATTATCTTTTCAACAAGTTCAAGATTTTCCTTGTTTAGAGTATATTTATCAGGAGTTATGGATCCAGTGGTTATAGTTTCAACATCTCCAAGGCAGGCCTCTATTATAATTTTATCATCATTATCTTTTTCAGTATTTATTGTTCTTATCATTCCTGATTTATCTGAATCAATCATCTTCTGCACCATTACTGAAATTAAATTATATTCTAATTCTATGTTGTTATTTGATTTTTGCTTAAGGCAGTTTGCAGTAAAAAGCGAAGCCCAGCATTTTTTTATTGACTGCATCAAGTCTTCTTTTCCCCTGACATTAATTATTTTTATCTGAGGTAAATTATTATTTGGGCAGGATGTTTTGACAACTACATCAGGAGTCCCTCTTCCAGATCTTATTATCTCAAGTGTTTGCCTTCCTGCAGTCTTGTAAACATCTTTGTCAACATTGATATTTTCGTAAGCCTCTTTTATTTCTGCCCTGAGGTTAAGCGGCATTTCTGATTTCATGATTAAGTTTTGTATTTTTTCAGAAACAGAGTATAATGAATTTATTTCATTTACATTTAATCCATTAAGTGCTTTATTTATTTCATCTTTTATGTTTGTTTCTTCCAGAAAGCTTATGAAAAATTCTTTTGGTATGCAGAATCCGTTTAAAACAGGAATATCATTCCTGGATATTTTGCTGATTATTATGGCCCTGTTTCCGACCTTATCTAAGTCAATGTCAGATATCTCTTTTAGCCAGAGAATGTTGTTCATGTTCACCTCTAATTTTACAAACCTTAAAGTAATATATAAGATTTTTTAGTCTTCAATATATAATAAACTTAATTAAGTTAAAAATTACCAATTTTTTATGGATGTTAATGGTTTAATTGATGATTTAAAACTCCAGGGAATAACAAGCAAGCCTGTTTTGGATGCTATTAAGCATAATCTAAGGGAAAATTTTATTCTGAAGGAATATAAAGATATTGCCTACGAGGACAGGGCCATGCCTATACTGGCAAACCAGACAATTTCCCAGCCGTATACAGTTGCTTTCATGCTGCAGGAGCTGGAATTAAAAGAAAAAAACAAAGTACTTGAGATAGGTGCAGGCTCTGGATGGAATTCTGCTTTAATTAGTTGCATAACAAAAAATAAAGTCTATGCTATTGAATATAACAAGGAAGTTGCTGAATTTGCAGAAATCAATTTAAGAAAAAATAAGGTAAAGGGAGTAAAAGTTATTATCGGAGATGGAAATAAGGGTTATAAAAAAGAAGCACCATTTGATAGGATTATTGTAACAGCTGCTTGTTCTAAAATTCCTTCAGATTTGTTAAGCCAGTTAAAAAATAATGGAATATTGCTGGTGCCAGTAGGAAGTTTGTTATCGCAGAATTTGTTAAAAATAAGAAAAAAAGGAAAAGACTGTAAAAAAGAAAATTTAGGCCAGTTTGTTTTTGTTCCCTTGAAAGGAAAATACGGTTTTAACTAGTTTTTTTATTTTTCAAAAAAATATCATATTCAAACGTAATATATCTGTTTCTATTTCCATCAACATAGAATACTTTTACCTCTCCATTTTTTTGTCCAAAGATAAATAGTTCTCCATATACTTGCTCCATCATTCTTCCAAAATGTTCAGGATAATATTCA
>JACPNF010000018.1 GCA_016185635.1 Candidatus Woesearchaeota archaeon
ATTTTCCTATAATTCTTTAGACAGGCCTTTTTTGGAAAAAGCCTTGGAAAAAATAGACATAACAGGAAAAGCAACAACAAATTTAACATTTGAAAAATGTTCAATTAAAACAGCAAAATGGTCTAATACGCCAGACAAATTAACTCCAGTATTATCAGTAAAGAATGGACAGGCTGTGTATGTTTATATGGAAACCATTAACTGCGAAGGAGAGGAAATTACTTTTGAATTATACAGAGTCAAAAACAGGCTTATTTTAAAAGATATTTTGGTGTCTGAAGGTACTGTAACAAAGATAGTTCCTAGATCAGGTGTATTAGCTGGAAATTTTATAGTTTATGTTAATTCAGAAGATGGCAGTTCTTCTAAATATAAATTTAGGGTCAGGCTATCTAAATATTTAACTATGACTAATACTACAAATACAACTCTACCTCCTCCAACTACTAACACAACACAACCTCCCTTAACTACTAATACAACTAATCAAACTAATTTGACTGGTTTGCCTGATTTAATTGTGGAAAAAATTGACTTTTTTAAGCATGTATATCAATATGGATATATTTCAGCAGTTCCTTTAGGTGATACTATGATTCTTGGAGAAGCAGATCCTTATGCAAGAATAAGGACAAAAAATATTGGCAGTGCATTTGATATTTACCCTTCATATCCTCTTACTACAGGCATAATTACAAAGGATGGTGTTAAGCTAACTTCTTTTAGCGGTTCTTCAGGAGGAAAAATGAATGCTAGTCAATCTACTGCGTTTGCATGGGGTTTTGTTTCAGACACTGTTGGTCAATATTGCATTGAAGGAGCAAAAGCAGACTCTGAGAATATTTTATTAGAATCAAATGAAATCAATAATGGAATTAGCCCCAAATGTTTAACAATTACTGCAAATCAAACAAATACAACTAATAATACCACAAACATGACAAGATTACCTGACTTAATTGTAGAAAGTGTTGACTGGGTAAAAGAAGGTCCTAATTGGCAATGTTGCGCTGAGACTATTGTTATTACCTCTGCAAGTGTAGGAGACAAAATAATGGGTAAACTAACAATCAAAAATACTGGAACAGGAAATGTAACAGTGGGCAATTTATTTGATGTAAAAGCGACAGCTACAAAAGATGGAATTAAATTAATATCTCCTTCTGGAGACCTAAGGTGGACTGTTGGTTCTTTATTTGTCGGTGAGTCTAAGAGTAGTAGCCCACTTACTCTTAATGTAAGCGAGACTGGAAGATACTGCATTGAAAACACGAAAGTGGATTACTTTAATATAGTAATTGAATTAAGAGAAGACAATAACCTTTTTGCCTCCAGATGTATAAATGTTGGCAGCAATTAAACTAAAGATGTTTTAATTTTAAAGAATTTCTGGATCTATTTCATCAAAAAATTTCACAACTTAAAGAATCAATTAAAAATTCCAAGGCTCCTGGAAGCTCATCTTTAAAATCTCTTTTCTTTATCGCATCTTTAATTAATTTTACTGGAGATGTATAATAGTTTCTCCTAGAATTATCTGCTGGCAAGCTAAGGTATTTTGACAAACAGCTTTCAGTTTTTTCAAGTATCTCTGCAGATTTACTTTCTAATAATTTTGGATCTCTTAAGTTTAGACCCTTAAGGTATTCAAGCAATACTAATCTCTTGTCTTTTTCTTCTGTCATTTTACTCTTTTGAAAACTCCAATGCAATCTTTAATGCCTCCAAGGCATCTTCATTCTTGACTGGAAGCTCCAAATTATTTTTTAGGCAGTCTAGAAATGCCTGGAGCTCAATTTTCAACGGCTCTTCTTTTTTTATTTCAACATTTATTTTTGTAGGCTTTCCGAACTTTATCATGAAATCCCCAAAACCATCATAATCTTTTGCATAATTAGTCCTGTAAACATCCAACTCCTGGGTGATATAATTTAATTCAGCATAGCCTCTTGAACCTGTAACATTTAACAATCTTATTTTTATTGGAGTAAGCCAGTTAACCTGTATGAATGCATTGGTATTATTATATTTCAGCATCAAGTCTGCATAATCACCTTTCTCTGAAATTGACTTTCCAAGACCACCAAAAGATTTAGTTGGCTTTTTATTTAATAAATAGTTATAAATATCAATGTCATGAACTGCCAGGTCTATGACAACATTAGTGTCTTTTACTCTTGGAGGTATTGCTCCTACCCTTCTGGTTATCAAAGAATTTATTTCACCTAATTCCATGTTATCAAGAAGTTCTTTTAATTTTATTAAGGCAGGATTAAACCTTTCTATGTGTCCTACCATGAATTTTACATTATCTGCTTTTGCTTTTTCTATAATTTCCTTGGCATTTTCTACAGTATCTGCTATAGGCTTTTCCAGCAAAAAAGGAATTTTATGAGCAATAACATCAAGAGCAACCTGCTTGTGCAAGGAGGTAGGCACAACAATAGAAACAGCATCTAATTTTTCATTTTTTAACATTTCTTTGTAATCTTTATAGAAATTACATTTATGTTTTTCACTTATTTTTTTCCCTGCTTCCTCGTTTACATCACTAACTGCTGCAAGGACAGACATTTCAGAATAAATTCTAGCATGATTACTTCCCATGCTGCCTATACCTATTACTCCAACTTTCATTGTATACTCTTTAATGTTTTTATAATATGATCAAGATCGTCTTTTGATAATGATGGATGAACTGGAATTGACAAAACTTTTTTGCATACTTCCTTTGAAACATTAAAACCTTCTATATTATAACCTAATCTTTTATACAATGGCTGCTCAAAAATTGGCATCGGGTAATGAATATCTGACCTTATATTATTTTCAAGAAGTATCTTCTGCACTTCTTCCCTGTTTTCAACAAGTATTGCAAACTGATGAAAAACATGCTTATAATTTTCCTTTACTTTTGGAAGAACAATTCTTGTATTTTTCAAGTTTTCTATCAAGTAATTTGCATTTTCTATTCTTTTTTTGTTAAATGAATCTAATTTTTTTAACTGTTCTATACCTATTGCAGCTGAAATGCTGTTCATCCTGAAATTATAACCTAAGATTTCATGAGTGTATTTTATTTTTGAGCCATGATTTATTATCATCCTTGAGGTTTCTGCAATTTTTTCATCATTAGTTGTTATCATTCCGCCCTCACTCGTGGTCATGTTCTTAGTAGGGTAAAAAGAAAAACATCCTGTTCCGAAACTTCCTGCTTTTTTATTCTTGAATTCTGATCCGTGCGACTGTGCGCAATCCTCAATTAAGATTAAATCATGTTTTTTTGCAATCCTGCATATCTTGTCCATGTCTGGAGTTAATCCAAACAAAGAAACAACAAGCAAGGCTTTTGTTTTATCTGTAATTTTTTCCTCTATTAAATCTGGATTAATATTAAAAGTATCTTTTTCAATATCGACAAATACTGGTTTCGCATTAACATAAATGATTGAATTAGCTGTTGCTATAAAAGAAAATGGTGTTGTTATAACTTCATCATCTTTTTTTATACCATGAGCTAGCAAAGCTGCCTGCAGCGCTGTTGTACCTGATGATGTTGCAACAGCATGCTTTACTTCTATATATCTGGCAAAGCTCTCCTCAAATTCCTTGATATTACTCCCTTGGGATAATATGCTTGAATCTAAAACATCTAAAACAGCTTTTTTTTCTTCTTCACCAATTACTGGTTTTGATAGGTTTATCATCGATTTTTTTTAAATCAAAATGTATTTAAAGTTATATATAATAGAGTATATAATGGATTTAATATGCCTGGATTTGGACAATACACTTATAGATTCTGACAAGCCACATATTATAGCTTATAACTTAGCTTTAAAGAAAAACAACCTAAAACCAGTTTCAGAGAAGAAATTTAAAAAATTGTTTGGGCTGGTTGGATTTGAGATTATAAAAGGAATATATCCTAAGCTTAACAGGAAAAAAATTACCAAAGTACTTGAGGACCATGATGATTTCTTTATTAATCAAACAAGAAAATACTTAAAGCCATTCAAGGATGCAAAATCAACTTTAAAAAAATTAAAGAAAAGATACAAGATTGCCTTGATTTCAAACTGCAATAAAAGGGAAATTATAGCTTCATTAAAAACTTCAGGATTAAACAAGAACTTGTTTAATGCCTTAATTGGATATGACAGCGTGAAAAAACCAAAGCCTTATCCTGATGAGATTCTAAAAGCACAAAAAATATTCCACTGCAAAGCTGAATATATAATAGGTGACAGCATATATGATATAATGGCTGGAAAAAGAGCTAATGTAAAAACAATAGCTGTAGCAACAGGAAACCATTCTAGGGAAGAACTTAAGAAAGAAAAGCCAGACTTCTTGTTTAAAAGATTTAAAGACGTGCTAAAAGTATTATAACTAATAATATATATTTTATTATGCAGAAATGCTTTTAAACTATCAACATTTAACAGTGATAACTAAATGGGGGGAAAATATATGAAATATTCTTTAAAAGACCCAAAAACAGGTGAGCTAAAACATTATGAGATTTCATATTCTCAAGTACTTCAGGAAAAAACCAACAAGTTACTAACTGGGTTGATTGTGCTTTTGCTAGTACTTTTGCTTATAATAGCATTTACATTAGTAAGAGTAGATGTTCTTAATATACCAACAAGACTAATTTACGGCTCGTAATTTCTTTTTTTCCAAAAAGGCATAGAAAAATATATAAAGAGATAGAATTGTTTTATATATAAAAGGAGGTAGCTTAATTGGATAAAAATAATAAGATTCTTTTAGGAGCTATATTATTAATATTTATTACACTGCTATCTTTTAATCTAAATACAATTACCGGGGACATTACAAAAGAAGGCAAAAAAGTTCCTTCAGTTACTGTTTCACCTAAGGTAGTTGCTCCTGGAGATAGGGTAACTGCGAGCGTGTGGACAGGTGCAGGTGGGATTAGTAAAAAAGCATGTATATATGATCATAATACAAGGGTTTTTTGTGTAAACAGGGTATGCAGCGACAGCCCAGTAGACAGAGGATATAAATGTTATAGTACAGACAAGGAACAAATTAAGTTTAGTTTTGTTCCATCCACAAGCTTATCTGACGGAGTTTATAGCATATGTGTCTGGGATTATGAGCTCGCAGACAAAAAATCAGATGCAGGGGATTCTTCCCAACAAAGAGCATATGTCTGCGGAGATTTTACAATAATGGAGAATTCACAATAAGATGATGAGAGGTGTTGAAAAAAATGGAAAAAGACAATAAGATCTTGCTTGGTGCAGTCTTGATAATGTTGGTAGCTATGCTATCATTTAACTTTGATTCTATTACAGGAAAAGCTGCTGGCTCTGGAAGTGGAGTTTCAGTAAGTGTTGATCCATCAAGATTGTACTTTAGTGCTGAAGGTCTAGAAAGAGGAAGCCTACCTGTTACAGTAACTGTAAGGGTTAAAGATGGGTATGTTGAAAATGGTTTGGATAGCGGTGGCTTAGAGTTGTTCAGGGCTAACGGAAAGAGGATAGGCGGAAGAGGAGCAGATATTTGTAGAACAAGTAGCAAGTGTGGAAAAGGCACTTATACCATACTTTACAAATTTGACAGTGGGTTAGAAGAGGGAGACTATTATTTCCAAGTAAGCAAAAGACCAAGCTTATTAGGAACTGTTTACAGCAAGGAAACCTTCAAGTCTAATTTAGTAAGGGTCAGCCACTATAAATAGTCTCAAGAACCTGTTTAATAAGTAATACTTTTTCTTTTTTTCTTTTTTAATTTATGACTTAATTAGAATTCTATGTGGGAAAAAATTAATTATCTTATTTTTGGCATTAAGAACTTGTCAATAACTTTTACTTCTTTTACATCAATATAACCGCTAAATTTTTCATCCATTACTTTTTCAAATGACACAATTTCCAGTCTTTGAGGAAATATAGGACTATCCAAAACTATGGTATTATATGGACCGCCTTCTCCGCCAGGATGGAAGCCATATTTTTTTGCAAGACTTACAAACTCATTAATATTTTCCTTTGTCAATCTTTCTCCGAGCCAGCTTGAGCTGAGACCATCTGCAGCAACCTCACTTATTCTTATATCATATCCATTGCTTATCATTTCCTGCATTAATTTTACGTGGTCAGAGCCTACATGAGTTGCAAAAACTTCTGTGCCTAAAGAGAATAATGCTTCTCTTACACTTTTTATCTGGGTTTCCTGCAGACCAATACCTCCAAGAAGCACAGCTTCTACAGGGTTTTTTTCTACAATTTTCTTGATTATCTCAGCTTCTTTTTTAGGATCTGCTTCTGAACATGTTACATAAACCTGTTTTATTCCAAGTATTTTGGCAATATGTTTAGTTAACTCTACTGTACTGTAATGGAATAAGTAACAATCACGCCTTGTTGGCTTGACAGAAATAAGGTATTTTATATCCCAGTTTTTCCTAACAGCATATTCTATTGCCAAAGTGCTGTCTTTCCCCCCACTATATAATATAGCTACTTCCATTATATTTTTAACATAAAAGTTATTTATAAATCTTTAGTTATTAAAATTAATTTTCTGTTTTTCTAAAGATACCTTTACAATAATTATGACGGCTCCATCCAAAAATTAAATAATAATCAAATCTAATTTAAATTAAATGGGAAAGCCGAATATTCGGCTCAACCCACAAATAGAATCGGTTAGAAACCGAGTTCTATTCAATAAGGCAATAGAGCTTCTTCTCTCTTGCAC
>JACPNF010000031.1 GCA_016185635.1 Candidatus Woesearchaeota archaeon
AAGAAATCCGGCCAGAATAACCAGCAACTTTAATGGGTTTATCAGACCTTAGAAATTGCCAGAAGCTTAAGGCACCAGAATGGAAGTTTAACAATGAGAGCTGCTTAAGCAGTAATAAAAATATAACTACAAATAATTCCCGTAATACTCTGTATATTCATACTTAATTTATTTATCATTGTTAAGATTAATAAAACTTAACTTTTATTTAAAGTTTATGTTATCATTATAAGTAGGTTACTGAACTAGAAAAACTTAAAATGTCATAAGTTTATCAGATTAATATAAAGAGGTGGTAATTTATAAAATATTTAGCAATCTTTTTCATACTGGCTTTATTTGCATTTCCAGCATATTCTCAAGAAGATTTGCAGCAATATAAAGACCTGGACCTAAATTTTTATCTTGGAACAAACATCAGCATAGTATCTTTAAGCAAGGACAGTTCAATAGACTATGTAAGCGCTGATATAAAATTATTTCCAAAAAATGATGAAAGGCTAAAAATAAAGGATATTAAATTAATTTCAAAGCCTGAGGCTATTTCCAAATTAAATGAAGATGCAAGTTTTTTATGGAAAAAACCAAACTCCACTTTTCTCACATTTGGCATAAATTCAAAGGTAAATGTAAATAATGATTTCAAGAAAATAAGGAACAAAATAAAGTTTCCAATTGAATCAAATGATTTTAGACAATATACTGAGTATACTGAATTTATTGATGTCAATGACCAAATTATTGATACAGCAAGCAAATTAGTTGAGGGTGAGGATGACCTTTATTTTGCAGTATTTAAAATAGCAGAATGGGTAAGAGAAAACATACACTATGACTTAAATACATTAACTGAAAAGGCAGTACAGAAATCCACATGGGTTTTTGAAAACAAGCAGGGAGTATGCGATGAAATGACTAATCTTTTTATTTCCATGTTACGTTCAGTTGGAATTCCTGCAAGGTTTGTTTCAGGAACAGTTTACACTAATGTGCTAGGCAGCTGGGGAAACCATGGGTGGGCTGAGGTTTATTTTCCTGAATACGGATGGCTGCCTTTTGATGTTACATTTGGGCAGAATGGCTGGGTAGATGCAACCCACTTAAAATTATCAGACACTCCTGATTCTGGAGAAGGGTCCATATTTTACAACTGGCTTGCAAGAGATGTTGACCTTGATTTAAAAGAGGTTACTGTAGACACTACTCTTGAAAAAGAAGGGAAAAAGTTTGATAAATTATTTGACATCAAGGTAAGCACTTTGGAAGGAGACAAGTTTGGCATTGGAAGTTACATACCTATTGAAGTAAGTGTTACCAACCTAAATAATTATTATTTAGGCACGGCAATACAAATAACCAAAGCACCAGGGTTATTAAGCGATAACTCTAGGGATGTTTTGCTTAAGCCTCTTGAGACAAAATCTTATTATTTTATGGGCAGAGTGCAACAGAATTTGAGCGTATTTTACAAATATAGCAGCATTCTTGAAGCACAGGAAGTTTTCGGTCAGAAAGACTTTTACAACCTGGAAATAGGAAATGATTATGCTATTTATGATTTTAATTATGTCAAGGACACTATAGAAAACCTAAATAAACGGGAGAAAAAAGAAATTTTTAAAGACCTTGAATTAAACTGCAAACCTGAAAAGAATATGTATTATTCTGATGAAGAGGTTAATATTAAATGTGCTGTTAAAAATAAGGGGAGTTCACTTTTAAATGACCTTAAAATATGCCTGAAAAACAAGTGCCAGAAAACAGACTTAAGGATTGGCAGTGAAGAAGAACACTTATTCACAACAGATGCTGAGAAAAACATCTTAATAAGCGCTGAAACAGATAACCTAATAAAAAATAATTATGTAAACTTGGAGATAATAGAGGTTCCTAAGATTATTATTTTAGACATAAATCCCAATGAGATTAACTATAATGACCAGTTTGAATTAAGATTTACTTTAAACAGCAACGTGAAAATTAATAACGCAAGTGTTATGATAAACAAAAAGTTCTTCTCTGATTTAGGCGATGTTTCAGGCAACAAGGAAATTATCCTAAAGCTTAATGGAAAAGACATTGCATTTAACGGACTTAACTTATTTGTAGTTTACTATGACAAAATAGGAAACAGGTATGAAAAAGAGTTTAATTTTGATGTCAAAGTTAATAGTTTACCATGGTATGTAAGATTTATCAAGATTATAACTTTTTCAAATTAGGGGAAACTAATAAAAACAATAAAATATTAAAAGAACATATAAAATATGGCAAAGCTAAAAAGAGATTTAGGATTATTCCAAGTTACAGTAGCTGGTGTAGGAATTATCTTAGGAGCTGGAATTTATGCTTTGATGGGTGTTGCTGCTGGAACTTCAGGAAATGCAACATGGCTTGCTTTTTTGATTTCTGCTTTTGTTGCCTTGCTTACAGGATTAAGCTATGCTGAATTATCATCTATGTTTAAGGGAGATTCTGGAGAATATGATTATGTTAAAGAAGCAATCAGCAAAAAATTTGCCTTTTTTATCGGGTTAACAATGATTGCTGCAGGATTTATAAGCGCTGCTGCTGTTTCTTTGGGATTTGCAGGATATTTTACACAATTAGTTAATATGCCTTTAATTTATGCTGCTATCTTATTAATACTTTTAATGACTTTAATTAACTTTATAGGCATCAAGGAAACAAGCTGGTTTAACACAGTTTCAACTTTTATAGAATTTGCTGGCTTGGTGATAATTATAGTATTGGGATTCAAGTATTTGGGAAATGTAAATTATTTTGAAATGCCAAAAGGAATAACAGGGGTTTTCAGTTCTGCAGCCTTGGTATTTTTTGCATATATGGGTTTTGAAAGCATAGTAAAATTAAGTGAGGAAACAAAAAATGCCAATAAAGTCATACCGAAAGCATTGATTTATTCTGTAATAATTACCTCAATTCTTTATGTTTTGGTTGCTGTATCTGCAGTAAGCGTTGTAGGTTGGGAAGCATTGTATAAAAGTCCAGCTCCTTTAGCTTTTGTTGCTGCAACTGTCCTCGGAAGTTATGCTTTTGTCTTACTTGGAATTATTGCTCTTTTTTCAACTTCAAATACTGTGCTTATTACTTTAGTAGCTACCTCAAGATTAATGTATGGAATGGCAAAAGAAAAATCCCTCCCAAAGATATTTACCTTAGTTCACGAAAGAACAAAAACTCCATGGGCTGCAATATTTTTTGTCATGATTTTGACAATAGTTTTTGCCTTGGTAGGAGACATAAGCCTGGTTGCCAACTTAACCAACTTATTTTTATTTATTACTTTTGCTTCTGTCAACTTAAGCTTGATAATCTTAAGATACAAATGCAAGAATAATAAAAGGGGCTTTGTGTGCCCTGGGAACATTGGAAGCTTTTCTTTTATAGCTTTTCTTGGATTTTTAAGCTCATTGTTTATGATGGGATTTGTTGTTTATAACTTGTTTTAATATAGAGCTATTAAGTTAGCATATGGCCTAACGTCTGCTAAACAAGATTTTTTTACTTTGGATGAATTGATATAAGGCATTATTTTCCTTTGTAACCAAATTTCTTGTTGTATTCTTTATGGTCAACAATGTCAAGTACAAAGTCGATAACTTCTACTTCATTTGATTGAATTGTATAGATAAGTCGCCAATAGTTTGATAATTCAATCCTCCAAAGATTTGTAATTCCATATTTCTGAATGTAATAGTCAGGCATTTGTCCTTTCTTGACTTGATCGCCGGCAAAGGGGTTTTCTTTCAGCCATCCTTTAACCCGCTCTATTGATCTAAAGATGGATTGATGAACTGAAGAAGTTACTCCTCGTTGTAATTCCTCGCCGACAATTCGGTTTAACTCATTGTATTCTTCTGTAGCGTCTATTGATAAAACAATTTTTATCTCTTTTCCTTTGAAGGTCATATTTCTGTTCCTTTGCTAATTGCTTCTCTGAGTTTTGGACTATCGTTGTGTGTCCAGAGAACGCCTTTGTGGCCATCTAAAATGAGTCCTCTTTGTTCCATATATTCTAGAATAACATTTAAAGTTTGATGCATGATTTTTGTAGGTAGTTGTTCCTTAATTTCCTCTCTAGTAAGAGTTGTTTCTGCGTTTTTTAGTACTTTTTCTACCATAAGCATAGTTTTCAAGTTCGGGTAATGGATTATCTCTTGCATAGTCTTATATTTATATAAATTTATATTACTTATTATATATCCTTATATATAAATGTTTCGTTACTTTATAGATATCTGAAAGCACTTCTAAAGCCGGATAGATTATATACGCAAAACAATATTTAATTTTAATAAGAACTTAATGTTTTTTAGGATTTCCAATAAACCAGCTGATTTTAAGAATCTTCTTCTCTATATTCCTCTTGCTGTCTTAGAATAGTTTCCTGGATATTGTGTGGTTTATCAATAATCCAATACTTCAAATGAGGTTTAACCCACCAAGAATGAAATTTAAGATTTACCCTGCCATCAAAGAATATTTCCATTAAATGCCTATCTAAAATTGTTCTTAAAAAAGATCTTCTTGGTTCTGGAAGATTTGGATCATAAGGGTCAGTTCCATAACTTAACATAACCCTTCTTCCTACGCAGTCTTCAGTTGGCTCTATTCGTTCATATTCAAGAGAAAAACCTTTTTGGTAATCTTTTAAAGGAAAGTGAAATATTTCATCTGAATCAACAAGGATATATAAACCTGATTTGTTTTTTTTAAAATCAAGTGTCCTGCTTTCGAGATTTGCATTGACTTTTTCCATTCCCTGAGCATGATATTTTCCATCTTCACGAACTCCGCCACAATCTCTTATCTGAATTCTTTTAGCAGAATAATTGTCGAGGCAGAATCTTAAATTTTCGAAGTCCAATTCTTTCGGCATCCAATATTGTTCCATGACTATCATTAACTTGCCCATCTATATAACTTTTTTCATCACTAAAGCCATTAAATAGTTTAATTTAAAAACTCCTTTAGTATATACCTTATTATGTATAAGTTTATTTTGTTTGATTTTGACGGGACAATCGCAAACACAGTTGATGCAGGAATTCCCCTGTATAATGAGCTTGCAAGAAAATACGGATTTATTGAAATAAAAAGAAAGGAAGAGATAAGAAGCCACAGCCTGAAAGAATTTGTCAAAATACATAAAATTTCAAGAACAAGATTTATTTTTTATTTCAGGGAATTATTAAAAAATTTAAATGATGAAATGGACAAAGTTAAGCCTTATGAAGGCATGCTCGAGGTAGTAAGAGAGCTGAAGAAACATTATAAATTAGCCATATTGTCAACAAACTCAAAGGAAAACATAAATAAATTTTTAAAAGCACATAAAATGGATATTTATTTTGAATTTATAGAAAACTACTCTTTACTTCTTGGAAAATCAAAAAAGATAAACAAGATAATGAGAAAAAGAAATTTAGAAAAAGATGAACTGTTATATATTGGTGATGAGATAAGGGATATTAATGCAACCAAGAAGGCAGGAGTTGACATAATTGCAGTTACATGGGGATTTCATAAAAAAGAAATTCTTCAGGAAAAAAACCCAAAGTTTATAGCTGAAAATCCTAATGATAAGAGGTGTTAAATTGGCTTTAGAAGAATATATTGTTAATCTATTAAAAATAGTTTTTGTAGTATTAGCAGGGCATATTTCATTAACAAAAGTCATCCCCCTGCTTGATGGCTTACTTAGTGAATTAATCAAAGAGAAAAAAGCAGTTGATAATTTTACTTCCTTGCTAGGCATATTGGTTTTTGTATTAGTAGGCATGAAGATTGTAGAATTTGCATTAGCTACACAAAACAAAATAATCTCATACTTGTCTGTTGTAAAGCCTGGACTTGACTTATTGATGTCATTATCTTCTTATTTTGGATGGATTCTTGCAGGCGCTGTTGTTGTTCTTGGCTTAAGAAGCTTCAGAAAGTAGAAATTTCAACTATATATTTTGCCTTCTTTTTTGGAACTGCAAAAGTGAATGGCCTTACTCTTTTTCTTTGATCAACTATTTTCTTGTTTTTATCAAGCCAGTACACGTCTATAGGGTAAAAAACAAAAAACATATGAATTATAGCGTTTAACCTTGATTCTTTATTTAGGATTAAAACTATATTTTTTCTTTTTGAAAACATTAACCCCATTAATTTTGAAAAAAAGGTTTTACATTCAACCAATTTATATGTTTTAAACATCATAATATTAATATAGCTTGAGGTATATATAATCTTTTTGAAAGAATAGGCTCATAATGGCTATATGAATAAGAATTACCTAATTAATGCTTGGTACATGAAAAGGGATAATCTATTAGAAAAATTAATAGGTGGGGCTATTCTTTTAGATGAATTGTTTATGAGAATTATTGATGATTCTAAAACAGACCCTATGGAATTTGGCAGAGATCTGGCTGAAAAATATGACATAACCATAAATCAATTAAAAAACTTAGAAAAAATAACTAGAATTATCTCAAAGGCAAAAAAAGTCATAGAGTACATAGAAAAAGAATTTGGTTTAGCGAAGGATGGTCATATTTTGGATAGCTGTAAATTATATAATCAAATATTTCCAGACCACATTTATCCCAAGGGTTATTTCTTTGCAAGAACTTTTTCTTTTGCAGTTGGTTTTTATCTGCCAGAAAACTGTTTTGATTTAAAGGAAGAAGAGGCTTATGAAAAGGGACCATTTTTAGGACTTGCTTATCCTAATTGTTCTGATTGTTTAGAGTGGACTTTAGATAATTGTTTGAAATCTTTAGGCAATGAACCTAAAAATCCTTATGATCTTAGCTTCCTCGGATTTAAGATTAATTATCCAGAAATTTTGAAGATGGAAAAAGATTCTTCAAAAGAACAAGATGGAAAAAAAACTTCTGAAAATTACACCATAGAAAGGGTGGTTCAGCATGAACTAAAACATATCATTGACAAGTTTATTGGCTTGGGAAGCCTTGCTACACAAGAATTATCTGCAGAGTTCTTTGAGGGTTTATTCAGGCCTAATCCCTTTGAAAGAGATTTAAAAAAAAGCTTTAAAAGACTAGAAAGAGCTGTAAAGGATAGCAATGAACTAGAAGAAAAAATCAGGGTTAGTAATCCCCTTTCTCATATATCTTTTTTTGATTCTTTAATTCAAAAAAAGAAAGTAGTAGGTGAAAGAATCACAGATATAAAAAAGTTAAAAGAATTGGATCCTGATGTGTTTAAAAGAATTGTTGATAATCATTTAAGCATGGCTGTATTATCTTACATTATCGGGACAACAGACATAAAAAAATTAAATAATCGATTATTTAGGCTAAGCAGGTATTTAAAAGGATAACTTTAAGATTAGTAGATAATCATTATCCACAAAGATGAGAAAATTTAAAAAGGAAAATCATTTCAAATAAATTATGGCAGATGAACTAGAAGAAGAGAGTGAAGCAAAACATGAAGAAGAGGATATCTATGAAGAGGACTATGCAGAAGAGCTAGAAGAAAATGATGAGATTTCCCCTGAAGAAGAAGCTTTTATGAAGGGATATGAAGTAAAGAAAAAGAAGAAAAAGAAGGGCGAAAATAGAAAAACAAAATTCGTTAAGCTACCTCTTTAAACGTTATGACAGATATCAAGTAAAAAAGGCTCATAACTAATATAACTGAAAGATTTGATATAAGCACAAATGAACTGACAAAAGTATCGTATAAGCTTAGGTAAGGCTTTAAATATTCTACAACCAAAAACCTTGCTGATACAAGAGCCCTAACAGCTACATATATTATCATGAAGATCAAGCCAAACAGTGCTGTGTTAATCCCTTTAAGAATTTTTTCATCCTGAAACTTGCTGTATTTTGCCACAAATATTATACTTAAAAATAAAAAGAGCACACTAAAAATGTAAGCTACAAAATAAAATACTTCCAAGATCATTACTGCACCTCACTTATATTGTGTTTTTTTATTATTGCCTGCAATGTTTTCAGCTTATTTTTAAGCTTAAGGTATTCTTTTTCCCTGATTTTTAATCTTTTCTTAACCTCATGTATCTCTCTTTCCTTAATCAGTATTTTTTCTTTTTCCTCTTCTACTGCTCCTTTAAAATCTTCAAGGTCTTTTCTTTGAATACTTGTTTCTTTTCTTTCCTTGTTTAATTTGTTTTTTTCACTGCTTAATGCTTCTTCATATTCTAGTAACTTGTCTTTTTCCTCTTTTATTTTTTCATATTCCTTTTCAACTTTTTTTCTCAATTTTTCAGCCTTGATTTTATCAATTTCTATAGACTCTTTTTCCTCATCAAGGCTGTCCTCTTCCTTATTTAATAATCTCTTCTGTTTTTTCAGCTCTTTAAATTCATTATTTAAATCTACTTTTTCCAATGCAAGGTTTTCTTTTTCTTTCAAAATATCTGACTTTTCCTTATTCAATCTTACACTTTCTTTCTGAAGAATTTTATGCTGTTTTCTCATTACCTTAAGCTCAGGATCTATAACCTCTCTTACAAATTCTAGTTTCAATGGATTATCCTGCTTCTTGTCAAGGATTTCCTTAAGGACTTTTTTCCTTTCTTTTTTCTTTGTTTTACCATATGTTCCTGATGCAATCATCAATAAGCTGCTTATTATCAGGATTAAACTGGCCTTGATAATAGCATTAATTTCTTGGGGAATAAACCTTATTACATCAATAATAAATGGAAAGCTGGTTGCAAATATAAGGCTTAAAATAAAGGTATTTGTAGAATAAACAATCTTGTTTCTGGATTTTACACTATCCCACAAAAAGGCCATTACTGTAACAACTAACACTACTACGTATTTCTGCAACTCTATGATGAAATCTATTTCCCCCATATAACTATTCTCCAGTAATGATTTTATTTATACAAGTAATATATAAAGATTGTTGTTTTGGCAAAAAGCCTTATAAATTCAGTATTATAGGATAATTTATGGTTTCCAATAATGATCCTCCTGTCTATTTTGAAGTAGGGCTTTTAAGAGGAGCAGATTTGCAAGAGACTATAGAAGCTGTTAATAGTTTAAGTTATGATCTTTCTTTACATATAATTAATGATCAACGTAATGCTATAACTGGAAGCACTACTAAGGAAGTTATGGAAGGAAAATTAGAAGCAAGACTGAAATTGCTTCATGGAAGGGAATGGATACCTATAGAAAGCCCTAAAGTTCCGCCTGCATTAAAGAAATATATTAGTCATATAAGAATAATTGACTTTGAATAAGAAATAAAAAAATGAATAAATTGTTTTTTAGTCTACCATGATTGTGGCTGGCTGTATTCTGTTTTTGAACTTTTCTTTTAGTGATTCAAAAACTTTTGAGTTTATGTCAAAGCTTATCTCTAATATTTCTCCATTTTTGTCTTTTAGCACCATAGTATCAGCTTTTCTATCCCCATTAAGATCATACAATTCAACATATCTTTCACTTTCTGCAATTCTTTCACTGCCGAGCAGATTTCCAAATTCAAAGTCATATATCTGGCAGCCTGTTTTAAGCTCATAAGATTCAGCGCCTGTTTTCCTTATGTTTTGTGCACAACCACTTAAAGCCAATGTGGCTGCTAAACAAATTTTTACCAAGTTTTTCATTTTAATCCTCCTGGTTCTTGTTAGGTATTAATTTATCTTTTAGTTTTTCTTTTAAAGCATTATAAACTAGGGAGTCTTTATTTAAACCTACATCTACTAGATTATAATTTTTATCAAGCACCATGACTGCATCTGGTATTTTGTCACCATTAATGTCATAACCTTGCAATAAATGAGGTTCTTTATATTTCCCGCCATCTATCTCTGCTAAATAATTTACTCTACCTAACTCATTTGGATTTAGCGTGGCACCTTTTCTTAGATGAAATAACTCAATTTCATATGTTCCTGCTATAACATCCATTTCATTTATAGGAGTTATCTGGACTGGTTTTGGTATTTGTTTTTCTGCAGAAGCACAACCATTATTCACAGCTAAAGCTCCAACTAAAGCACAAATTGCAGCAAATCTTTTCATTTTATCCCCCCCTATTCTTCAATAAACTTGTCCAGTTTAATGGACATTTCCTCATCAGATTTTATTAATCCTTTTGTCTTTAAAAATTCCTTTGCAAATATCCAAAAAAACAAACCAAGACTTTTCTTACCCTTATTGTTGCAAGGAACTACCAAATCAATAAAATTTGACTCATTATTGGTATCACACAAAGCAACAACAGGTATTCCAAGCTTTATTGCATCACTTACAGCATTCTTGTCTGGCCAAGGATCAGTCACTACAAGAACTTTTGCTTCAATAAAACTTTCCAGGTTAGGATTTGTCAAAAGACCTGGCTGATATCTCCCTGGAAAACTTCTTATTCCTGTCAATTTAGTGAATAGCTTTATTGCGTCCCATCCATTTTCACGCCTGCCTACTATGAGAATATCTTCTTTGTTAAACTTGCTTAGAAATTTGACAGCTGTTTTTATTCTTTCATCTATTTTCTGGACATTCAAGACTGCCAATCCATCTGGCCTTACCTTGTAAATAAACTGAGCCATATATTTTGTCCTGAATTTGGTCCCTATATGAAGTCCTACTTTAAGATAAGTTTCCAAAGGGACCATCAGTTGTTCTTCTGCCATTTTACATATTTACTATAAACAGGGTTTTTAAAGTTAACGAAAGAGTTTTAAAAATAACTATAATATAATAACAGATGAAAAAACGCTGTTATTTTATTGACGGTGAAAAATACTTAGTAATTAACAGCGAAGCAAAAAACAAATCTGATGAAACAGGATTTTTTGCAATTATTGAAAGGTATGGCCAGGCTAAGGCTTATTTTGGTTTTGATGATAAGGCTTTTGAAATAATTAAAAAAGACATGGAAATAGAAGAAACTGACAAATATGGAAACTCAAGAAAATCAAAAGTACTTTGGTATTTATGTGATATTCCCCTGGAGTTTATGCAAAGAAATTTTGGCAAATTTGAAAGAATTGTAGACAGCCTTAGCACTTAAGATTAATAATATTCCCCTGATTTTTTCTGGATCATATCCAATTGTGAACCTTCCTTATTTATCCTTGCCCTGTTTGTTTCAGGATCTTTCCTATAGGTTATGCCAAGGTTTTTCAATATCCTGTTCATCCCTTCTTTTTTCTTGAAAGGACCAAAAACTTTTCCTTCTTTTCCTGGTGTGCCTTCAAAAACCAACATAGAATCTGACAAGTAATCCACAAACTGGATGTCATGGTCTACAATAATTGCAGAGGCACCTTTCTGGATTACATATTCCTTTATTATTTCTGCAACTTTTATCCTGTCTTCAATGTCTATGAATGCTGTAGGCTCGTCCATTAATATTATTCTCACGTCTTTTGTCAATGAAGAAGCTATGTTCACTTTTTGCAGCTCTCCACCTGACAAAACTTTTAAAGGCTCTTCAAATAATCTTTCCAAGTCAAGTTTTTCTATTACATTTGCTTTATACCATCTGTCATCAAGTATATCTTTACTAGCTTTTCTTATGTATTCTTTTACAGTCAAGTCTGAAGTTTCAAGATCCTGCCTTTTGTATGTAAATTCCTTTACTTCAAAATTTTTATTATCTGGCTTTATGTTTCCTGTTATCAAATTTAAGAATGTGGACTTGCCAAGGCCGTTCTGGCCCATAATTGCAAGAACCTGGCCTTTAAATATCTTAAATTCATTTATATCTAATTTAAAATTCTGGAAGCTTTTTTCCAATCTTGGTATTTCATAAAGAATTTCACTGCTTACTGTTTTTCTGTCTGTCAATGGATTAAATTTAATGCTGTAATTCCTGTATCTTATGTTTTCTTCTTTTAAATAGCCTTCCAGATATTCATTTATAGCCCTGCTAATTCCTTTTGTCTGGGAAAATATGCCATAAGCCCCTGGCTCACCGTAAACAATCTGTATTTCATCCGAAACATAATCTAATGTAGCAAGGTCATGCTCAATCACTATGACTGAGGAATCCTCTGCAAGTTTTCTTATCAGCTTAGCTGCCTTTATCCTGTTTTTAATATCCAAGAAAGAAGAAGGCTCATCAAAAAAGTAAAAATCTGCTTTTTTTAAATATGCTGCCAATATTGCAACCCTCTGGAGTTCACCGCCAGATAACTCATCCAAGTTCCTGTCTTTTATATTTTCAAGCTCAAGTTCTTTCATCAGTTTTTCTGACTGGTTTTTTTCATCCACACTTTTTATCAGGTCTATCACTTTTCCTTTGTAAAACTTATTTAACAACTCAACCCTTTGGGGCTTGTAGGAGAATTTTATTTCCTTGTTGTATAAATTCTTGAAATAATTTCCCAAAGAAATTTTTGAATATTTTTCTATTACTTTTTTCTTGTCCGGATTTTCATCATAACTTCCCAAATTAGGAGTTAATGTATTCGACAATATATTCAAGGCTGTGGTTTTCCCAGTACCGTTTCTTCCTATGATTCCTATAACTTTGTTTTCCTTGAATAAAGGCAGTCCGTAAATCATAAACTGATTACTGCCATACCTGTGCAATGGGTCTTCTTTTAACTGCTCTGGAAGCCTGACTATTGTTATTGCATGAAAAGGACATTTCTTGGCAGAAATCTTGTGCATGTCAGTTGCTATGTTTTCATCTATGCATGATTTTCCATCTGGACCTAAATGAAATCCCTCTCCACCAGACCTGTTTACAGGGTCATATTTCATGCACTCGTGCTGGCATTTGCCAGGGTGACACTTGCTTTTCTCAACTATTACTACTACCTTTTTCATGTAATTAAAAAGAAGTTATTTGTTTATTATAGTTTTGCTTCCAAATTATTAGTATCTTCTGAGGATTTATTAAAAAGTTTACTAAGAAAATGTAAATAAGTAAGTGTGCTTGGTAGTGATACACCAATAATAAAACTTATCATGGCATTCAGTCCAACAAGCCCTTTGTAAAACTCATAATCTATTTTTGCAATATTTTGGAGTAAAGGGAATGTATAACTTGAATAAATTTCAATAAACTTCTTAATTTCATCTTTAAATGATAAATAACATATAATTCCTGTTAGTTCACCACTAAAAACTGCCAGAGTATTCAAAACTGATTCAAAGTTCTTTTCTTTGTCATTTGCTGTCATTTTAATCTTTCTTCCAGATTATTATCTTTTATATCATTTATTTCTTCTTTTTTTCTTTCGTAGTCTGTTTTTGTAAAATAATATAAACAAATCGATAGGTAAGATGAGCCTACTATTTCCAAAAATGTTAAATCTTTATAAAATTCTTTCTTGTCACCACCTAATATTTTTTTGTAAATTCTAAATGGTGTTTTTATAATAGTATTATCATTAAAATTTTCTAAAACAATCAAAGCAGATGAGCTTAGAAGCTAGCTGCCACAAATTAAATAAAAAGCTCTTTTTATTTTTTTATTATACCTTTCAATTATATCATAAATTTTATCTTCCATAATTAATTCGAATATCCGGATAAGCCGCCAAAGCCATAATCTTCTTCTTTTTTTATTTCTTTAAACTTCTGTTTTTTGTATGCTCTTTCTGCAGCATATTCAGATGTCCAAGATAAGACTGCAAATGCCAATCCTCCAAACAATAAGGGCAAGTCTTTTTTTGAATCATAAAAAAACTCTTTTACTGTTTTTTCTTCCCTTGTGTTATTTGCATTATAAATCAGACTGCAGTAACCTGCAAAAGATATTACTGCTCCAAGGATCATAGCATATAACCCAGCTTTTCTTATCTTTGGGACATTTTCTTTTAATTCATTTTCCAAACCATTTATTCTTAGTTCTATTTTTTTAGCTTCCTTTAACTTATATTTTAATAATAATATTTCAAGGTCTTCATGGATTTTTTCCATAGGTTTTTTATAATGTCCATTAGGCATTTATATTTTATAAAAGTTTTGAGAGATAAGCTTAAAAATAGGTTATATATTAAAAAATAAAATGAGAAGAACGAACAGGTGGGAAGTACTTTCTGAGGAATATCGCATAGGAGTTGGACTTAATTTATTTTTAGAAGTCAGGGGTGCTTTTTCATGGGAAACTTCTTATTCTATGCAGGTTGTCCTTAGAGATGGAACAATTCTTGGTTATGCAGAATATCAGCCTGCAACTGGTAAATTAATAACAAAATATGTTGATACAGGAATGACTGTTGATTTTTTAATATATAAAGGACTAATAGAAAAAAGCAATATATCTAAGCGCACTAAAAAGGGCCTGGCTGAATTATTAACAAAAATAAAAAGAAAATAATCATTCTACTACAAGTTTTAAAGCTGAAATTGCAACTTCTATCTGGTCTTTTTCAGGATTTCGTGTAGTTACTTTCTGCAATAACAGTCCTGGTTTTGTCAATATTCTTAAGAATAAGTTATTCTTGAATTTAGCACCTAATTTCAGGAATTCATAAGATACTGAAGCTATTACAGGTATAAGAACTATCCTGGAAAATATTTTTATTAAAAAAGATCTGCTTGTTATAAGTGAAAATATCAATATGCTTAATATTAATACTATGAATAAAAAATTAGTTCCGCATCTTGGGTGCACAGTTGAATATTTTCTGCAGTTTTCAATATTTAACTTGTCCTTATTTTCGTAGCAGTGAACAGCCATATGTTCTGCACCATGATACTGAAAAACTCTCTTAATGTCTTTCATAAAAGAAATAATTATTATATATAAAACAAAGATAAAAATTCTTATAAAACCATCAATTATATTGAATAAAATACCACTGCTTACTATTAGTTTTGTTAAATATAGAGGAAGAAATACAAAAAAACCTAAGGCAAAGATTACTGAAAGGAATAAACTCAAAAAGACTTCTTTCTTGTTTATCTTTTCTTCTTTTTCGTTTCCAGCTTCGTTAGCTGAATAAATCAAGGCTTTTGTACCTACATACAATGTTTCTACCAATACTATTATTCCACGTATAAAAATAATCTTTTTTAATCTGTTCAAGAAATTTAATTTTTCTGTTTTTGTCTTGATTTTTCCATCAGGCTTTCTCACTGCTATGCCTATTAGATTTTTATTTCTCATCAGGACGCCCTCTATCAAGGCCTGTCCACCTATAGCTTCCATAATTGTTTAATTAGAGCAGATAATATAAATCTTTCTTCAGCTATATATTTTTCTTAATTTCCAGGCACTTAGCAAAGTAGTTATTATTAAAATATCCAATGCTGCACACAAGATGCATACTGAAAACAACACAAACAGTTCTATATATACTAAATATAATGCAAACAACAGACTTGCAAACATCAGATAGAACAGAAAATCTGCAAAGAATTTTTTATCAATCTTGTATTTGCTTAATTTAAAGGATTTGTTTTTCAGCATTAATATTTCTACAACAAAAACCAACAGAAAAGTTAGCAAGCCCATAAATGACACTGGAAAACCGCTGTCAGGAGGAAATTCTGAATATTCACTCTTGTTTACAACATCGCAGCTAAGGCTTTCAGATATGTCACAAAAACTTTCTATGTCAGAATAATGCAGGTATAAAAGGTAAGATGAATCAACAACAGCAAGCAAAGAAACCACAAGCATAAAAATTAAGATATTTTTATCTTTTGATTTCCTTTCTACTTTTCTCTTTTTAGAAACCATAACATACCTCTTATAAAATAAATATTGTCTAAGTAGTATTTAAATTTAATTATTTCAGCTAAAAATAAGTTCTTCTGGATTTTCAAGAATTTCCTTTAACTTATTTGCAAACCTTGCAGCTTCTGCCCCGTCCAATATTCTGTGATCAAAGGTTACTGTAAATGGAAGTATCTTTCTTATTTTTATTTCATTGTTTACTGCTAAAACACTGTCTTGTATTCTCCCCAAAGCCAAGATAGCACTTTCAGGATAGTTTATTATAGGTGTTGCATACATTCCGCCCAAACTTCCTATGTTTGTTATTGTGAAAGTGCCTCCTTTCAAGTCACCTAAGTCTATTTTCCTATCCTTTGCAAGATTTGCCAAGTTTTCAATATCTTTTGCAAGGTCTATAATTTTTTTACTGTCTGCTATTTTTATTACAGGAACCATTAATCCAGCCTCTGTGTCAACAGCAAAACCTATATTATAATATTTTTTAATTACAATTTCATTATTTTCCTCGTCTAAAGTTGAATTCAACAAAGGATGCTCTTTTAATGATTCAATAACTGCTTTGATTATAAATGGCATGAAAGTCAATTTTATATTTTCTTTTTCAAGTTTTTCTTTTTCTCTTGTTCTTATTTCTGCCAGCTTAGTAACATCTGCAAAGTCCATGTGGCTTACATGGGGGATTTTTTTTACAGAATTAACCATACGTTCTGCAATAACTTTTCTTACGCCTGCTAATAGAATCCTGTCCACGTATCCATAGAAGTCATATTTTCTAACACTTTTTATTCCTGATATTTTAGGAACAATTTCTGAAGATTGCGTGCTGGATAAATCTTTTTCTGTTATCCTTCCTTCTGGACCTGTTCCTGAAACTTGTGTTATATCAATATTTTTGTCTTTTGCCAGTTTTCTTACTTTTAAGGTTGCAAAAACTTTTGTTTTATTAGGAGATTCTTTTAGAATTAATTTTTCTTGTTTAATTTCTTGCTCTTCTTCGGGAGCTTCTTCTAAATCACCTACAACAGATACTGACTTTCTTTCTTTAGTTTCTTGTTTAACTTCTTTTTTTTCCGGCTTTGAAGATACTTCTTTGCTTTCACCAATAACAACAAGAACTTGGCCAACTTTTATTATTTCTCCTTCCTTGAAATTTATTTTTAATATTGTGCCTGTTTTAGGGCTTGGAATTTCAACTACTGCCTTGTCTGTTTCAACTGACACTATTTGCTGGTCTTCTTTTACTTTATCTCCTATTTTTACATGCCATTTTACAATAGTACCTTCATGAATACCTTCTCCAACATCTGGAAACTTAAATTCAAACGGCATATTAAAAATTCATTACTTTTTCTATTGCTTTTATGATTCTTTTTTCTGTAGGCCTGTTTAAGTCTTCTCTTTTAGGAAGAGGAACTATAATGTCATAGCCTGTAACTCTTTCTACAGGAGCTTCTAAACTTAACAAAGCTTTTTCATTTATTCTTGCAATAATTTCTGCACCTAAGCCCAATGTCTTTTGAGCTTCATGGACTATTACTGCACGGCCTGTTTTTTTGACTGAATTAATTATAGAATCTGTATCTAACGGACTTAAAGTTCTTAAGTCAATTACTTCTAAATTATATTTATCTTGCAAAGTTTCAGCAACCTTTAAACAATCACGTACGCTTGAACCATAAGTGATAACTGAAACATCTGAGCCTTCTTTTGCTATTTTTGCTTTTCCAATTGGAATCGTGTATTCTTTTTCAGGAACTTCTTCTTTTATAGCTCTGTAAACCTTTTTTGGCTCAAAAAATATTACCGGATTTTCATCCCTTATTGCAGAAACAATTAACCCCTTTGCATCATATGGTGTTGAAGGAATTACAACCTTTAAGCCTGGAGTATGGATATAATAAGTTTCAGGAGCTTCTGAGTGATGTTCTAATGCTTTTACTCCTCCACCCCAAGGGCATCTTATAACTAAGGGACAGCTAAATCTGCCTCTTGACCTGTTTCTTATTCTTGATGCATGAGTTATTAACTGATCCAAGGCAGGATAAGAAAAGCCTTCAAACTGTATTTCTGCAACAGGCCTTAATCCAAATGCTGACATCCCTATAGCCATCCCAACTATACCGGATTCACATAAGGGTGTGTCAAAAACTCTTTTTATTCCGTATAATTTCTGCAATCCATCTGTTACCCTGAATACTCCACCGTCCTTGCCAACGTCTTCACCAAATATGACTACTCTTTTGTCTTTCTGCATCTCCTGTTTTAGTCCAAGGTTTATTGCATCAACAATATTTAAGTTTGCCATTTTATTCTTTTTCAGCATACAACTCCATATTGTAAACTGTTGTTGGAAGGTAGCATATTCCAAATTTTTTCTTTCCATCACTAAATGCTTCCTTATTTGTGTAAAAATTCTTATGGAGTTTTTCTGCCAGTTTTATTTCTTCATTTGTAAAACCTTTTTTTATTACTGAAGAATCTTCTGGCAGGTTTTTTTCAAATGCCTTAATTAGAGCTTTTTCTCGTACTTCAGAATGATGCTTCAGCCATAAATTTCCTGACTGCAGATTATGAATCTCTTTTTCTGTTGCTTTCAATGCCCTTGGCATATAATCATAATCATAATCATCAATTAATGTTGTTCCATGGTGCAATAACAAATTCTTAAATCGCCTTTCAGCATCAAACACAAATGATTTATTATCCATTCTTATTACAGGATGATCATTTTGTATCTTTAACTGGGGAGAAAAACCAACGTCCTGAAGGCTGTGAACTATGCTTGTGTTTATTCTTCTTAACAGTTCTTTTGAATAATCTGTTGGTAAAATTAATGAATATTGCAAGTCATTTTTACCTAAGTAAACTGAGCCTCCACCAGTTGTTCTCATTGTAACGTCTACGTTTACTTCCTTGCAAAAGTTATAATCAATTTCAGAAAGCTTCTGCATGTATCCTAAAACTACGGATGGTTTTGAAAAAGAATAAAGCTTTACAATTGGCTGGACTTCTTTTCCATCTAATAAATCCTGCTTAGCCCTTAGAAATAAAGCTTCCTCTAACGCAAGGTTCCATGATGCACTTGCCCTTTGGTGAGGTATTATTCTAACTTTCATTTTCTTCCTTCAAATTTTTTAACATTTCTTCTTGCTGTTCTTTTAATTCAGGAGTTAACTCTGAATACATGTAATTGAAAATTTCTTCCGGATTTTGAAGAGGAGTTGATTCATATTCTTTAACTGCCAAGTCTACCTGCCTTGAGGAGTTTTCAAGAACTTTTTTTTCATAAACTGCATTTGAAATCTTGTTTTTTCTCATGTATTTTTCCAGCCTTGCTATAGGATCTTTTTTCAGCCATTCATTTAACTCTTTTTCATTTCTATATTTTTTTGCATCATCTGATGTAGTATGATCACCTAATCTATATGTATAACTTTCAATTAAAGTCGGACCTTTTCCATTTCTTGCATTATCTAATGCTTCTTTTGCTGCCTTGTAAACTGCAAAGACATCATTTCCATCAACTTGGATACCATTAAACCCATAAGCAATTGCTTTCTGCGCTATTGTTTCTGATGCTGTCTGCATGCTTCTTGGAACAGAAATTGCATACTGATTGTTCTGGCAGAAAAAAACAACTGGAAGCTTAAATGTTCCTGCTAAGTTCATTGCTTCATGGAAATCACCTTCTGATGTTCCTCCGTCGCCAAAATAAACTATGTTTGCAACTTTTTTATTCATATACTGGTTTGCGTAAGCTGCTCCGACTGCATGAAGCGTTTGTGTTCCCACAGCAATTGATATTGGAAAAGAATTTACATTATTCGGGACCTGCATCCCCCTTTCATCTCCCCCCCAATACATAAACAACTGATGCATTGGATAACCCCTTAAAATCAATGCACCATTTTCCCTGAAACAAGGAAATATCCAGTCATCTTTTTTTAATGCATAAGCAGAGCCAATAATGGATGCTTCCTGACCGCGCATAGAAGCATAAACACCTAACCTACCCTGCCTTTGTAGATTTAATGCTTTTTCATCAAAAACCCTTGACAATATCATAAATTCATACAATTTTTTTATTTCTTCTTTTGAAAGCTTTGGCATTAATTTTTTATTGCAGTTGCCATTTATATCTAGAATTTCAAGTTTTTTTACTTCAAATTTTTTTATTGTTTTTAGGCCATTACTTTTAACAGTTTTACTCTTTTTTTTAATAGAAATATTTTTACTTTCGCCTAGCATTCCTGTAAATAAATCAATTATATTTATTTTCCTAGAGCCCATTCTTTTAATTGTTCGTAAGTAGGCATTCCGCATATCCATTTTCCTGTTTTTTCATTAAAAAAAAAAGGAACACCACCACATTTTCCATTATCTACTTTTTCCAATAATTTAGCATTTTGAGAATTATGCCATACCTCTATCTTGGTTATCTTTACTTTTTCTTCTTTTTCAAGCCTTTTTATTAATGGTTCTGACTCAATACAAAAATGGCACTCAGTGCCGTAATATTCAACTAATCTGCCTTCTTTAGAATTATGTCTATCTTCTTTTTTTGGAATAAGTATCACCCCTTAACAATAAATAACTAATAATTTTACATATAAATCTTTCTTTAATAATTTTTTAATATATCCTTTTGGGCTAATAAATCTTTATATAATATCATAATGAAAGAATCTATGGGTTAACTCTAAAAAAGAGTTTAAAAAAGAGGTGACTTTTTCTAAGAAAAGATTAAAAACTTAAGTTTCTTCTAAGATTATATGCTTTTTCAGGCATCGTCATTAAAAGAAAGAAAAGAGTTTTATTCTAAAGAATTTAACCTCAAGAAATCCTTGTCTTTCTTCGAGAACAAACCAAAATACTTTGCAGTTGATTTCGGCACTGAAACTAAAATAATCAAGGACAAGAAAATGGACAACAAATTGTTTTATTTTGGAGCAAAAGACCTCAAGAAAAGACTGGTAAATTATCTGCCTGAAGATGTTTATTATGACAGGAATATCCATAAAGGAAAAAAGTTCTGCATGTTTTGCCTGAAAACAAAGAATTATTTCAAGTGCAAGAATTTTTTAGGGCAGGAACTTGTTTTTGATGTTGATGCTGACAACATAAAATGCATATGCAAAAGACTCTGCGAAAGGTGCATAAAAAAATCAATTGACAATGCTTTTGAAATTGCAGGAAGATTAAAATTTAATAAAATAAAAGTAGTTTATTCAGGAAAAGGGAGCCATGTCCATGTATTTGACAAAAAGGCCTACAAATTAAATGTTAATGAAAGAAAGAAACTCGCAAAAAAATTCAGCAGATATGGGATTGACAAATGGGTTACTGAAGGAAGAATAAGATTAGTTAGGTTACCTTACAGCCTTAATGGAGTTGTATCGAGAATAGTAACACCTATTGAAAAGAAAGAAAAATTTAAATTCAAGAATACTTTACCAAAATTCTTAAAATAACTCTTCTTTATTGTAGTATTCTTTTTTCTTGTAATATTCTTTCTTCTTATAGCTCTTTTTCTTTGAGGCACTACTTTTTTTAGAACCTGCTCTTTTTTTTACTTTTGGCATTATATGCTTTTACCTAAATTAGTATTTAAAGACTTTGAAATTATTTATCAGTACTAAAAAGAATTTCGCTTTTTATCCGATTCATACCCTAAAACAAATATTCATCTCGCTTAATAGTTGTTATATTCAATTGTCGGCATAATTTATAATAGGTGGTACGCGCGACGAATGGGTTGCTTACGCAACAGGTAGTCTCGCCTTCGGCTTGAGAATTTATTTCTTTGCTGTTTTCCAGAGGTATTCAAAATATTTTCTGTAACTTTCTGCAACAGACTTGTTTTCGATCAAAATTACGAATGGTTTTTCATCAAATACTTGAATAGATACATTGTTATCAAAAATCAGTGTAGATGAAGGAGTAAGCTCTTCAACGTATTTCATTGTGAAATTTGGTAGTTTTGTAAACGGATGCTCTCGCAGTTTTTCGCCTGTAATGATTCTGCCTTTCATTTTCAATAATTCAGTTTTCTTTGCAACATGCGGCATTTCATATTTCAAAACATCATAACTTTTGCCGGTGCCTCCATAAACTACTATTTCCTTTGATTTTGATTCAAGTAACCGCCGGATAAGTGTGCGCAGTCCGGGCTTTCCTTCCAGAACTTGTACAATCGCTGGCTGAGATTGGATTTTTTCGAGTTTTATCAGTTCGGGAAGGGTCGTTTTAATTACTTGTTCCTTTTGTTGTATTTGGTTGAGAAGGTTATTTGGTGATGCGGCTTGGAAATGTCTTTTATTTTCGAAAACGATATGACCTGCAAGGCCCTTGTTCACGAGATTGCTCAATACGTTATACGTGTGAGTTCGATCCATTCCAAGGCGTTTTGCGAGGTCTCCTCCGCTTATGGGTCCTTCTTTCAACAGTGCAACGTACACTACCGCTTCTTTGCCGCAGAGTCCAGCTTCCTCAAGTTTCTTAGTCAGTTCAACCATGAAGAAGTGAGAAGGAACAACTCCTTTATAAATGTTGTTGTTTATAGTAACAACAAAAATTAATATACCCTGATATATTCCCTACAGGGTAGAAAATAAATAAATGGAGATTTCAAAAATGATCATGAACAAACGCAAAAATTTGGACCAAATAATCAAGGAAAAACTATCAAGAATCTGCTCGGCAATATGGTAGTGGTCCCGTAAGCTATGTGAATCGTCCCAAAGAAAGGTACAGTGCTAAGATAGGTAAGTACCAAGTCGTAATCGAGAAAACACTCGTGCATTATGTGCCTGATACAGATGAAAACTATGGAGAAGAACGTAGTTATGAGTATAGGCTGACTATAAACAATAGGCAAGTCGGAAAAGAAGGCGATTGCTTAAAGTTGGAACATCTTTTTAACGATGTGAAAGGGAAAGTAAATGAACCTCGTCATCGCGAGGAAGAATCAATTGAAGCCATTTATTATGCTCTGCGCTTGGCGTTTAAACCACCAATGCAGTTTCCCTGAGAATGGGGGGTTGAAACAATGATGCTTCTCTCCAATTGCGTTAGGGTTTCATCTTTCCTCTAACCATGTTTCGTCTGTGTATTTATTCGAGAATTAGGTTTTTGTAAGTGTTTTTCGAGATCAAGCTTCTTGTAGATGACTTTGATGATGAATGCTACTCTGACGGGCGTGCCCCCTAAACGAAAATTATACTGCCGACAACTCTTCGCCAATTTTTGCTTCGCAATTTGTCGATGAT
>JACPNF010000024.1 GCA_016185635.1 Candidatus Woesearchaeota archaeon
AATTATAAAAAAATTAGGAAAACTAGACTTTAGTTTAATTGAGAAAGTTGATATTGCAGTTAAGGAAAGTCTAGGCTTGAATTAATTTCTTATAAATTGGACAAGGTCCTGGGTTGTTTTAGTCAGCTGGATATTTTCAGGGCTGAAAACAAATGAATCTTTGTCATCAAAATATCCACACCTGAAATTTTCCAAATTTATATTAGTTCTTTTGCTCATCATCAAGGCATAAAAATAAACCTGGGTGCTTGCATATCTTTCTTTTAATGCATTTGGCTTGTAATCCCAAATCCATATCTTATCACCTTCTATTCTAAGAAGATCAATGTGTCCTGTCAAAGGCTCTTTCGAATTAAAAATTTCATCATATAAACTTAATTCATTTTCTTTCAACCATATAGGGACTTCAATTGCAATAGTATTCTTGTCATTTTCAAGCATAAAATTCTGGACTTTTGGATGATTTGCAGAATACCTTTCCTTGTTTATTTCAAGACCATATTTTGCAAGAATAGAAACATCATGATTTTTTATATTAACTGGGGTTATCTGTGGCAGCTGAAACTTCAACGCTGAGCTTCTCGGACCTGATCTGAAATAAGAATCCGGGCAATTTTTCAAAACAAAATGCAAATAATCTTTTAATGAAGAGAATTTTGATGTGCAAAACTCATTTGATTTAAAATCATGCAGTTTATATTCATAAAATCCTCCTGGATGATTCAATACTTTATTTAATATCACTATCACACCTCTTTGAGCCTTTTTAGAAAAAAGCCTCGGGAAAAATTATAAAAATTTTATCAAAAACTAAAATTACTCTGCTTTTCTTCTTTTGTCTTTCAGCAATATGTACCTAGTTCTTTCATCCAGATCAATAAAATTATCTGCTCCTTTTTTTAACATTGAACTTCCGCTTTTTCCAAAAGCTATGACTTCAACTCTGCATCCCATTGCTCTCTGTAGGTGTTCTACTAGAGGTAAAAAATCTCCATCACCTGATACTATAACTACTGTGTCTACTTTTGGGGCTACTTCGATTGCATCCATTGCTATACCTACATCCCAGTCTCCTTTTTTGAAACCGCCGAAAAAAACCTGAAGATCTTTTGATTTTATCTCGTATCCTATCTGCTCCAAAGCATCAAAAAAAGTTTTCTCTGCCAAGACGTCTGCTTTAATAACATAAGCCAAGGCTCTTATTAGTTTTCTTCCGTCAACTGCTATCTTTAATAATTCCTTAAAATTAATCTTAGAATTATAAATATTTTTTGCAGAATAATAAAGATTTTGTACATCTACAAAAACACCTATTCTCTGGTCCTTCGGTTGAGATATCATGATTTTACTCTAAATTATAATAAATATAAAGGTTTGGGTACTACATTTAGCTTTTTTCGGAGAAAAATATATAAAGGTCTTTTGTTATAAGATTTTATAAGGATAGGAAAAATGGCTCATAAAATTCAATTTAATATATCAAACAAATTAGTTTATTCCTTGTTAATCTTAATTATCATTTTAGCTTTAGGTTTGGGAGCTTATGCTTTTGGAACAAGCACTCCTTCGGTTTTTGGCCATAGTTCTGGAGAAGTTCAAGTAAATGTCGAGGGAAAATCTGAAACTCTTCAAGAAGCAATAAATAATTTAGACTTAATGAGCGGCTGGTTTCTTTCATCAAATGAAAATATAGAAATAAAATATGTTAAGGGAAATAATGTAAATTGTCCTAGTGGATTTAGTTTTTTATCAAGAAATTGGCTTTCTAATACATGTACTTCATGTTTCAATAGCTGTACCACCTCTACTGGGTGGGGAGATCAAAGATTTTGTATGTACAAAGGATGGCAAGAAAATATATTGGGTCCTTGTACCAAAGAGGTAGCTCAGTCATGTTATTCAAACTCTTGGTCAGAAGCTCTTTGCATTAAGATTAATTAATTTTATATATCTCTTTTTCTTTATAATTTATATGGGTGTAAAATTAACAAGCATACTTGAGAAAAAACCTATTACTTTTGAGGAATTAAGTGGAAAATCAATTGCTGTAGATTTCAGCAATTCAGCTTACCAGTTTTTGTCTTCTATAAGGCAGCCTGACGGAACTTTGCTAATGGATTCCAAAGGAAATGTGACTTCACACTTGATGGGGATATGGACAAGGTTCTCAAACTTAATTTCCAAAAATATTAAGTTAGTTATTGTTTTGGATGGAGAAATGCCTTTGCTTAAAAAAGGAACTTCTGAAGACAGAAAAGAAAAGAAAAAAGAAGCTAAAGAAAAATTTGAAGAGGCTTATGAAGAAGGAGATGAAAAATTGATGGGATTATATGCCAAGCAGACTTCTTTTTTAGACAAGGATATGATAAATGAAAGCAAGGAACTAATGGAAGCAATGGGATTACCAGTTATTCAAGCACCAAGTGAAGCAGATAGCCAGATGGCTTTTCTGTCTAAAAATAATGATGTATGGGCCTGCGGAACAAGCGATGTTGATCCTTTGCTGCATGGGGCTAAGAGAACAGTAACGAATTTAACCTTAAGCCAGAGAAGAAAATTATCTTCTGGAGGAACTATCAAAATAAATCCAGAAGTGATTGACTTAAATGATACATTAAAAAGATTGGGAATAAACCAAAAACAGTTTATTATTCTGGCAATTTTAGTAGGCACAGATTATAATAAAGAAGGCATTAAGGGAATAGGGCCAAAAAAAGCATTGAAATTAATAAAAGAAAAAAATGATTATGATAACATGTTCAAGGAACTAAATGCAGATTTTGACTGGAAAGAAATTTATGAGTTATTTGAGAACATGGATGTACTGAAGAAATATAAGATAAAATGGGAAAGTATAAATGCCAAGAAAATAAAGAACTTATTGGTAGACAAGCATGAATTCAATGAAGAAAGGGTTGACAATGTTATAAGCAGATTAATGGAAAGCAATAAAAAACAAGAGCAAACTGGGCTTGGGAAATGGATGTGATATAATTGGCTGAATGGTACATGCTTGCCTTGTATGCTGCTGTTTTTTCTACTTTTTCAACGTTAGTGCACAAAAAAATTCTTTACAAAGAACATGCAATGGAGTTTGTAACTGTAACTGCCTTGTTTAATTTTTTATTTGCTTTTGCATTTTTGTTCAAGGCTGATTTTAATTTTAACTACAAGATCTTATATCTAATTTTCTTAGTAGCTTTAATAGATTCTGTTGCCCTGATATTTTTGTTCAAGGCTTTCAGGCATCTGGAAATTTCTGTTGCTTCACCTTTAATGGGTTTTGAACCAGGATTTATAGTTTTGTTATCTTTTTTATTCCTGAAAGAGGGGATTACCTATCTTCAGACCTGGGGTTTAGTTCTTATAATATTTGGCGGTTATTTAATAGAAATAAAAAGAGATAGTTTCAGTTTTTTGCAGCCAATAAAAGATGCTGTTAAATCAAAATATATTCATTATAGCCTGTTTGCAATATTGCTTTATGGGATAGGGGCAGTATTAACAAGGTATATTGTAAACCCAGTCAAGGGATTTGGAATAAACCCTTATACTTATGCTTTTTTAATCTATGGATTAAATGCATTTATTTTATTTTTTATTCTTTCAATTATATATGACGGCATACAAGGAGTCAAGAATGGAATAAAAACAATTGGCTGGTGGACCATACCTTCATCTTTGCTATTTGTTGCCCATGGTTTTTTAGGCTTGCTTGCAATTTCAAAGCCAGAAGCTAATGTCGGGCTGGTTATTGCAATAAAAAGAATAAGCATTTTTTTTGAAACCTTTCT
>JACPNF010000041.1 GCA_016185635.1 Candidatus Woesearchaeota archaeon
AAAAAAATCTTCAAGTTTTTTTACAAGTTTGTCATTTGGAGTCATGCTCTTGGTTTCCAGTTTCTGGATAACAGAAATTTTTTCATTCAGTTTTTTTGCCAGTTCTTCCTGCGTCAGGTTTAATTTTTCTCTTTTCTCTCTTAACAATATATTATAGTCATTTCTTAAAAAGCTTAAATTTTCTTCTTTTAATTTTTTATTAATTTTTATTAATTTATCTACATCAAAGCTGTCTTTCTTTTCCAGCTGTTTTCCGAACCTTAGGCAGTTCCTGCATACATCAACAATGCTTCCCTCTACGACAGCTTGATATAGTTCTGTCCGGCTTCCGCATAAGTCACATTGCATTTTTCATCTCCTTTTCAATTTCCTTAATGCTGTATACTCCTGCAAGCTTGATTTTTTCATTTATAAGTAAAGTTGGAACATTAGTTACATTATAATTTTTTTTAAGGATATTTATTGTGGCAATATTAATGTCTATAGGCAAGGGTATTAACATAAGATTAGAGCCGTATTTGTTTTTCAAGTCTCTTAATATTAATGACTGTGTTTCTTGGTCTGCTTTCTGTCTTAAGTCAGGTTTCTGTGCATAAAAATAAATAAGGTTGGTATAATCTGAACTGCATTTTTCTTTTAAATAAACGCTGTTTAGCCAGAATTCCAGTTTTAATAGGACATATTTTTGTTTTTCATATACTATTTCATTGCTTAATTTACTTGCTTCTTCATATTTTTCTAATTTTAGGCCCTCTTCATAAACCCTGTCTGCAAAAGCCAGATTTTCTTTTATAGATTCATCGCAGAATTCTGCTCCAACAAGCCTGTAAAAAGAGCTTTGTATTTTTACGTCAGCCCACTGGCTTTCCACAGTTCTGTACTCTTCTCTTATTTCATCAATTCTGCTGTTTTCTAAAAAATATCCTAATAAAACACCGCTAATAAAAACAATTAAGGTAAATATCCCTGCTTTCCAAAATACATCTTTTTGCATTACCATTGTATTTTTCCGATTATTATTCTGTATACTGAATGAATAAGGATTAAAGGAGTCAAAACTACATAAAACATTAAATAGACAAAAATATCTTTTTTGTTTTTCAACCTTGTTTTGTCAATTGTCCTCAACCCAATAGTGCAAAAAACTAGAAAAATAACAAGCAGCAGAATACCAAAAAAAGTAAAGACAGTAGGATATAAATTCAAGATATCCATCCTTAGTATTTTAGAATTGTTTAATAATGATGTATAAAAAAATAAGTAATTGATAAAAGCTTTCCTTAAAAAAACCACTAAAAATACAAAAAACCCAATAAAGCTTAAGAGTATATAACTCCCAAAAAAAGGAGCCACAAATATTCCCAGAGATCTGTACTTCTTTCTGAATAAAGTATGCTTATATTTGTTTAATGTTTGAAATCCTCCGATGTCCCACCTCAATCTTTGCTTCCACCAGTATTTGATTCTATTTGGGACAACTGTATAAGTTTTTGCAGCTACGCACATCTTTATAATATACAACTTGCTTAGCAGATGCCACGCTACCTCAATATCTTCTGTTATGTTATTCTTGTCAAAGCCGTTAATTTCAATAAGTGCTTTTTTCCTGTACATGCTTAAAGCCCCAGGAGTAACAAAAACGCTGTCCAGATATTCAAGCAGTTTTCTTGCATAAGCTATCATTGCATATTCTATTGCCTGCAATTTCTCAAGAAGGCTATTCTTATTTTTTACCAAAACAGTTGAGGTAACAGCTCCAACACTTTCATCCTTAAAATAATAAACCATCTTAATAAAAGAATCCTTTTCTGGGAAAGAATCAGAGTCATTGACAGCTAGGATTTCTCCTTTTGCAATCTTTAATGCCTGGTTTAATGAGTCAGCTTTGCCAGTATTTTCTTTGTTTATGATCTTAATGCCTTCAATGTTTTTTATGAGATCATAGGTATTGTCTTTGCTTCCGTCATTTATAACTATAATTTCAAGCAGTTCTCCTGGATAATCAACATTTTTTACAGCCTCAATAGTTTCTCTTATGTTTCTTTCTTCATTGTAAGCTGGAATTAAAACACTTATTGTTGGTAAATCTTTGATTAACTCATAGTTATACAAGTCTTGCTTGTTTTTGAAGTATAATAATAAGAATAAGAAACTCACATACAGTGATAAAAATATGAAAACTAAGTATATGATAGTTATAAAATCCATAAAAACAAGATAGTATTAATATATTTATAAAGATTATTGGATTTTAGGCTTTGGATACTTACGCTGCTCCCTTAAAGATATTGCCAATAACAGGAATTCTTTTGATTCTTTCCTTTGTTATCTCCCAATAAAGCTTTTTGCCAAGGCGCTTAGACAGGTTAGCAAATTTACCTAATTCAGAAAATGTAGCAGTTTTAAGTATTAATTCTTTTGATTTCTCCTCAAGAGTTTTATCATCTGACAAAACTGCTGCTTTATAGACAGAACTTAACTCAAAAAAGGTATTAGCATACTCTAATAGTTTGTCTGTAATCTTAAGCAAAAATCCAAAAGTACCCCTCATTCTGGTCGGGTAATAAATATTAAGAATTTTAATGAAACTATCAGCTGAATCAATTAGCCTACCTTCTACTTGTGAAATAAAATTATTATCATAAAAAGATGGAGCTTGCCTGATACCGAAGTATAATCTTTTATAGTCAGAAAAAGTGCTTGCATTGCTTAGCAGTTCTTCTTCTACCCTATAAATTAGTCTGCTGTCAGAATTAGACCTGCCTATTAAGATTAGTTCTATTAATATTGGAAAACTCAATTTTTCTTCAAATAATCTTTCAAGATAGATTCCTTTTAAAGTAGGATCATACTCCTCAGGAGTTTCCAGATACTGGTTTAATGTATCTTCTAAGTTTGTCATAACTATAATAAGGTAATTAAGTTTTTAAACTTGTTCAAATCAAGAACATAAGCAAGACATTATATTAGGCTTTCCTTCTCTCCATTTTGTCTGCCCTACACAAGCTACATTGCTCTTTCCTATATTTTTAGCCCCAATAGTACCTGTTAAAACACAGAGATCTCCATTTGACAAAGTACAGTCACTTGGGCATGGATTAGAAGTAACCCTGACAGCCTCGCAGCTGCATTGCCTGAACTCTCTAGGGCTGTTTTCATAAGTTCCGCTGCAGCTTCCGCTAAATTCCCTGTCTTGCAGTTCTTCTTTTACTTTGCAGGTTATTGCTTGCCCAAAATCAGTATTAGTAATCCCAGTAGGACAGGATAATGGACATTTAAAGCTTCCAGCAGTTTCTTTTATTTCAATTTTTGATTGCACAAGTAATCCTATCCTTACAAATATCTTAAACAGAAATAGTTTTATTTTTGTTCCAAAACCAATTGCATTTAGACCTATATGCCCGCCTTTATAAAAACCCAAGAGAGCTAAAAGGGGGTTTTCAGATTTTAATATCTGGTCTAATATGTTCTCGCTTATATTTATTAAAATATTAGGCGTTCCTCTGCATCTGCAGATTTTTTTTATCATGCTTCCGCTAACTTCAATAGTAATATATTCAGTAGTTCTGTCGTTCATTAAGATGCTGATTTCTATAACTTTGCTTCCAAATAAAAAAGCCAATAATCCTGGAAGTTCTTTTCCTTCATATTTCTTAAGGTCATTTATAGAATTTAACAAGACTTTTGTATTTATAGTTTCCTCGGCAATTGAAATATTTGAAAGTATAATTAATACAATAAAAAATATTGCTGTCTTGTTTTCCATTTGATAAAATTAATTAAAAACATTTAAATAAGTTTCTATAAATTTTTCATTCTGAACATAACTGCCATCTCTATTAAATGTTTCATTAAGCCTGGAATTAATCCTGTAATTACAAAATTTCCAGCAACAAACAGTCCTTTCCATGGACCTAAGCTTATGACTAAAGGCCCTGTCCTGGGTTTATATTTTTTAAGTCTTTTTTTAGACTCAAGATGCAAAATATTATAGGCTATTGTCTTGGCATGCCTGTCAGCATTTTGTGCTGTCTTTTCCTCTTTTGTATTTATTATATCTCCGCCTGCAAATATGTTCTCATAATTATTTACCTGTAAATATTGGTTGACTTTTACATGCCCATCTTCTTCAATGCTCAAAGAAAAATATTTTTTATCCAAAAATGGAACTTTAAAAGTTATTCCAGTGCACCATATAACAATATGACCTTCATATACATGTCCTTTGTTAGTTTTTAAAGTGTTTTCAGTATGTTCAGTAACTTTTTCATTAAAATAAACAGTAACTCCTTTTTTTGTTAAGAAATCAAGAACATACTGTGAGGCTTTTTCAGGATTCCTGTTAATTAATCTGTCTCTGCTGTGGAGCATTGTTACTTTCTTGTTAGTTTGTGTAGCTAATTCTCCAGCTATCTCGCTCCCAACTATCCCTCCTCCAACTATTAGAACATCATTAAATTTTTCAAGGTCTTTGTTTATAGCTTCTCCTTCATTGCTGAACTTTAAAGTATGCACATTTTTCTTGTTTTTTAATTTAATTGGGTATTCTGTTCCAGTGCAGATAATTAAATATTTGAATTTTATTGTCCTACTTCTGGTGTAAATTGTATCTTTTGTTATTTTTGTAACTTCATCAAGAATAAACTTGGTTTTTCTTAAAATTTCAATAAATGGGGCTTTTATCTTTTTGCTGTAGTTCTTATTAATTACAACTTTTGGGATTGCAGGTATGAACTCAAAATAAGGCTTTTTGTCTATAAGAGCTATGCTTAAGCTGGATTTTCTTTCAAGAATCTTCGCACATAAAGCTCCGCAAAAACCCCCTCCAACTATAACTGTATCATACTTTTCCATAAAGAGATTATTTCAGGAGTTTTTTTAAATGTTTCTTAATACTATAAAAATATTTAAATAAAAATGGTGGTCTTAAAAAAATGCTGTCAGTAATAATACCTATTTACAATGAAGAAAAATATATAGAAATCATTCTTGATTGCTTGAAAAATCAGACCTTCAATGATTTTGAAGTTGTATTGGTAGATTCCTCAGAGGACAATACAAAAACTATAGCAGAAAAATATAAAGAATTTCTTGATTTAAGAATTATAAATTCTGATAAAAAGAATGTTTCATATCAAAGAAATTTAGGTGTAAAAAATGCAAAAAATGAAAATATATTGTTTTTAGATGCAGATACAATTTTTGATAACAAATTTATAGAAAGTGCATTAAATGAAATAAAAGATAAAGATATAAAAATTGCCGGCTCTTTATTATATCCTGATAGCAAAAAAATTGTGGACAGATTATTCTTCTATTTTTTCAGGATATATATGAAAGCTTTGCACAAAAAAGTTGGATTAAATGGCTGCTGCATCTTCTGTTTAAAATCAATGCATGAAAAAGTAAATGGTTTTGATGAAAATATTTTAGTAGGTGAAGATTTTGATTATGCAAGAAAAATAAAAAAGTTTTCAGAAATACACTTATTAACGTCAGTAAATATAAAAACATCTGTCAGAAGATTTGAAAAATATGGAAGATTAAATACTGGAGTAAAAATATTGTTGATAGGTCTGTATACAATGTTTATAGGAAGTGTAAAAAAAGATATTTTCAATTACAGGTTTAATGGCTGGAAAAAATAAGCTTATTTTTTATTCTCGTCAAACATTTTCTGCAGCCCCTTTGAATTTACAAAATCTTTTAGTTTTTCAGTGTCTTCTTTTGCAATGTCAAAATATTCATAGAAATTATTTGTTAATTTTAATACTCTTGTTCTTCCGCTTTTATCAGATGTAATCAGGTTGCTTTCTCTTAATGCTTTTATATGGTCATATGCTTTGTTTCCCCTCATTTTTATGACTTCGCTCTGCATTAAAGGCTGCTTGTAGGCAATTACTGCAAGAGTTTTTGTAGTTGGGCTGTCCAGCTCTGTATTGCTTAATAACTTGTTAGTTAAATAGCCGTATTCTTTTTTGATGTTTAATTTTACCTTGCCTTCATGTTCCTGTATTTCAAGAGAGCAGTTCTTAGCCAAATAATCTTTTTTTAGCTCTTCTAAAGCTTCTTTAATTAAGCCAATACTACCTACTTCACAGTATTTTCCAAGGTCTTCTATGGAGATGAATTTACCTATTGTAAATAGTACAGCTTCTACTTTATTTTTTAGCTCCATAATTCTAAGACAGTAATCAGTAATTTTTAAACTTTGTTATCAACCTGATTTTTAGATTAAGAGAATTTATAAATTTAAAAAATAAGGTAGGATTATGAACAGAACTATTAAGTTATTGATGATTTCTGATGTATTTGTAGTAACAGGTTTTGGTCTGATAGACCCAATCTTAGCTATATTCATTAAGGAAAATTTAATTGGGGGTACAGTCTTCACAGCAAGCCTCGCAAGCACAATATTTCTTCTTGTAAAAAGCATGGTCCAGCTGCCATTTTCCAAGTACATTGATAAAGAAAGTGATAAAACAAAATGGGTAATCCTGGGTTCAATATTTATATCAATAGTGCCATTTATTTACATTTATTCAAGTCATATAAAAATGATTTACTTGGCGCAGATATTGTATGGAATAGGCGCAGGCCTTTCCTTTCCTACTTGGCTTGGTTTATGGAGCACAAATCTTGACAAAAAAAATGAAAGCTTTGAATGGAGTTTATATTCTACTTTAGTTAGCCTTGGAGTTGCAGTTGCTGCAGCAATTGGCGGAGCTATTGCTCAATTTATCGGCTTTACTTATACATTTATGTTTGTAGGCTTAATGTCCTTCATAGGTAGTTTTATTCTCCTGGGTCTGGAAAAAGGAAATAAAAAAAGAAATGGGATAACAACACTACATTATCATAGAAAGAGAAAAATGGCTCATTAGATAAGCTATTTAATGTAAAAATCAGTTTATCCTGCCTGTTAATTCTCTGTAAAACATAGGGATATTTTCATCTATAGTTTCTTTAACTAACTGCAGGTCTTCATCATCAACTCTTAGGGGCACTGCCTTCTTTGCTAAATTTGCTCTCATTGCATCCATGTCAATGCCCTTAGATATCTCCTTTGGACAAAGTCTCCAGTAACCTCCAAAATGATAAAGTTTTATATTTCCTTGCTTGTTTTCTTCTGCAACAGTGACATATCTCATGCAGCCATCATGATATTTTCCATCATGCAAAGACAGGATAGGTTTTGATTCAGCAAAAGATTCAGCTGCAAAAGATCTTTTAAAATCAAGTTCAGGTAAAGAAGCTGTTTTTGGGTCGATAATTCTCATTTCATTACCGCAAAAGCCATAATTTGGCTTGACAACAACATATTTTGGTTTTTCTTTTTCAATTAGTTCCCTATATCTTTCTTCAGTATAAGGATAAGTTTTTGGCTTCACGTTCCTTATATTCTCAAAAAATATATCTGTTAAAAGTTTATTGCTTAGTATCCTTTCAGTTCTTGAAAGTTTTATAGCAATATCATTATACATCAGGCCCCATTTTGCTGCTGCTTCTTTTAAAAAATCATTTTCAAAATCATTGCTTAAAAACCATTTGAAAAGATTTAATTTTTCTTCTTCAGCAAAAGAGTCAAATATATCAAGTTTGTAGTTTATCGCGCTGGCAATATTTCTAGAATATACCCCGGAATTTCCAAGTAGTTTATAAGTATATGAAAGAGAAGCAAGCCCATACTCGCATAAATGATCGCATAAATATCTGAAATAAGGATTGATTAATATTCCTTCTTCAGTTATCTTCCATAGTCCAGAATCATCATCTATTCTTAATTTTCCAAGATTATCATATTCAGCGCATGCTTCAACAAAACCAGCCATCCCCATATTTGCTCCGTTCACTTCTATAATTTTTACTTCATTGTCAGGAGTTATTTTTACATCAATGCCGAGAATCGCGAAGGAAGAAAGTTCATCAATCCTGCCGTCATATAAAAAAGAAGTTAATTGTTCCTTGCTAAATCTAGAAAAATCCGGGCTTAATTCTTTCGTTTCATTTTCTTTTTTAGGAACATGTATTTCAATAACATCCTTTTTCTCTCTTTTTTTCTTTATAATGTCTAATTTTTGATTTATCTGATTAATTAATCTTTGTCTTGCAAGGCTTAAATAAGCCTCCTTCGCTAAGTCATTTAGACTTCCAAAGATAGATTCATTTAGTCCATACTGCCTTGTAAAACCTTCTGCAAGTTCATCCATAAAAGGATCAATCGTATATAGTAAAAACTCTAAATCCTTGAAATCTTTCATTTTGAGAAAATTATACATAATTTATTTATAAAATATTCTATCCTAATAAATTTCATACCTTAAAATTGCAGCAATTCGTCCTAAATCTTTAAGTTGTTTTCCTTCTACAGTATCCAAAGAAATTAATTGCAGTTTTGTTCCTGTTTTCTCGCACATTTTTTCAATTTCCTCTAGCTCTTTTTCATCATAATCTTCGCTTACCAGCAAAATATCAACAGCTCCAATCTCTAAAGCTTTTTTAACTTCAACAATTCCATAAGCAGTTTTATTCTGTTCTGTGGCAAGCATTGTAAAAAATCTGTTCATTATTTTCTTTTCTTCTATAACAGCTTCTTGTGCTAATACATCAGCACTTCTTTCAACAAGGTCATATAATCCGCTCTCATCAGTATAAGTTAAGTCTTTCATTGCAATTATTTTCTGCCTTAGTTCATTATTCAAATATTCTATAAATTCTTCTTTTGTATGTCCTGGCCCGCCCACTAAAATTCCTTTAAGTTCTTTTTTTCCAATAAATTCCTTTTGCGCGATCTCGCTTATTCTGTTGTAAAATTCTTTTGCAGCCTCGTCCCTTAACCTAGCGAAACGATTTGATGAATTATGGACTATTAATCCATTTGCAATAAAATTTCCGCTTTGAGTAGATATATCAACCATCTTAGTTGGTTTATGAGACACCTCTATTTTGCTTATTTTTACCGGCAGTATATTCTTATTATAAATTTCATATAATTTTGTATATAATTTTTTATCTTTATTTTTTATTACATTTAAAACTGAGTTATAGAACACTTTTTTACTCATCATTCTTTCATCTCTAAAAAAATTAGAAACTTTCGGAAATAGTTGGATATTATATCCAGCTTCTTCTATAATTTTTCGAATATTTTTACCAGATATAATAAGTCTTCTTACTCTGCTCATATTATTTTTTTTATTAATTAATTTAATCAAATCATTGGTTTTTTCTTCAGATGTAAAACCAATATATTTTTTATAATTTTCAATAGATTCTTTCTCACCTATTTTTAATTTAAAAATAGGGTTATCAGAATAAGGATTGTTTTTATTGTCATATTCTTGAAAAGATGAGAGAATACTAAAACGTAATAATAATAATTGTAGTTGCCCAACTAATATTTTATTATTTAACCCTATCCCCAAAGAATCTCTTTTGCTAACATACCCATCAGCATCAAATACCCCCCTCAGGAAAGAAGCAATAATATTATTTTTCGATTCTAATATCTTCTTAGGTACTTCTGTATCTAAAGCCTTTTTAATCTCTGGAAATTCCCCTATAATCAATCTTACTAAAGGTCTGCTTGTGAATCTTAATTGATGATAATTCTTACTTTCTCTGAACTTGTAACTAGAATTTAAATTAAGATATTTATCAAATTTATTTTTATATTTAATAGCAACTTCTTTCCTTTGCTCAAAAAAAGTTATCCTATCTTTTTCACTGCAACCGTCCCCAATAAAATATCCTAAAAATTGTGCAAATTCATGATCAAGCTTTCTTTTCCCTATTTCTACAAAAGATATTGCTGTTTGAGTTAAACCGATTTTTTTAGCAAGTTGACGCTGTAGTAAACCAATAAATCTTCTTTTCCTAATTAATAACTTTTGCCCTTCCTTATTTATAATAAAAGAATTATAATATTGTTTTGAATTTAATTTTTGTATTTTACCTTCAATATCAATTCTTTCCGGCATTATTAGAGTATCATTTTCATTTAATTCTTCTGCTGCTTTTTCAATGATGCCTTCTTCTGTTGCAACCAAAAATAAATGATCCTTTGAGCTTTCTATCATGAGCTGGGGATATTTAGTGGTAATTTTGTATACTTTATTCTTCTTTACATACCATTTATCTATAATCTTGGAATTTTCAAGGGTATAATTTTTAATATTCACACTTTTAGTAATTATTGGATTATGAACCTCTTCAATTTTTAGAATATTTCCTGTAGAAGATTGCACTAAAGTTCCGAAGGCATTACATTGTCCCCCGGCACGCGTTTTTCCAGGCACTCCAGAAGTCAAGTGATGTAACATCTTGATGCTTGTTCCTTTCAAAAATCCCACTGCAGCCTCTCTTTTATCCATGACAATTAGCCCATATATGTCACTGTGCTCCATCATATCCTTCAATAAGTCAATGTAAAAGGTCTGGTCGCACCTGTATATTCTTACCTTTAATTGTTCAGGAGGTTCAATGCTAAAAACCTGTATGTCAATCTTGTTGTCAGCCTGGGAAACATTGCCAGCGAAAACAGCAAGGCCGTTGTCAGGGGTTCTTTTAAATAATCTTAAATGCCTGACCATTTTTTCAAGGCTGTCAATGACATTTGCCCTTGTTCTTGCATCCTTTATGTTCGAAGCAGTTCCTTGCTCTTGCTGAAGATGGTTGATTACTTTGTTAAGATCATATCCAGAAGGAATGTAAACTGTAACTAATTCAGTATGCCTTCCCCTTACTCCCATTAGAAAAATTACAAATTTCTTTAGCTTTTGTTTTTCTTTTATATTCATTTTATTTTTTAAATTTCTTTTTCAAGTAATCATCATATATTTCGTTTCTGTTTTCAATTAGAATTTTTCCCATATGAAATCCTTTCTCCATTTTTTTCATTTGTCTCTGAGCAATTTCTTCTTGTTTTAGCTTAGAAACCGATTTATTTTTTTTCATTTTATATACAAATTTCTAGCTTTTTACCAAAATTTACTTCTTTTATTTTATGAGCTCTTACTAAATCTTTTTCCAATATCTTGAATTTTCTTGGAATTGTTGCTTTTATTATTTCAGCATTTAATGGTTGATTATTTGTTTTTTTGCAATTCCAAATCTGGCTATTTAATTCCATAATCTCATCAAAATTAAAATCAATTTTTTTTACTTTCTCAATCTTTGGAAATTTTTCTAAATGAATATCTTTATTCTTCCAAACTTTATATATTTTATAAGTTATAAATGGATTTATTGGTGCTAGAAGCTTTAATATTTTATCTAAACAATGATATAACGTGAATATGGCTGAATCCTGCTGTTCTTTTGTGAATTTTTTATCTTGATTATAAGCACGGGCTTTTACTAGTTCCATATAATGAGATGCAAAGAGATCCCATAAGAAAATTTTTAATTTTATTGCCGGGTTATGAAAATCATATTTTTCATAGCTATTTCTGGCGAACTTAATTATATTATTCAATTCATTTATTATTAAAAGATCTAAATTTTCTAATTTCTTAGGTTTTTTAACCTCATTAAAAATAAAAATAAATTTTGATACATTAAGTAATTTTGTAATTGTCTTACTTGCCCCTTCAATTCTTTCTAATGAACATCTAAAGTCTGTTTTATCTAAATTTCCCTCTATTACTGCCCATAATCTAAAAGGTTCTGCTCCGAATTTATCAAGAATTATTTTTGGATCAATTACATTGCCTAAAGACTTTGACATTTTGCGTCCACTTTCGTCTACTATATGATAATTAACCCAATAGTCTTTGAAGATTGCTTTGTTAGTTAGTTGATAGCAACGTAAAAGAGTATAATATCCCCACGTTCTTACTATTTCTTTTCCAGAAGGTCTTAATATGCAAGGGAATGATTTTTTAAAAAAATCATTATCTCTTTCGTACATTAAAATATATAAAGGAGAGATTGAAGAATCAAACCAAGTGTCAAAAACCCTTTGTTCACCAATGAATTTTTTAGACTTACATTTAGGACATTCTTTTACTGGTGGGTTTGATTTCCATGGTTGATAGTACTTACCTTTCTGGGGGAGGATAACTTCAGAACAATTTTGACAATACCATAAAGGGATTTCTGTGGCATAATACCTTCTTCTTGAAATAGGCCAGTCTATAGATATTGATTCTATCCAATTTAATAAAATATTTCTGGATTCTGGAGAAAAGAAATTAACTTGGTTAGCAATTTCTTTCATTTTATCTTTAAAATCTAATTGTTTTATATAAAACTCTTTCATCGAAATAAATTCAATTTCTACCCCGCTGCGTTCTGAAATGGGGGTTCTATGAGAAATACTGGTCTGTTTTATCAGCAAGTTCTTATTTCTTAATTCTTCAATTATTTTTCCCCTTGCTTCTTTAACTTTTAAACCTTTTAAAAACCCAGAATGATGATTCATTCTTCCATCTTTTTCAATTGCTATAATAGGATCTAAATTCATTTCTCTGAAAAATCTTATATCAGATAAATCACCGGCAGAACACATCATAACTAAACCAGTTCCCTTATCTATCTGTGCTAGAGGATGAGGGACGATTTTAATTTCTTTATTATAAATTGGGGTAATAGCAGTTTTATTTTTTAAATGAATATATCTTTTGTCTTTAGGATTATAAATTAATGTAGCACAAGTACAAATAAGCTCAGGTCTTGTAGTACCTATTATTATTTCTTCATTAGTTTCTTTAACTTTGAATTTTATTTCATTAAATAATGTTGGAATATCCTCATAATTTATTTCTGAATCTGCCAATGTTGTTTGTAATTTTGGATCCCAATTATTTATCCTTTCATCTTCATAAATTAAGCCCTTACTCCATAAATCAATAAACGTACTTTGAGTTAAGGCCCTATAATTTTCTGAATCTGTTTCATATATTTCTCCAGCTTTTTCACCTTTTTCAAAAGAATTAAAACTAATGCCTAACCTTAAGAATGACTCTATAGTTGCTGACCCAGCTTCATCTAATAATTTTTTACATAATTCTAAAAATTTTTCCCTGGGTGTTTCTGTTAATTTTATATTAAACTTTTTTTCAGTTGCTATCTCTATAGGCAATCCATTTTTATCCAACCCCAAAGGAAATAAAACTTCTTGCCCAATCATTCTTCTAAAACGAGCAAACATATCCATAAGAACATAAGTTGTAGCTTGTCCAATATGTACTGGAGTATTAATATAAGGCGGAGGCGTATCTATTGAATAAATCTTCTTTTTAGTATTTTTATTAAATTTGTATATTCTTTCTTTTTTCCATAGTTCATATATTGGTTTTTCTAATTCTTTTGTCCATTGCTTTATCTCTAATTTTACCATTCTTTTTCCCTAATATAGTTATAATACTAATTTAAATAATTCTTTAAATAACTTTCTCAATTTAGGCTAAAAGCAAAAATATTATAAACAAAAAACATTTTAAGATTTCTATGCAAAAACAAAAAAAGCCTTCAAAAAGCAAAGTATCTGCTAAAAAGAAAAAAGTCGTGAAAAGCGATAAAGTCTGCAGATTTTGTTAGCTATTAAAAATGAAAAATTTTAGGATAGCTCTAAAATCATTTATTGTAAAAAATAATAACTTGCTTCTGATAAAAAGAAGATAATTATTTCTTTTTTGGCCTGCCTAAATAATCATGTTTGCTTTTCATCGAGATTTGAGTAGAAGCTAAAACAGCAGCGCCAGTCCCAATTAAAAAACCACCATAAAATTTATATAAAGTCTCACTATTTGAAAGTTTTTCTAGTGAACCCTCTTCTTCATGTTTTGGCTCAATTAAATTGAAAGGATTGTATAAATAAATACCGCTAGCCAGAGTTATTATTCCCACTGTAAAATAAATTTTTTCACTTAGGGATGTCATTTAAATTTTTAAGAAAAAGTAATTTATATGTTTTGTTGTTATTCAACACCATGAAACTCATTTCCTTCTAGTAAGTTTCCGTCATTTTTTATAACTTCGCCGCAAGTAATGCAGAAAAACATATTATGTTCCCTTAACTTTTTTAATCTATGTCCAGTCTTTCCATTACTAACAGTAATAATCTTCTCCCTCATAGTTTTCGTGCAGGTTGATTTTTCGTGCAGGTTGATAAGGGTGCAACCCTTATTCTTCTAAATCTCTGTTCCTGTTCTGCATCATTCTTTTTAAAGCTTTTCTTCCAAGAGAAACAGCTTGCTGCTCTATTGGAACATTATAAATATTATAATTCCATCTTATATTAGAAATAGCGCCTAAAAAATAAACAGCAGGCTTTATCCATCCAGCATAATACCTTCTTTTCTTGTACATAGTGCAGAATATTCTTGCCCATCTTATTGTCTCCATTACTTTTCTGCTTTCATCATTTATGTAGGCAAGTTCGTTGCAGCTTTCCCTAAAATTATCAGTCCAGCCTTCCAAAGACTCTGGTGGCTTGAAACCCTTTTCAATTGCCTGTTCATAGCTTGGTGTCCCAGGATAAGGCGCAAAAATATTTACAACATGCTCTGTGTTCGGGTTAATTTCTTCTAAATCTTTTATGACATTCAAAGTCTTGTAAACATCTTCAAGAGTTTCCCCAGGATAGCCCAAAATCCAGCTGAAATGCCCATTAAGATTATATTTCTTCAAATTCTTTGCAGCCATGTAGTAAGCATCTGCGCCAGAATCTTTTGTCATTAAGTTAAGAACTTTGTCGCTTCCGCTCTCAGCACCAATAGAAACACTTTCGCACCCGCCATCTTTTATTTTTTTTGTTAATTTATCCCTGAGCAAATGTCCCCTTATTGGCGCTTTCCAGCTAAAATCAAGGCCAGCCTCTTTTTTTAAGTCCAATATCTTCCACATTCTTAAAGGATCTCCAAAGATATAATCATCATCTAAATTAATGAAATTAACACCCCATTCAAGCACTTTTTTCATCTCTTCAATAGTTTTTTCAGGACTCCATCCCCTGAATTTGCTCATTCCAAAAAATGAAATATTGTAGCAAAAGCCGCATCTGAAAGGGCATCCCCTGCTTGTTATTAATCCAAGCCATTTTTTCCCGTCAATATTTCTTATGTAATCATTGTGATTTACTAAATCCCACCTCATGTCAATTTCATCTAAATCTTTTACACCAAAGCAAGGCTTGTTTACAATAATCTTTTGTTCATCATTTTCCATAGTTTTACTGAAGTTTTTTTCAAGAGCTTTTCCCTGAAGGCTTTTATCAAAAGGCTTCTTCCAATATAGTCCGTCAATTTCAGAAAAATCCCTGTTTCCTTTTTTTAAATTTTCAGCAAGTCCTAAAGCAGGCAGCTCTCCTTCTCCTTTTATAACAGCATCAACTAAAGGATGTTTGATTGTCTGTTCAGGCATCAAAGTTGGATGCACTCCACCCCATACAACAGGTACACCAGGACACTCTTGCTTGAAAAATTTTGAATCAATTAGTCCATTCTCAATCATTGGTCCAGACTGAGAGCTTATTCCGAAAAATAAAGGTGAGCTTTGTTTTACAGCATTAATTAATTCCCTTCTGCTTTTAATTCCCAAGCTTTCAAGCCTTTCATCATGAACAAAAACATTAAATCCTTTTTTAAGAAGCATATCTCCAATCATCAATAAACCGTAAGGTGGCTGGTTAGGTGGATTAAATTCTTTTTCCCAAAGCTTGGGAAAAACTAATATAACATCATAATTTTCCATAAGTAAACTTTTTTATCCTCATATTTAATATTTTCTGTGAAAGAAAAACTAAGAAAGTAAAGGTACTTGCCTTTTAATGCCTGCCTTTTCCAGCTTTTCAATTAGCTCTTCTAAGTTCTCTTTTTTTCCATCAAAACACCCAAGCCAGTCAATTAATATAAAACCTGAAAAATGAGATATTTTGAATCTCTCACAAATATTATTAAGATTTTCTTCAGGTTGCGTTCTTTTTACAGCTTCAATTTCACCTTTATAACCATTTTCTAAAAATCCTTTTATCAGTTGTTTTGCTCCATCTATGCTAAAAAAAGATTTATCTATCCCAAGTTTATCCATGTAAACGCTTGAAAGAGCTCCATTGACTGCTTTGATTTCTTCAAAACATTTAAATTTTCTTTCCCTTATAATTTCTTCTTCCTCAAATGGCCTGTCATCAGTCCCATATAGCCCAGGTCCTGTTTTTTTTCCATGATAGTGAATTCTAATTTTCTCAACTACTCTTCCGCTTTTATAGTGCTCCCTGGTTGCAAATAAATGAGCATCAATCCATGCCCAGTCAGAAGGAATAAGATCTATCATTTCAGATAGCTTTTCTTTTTCCCTCGGTAGTTCGTAAACAAAAGTCCCCATTAAATAAGAATATAAATTGAAAAACTTTTAAATATTGTGTAATTACAAAAAACACATTCAAAAATAAAGCTTTGTAAAAATGAAGGAATACATAAAATTTTCACAGGAAGATATTAAGGATTATACTAAAAGGAATTACAAGCTTGTAGGAAAAAATAAGCATTCTGCAGTCCAGTTATGCAGATGGACTAAATCAAAATTAACAAAAGGCCGCAACTGCTATAAGTCTATTTATGGGATTAAATCACATCGCTGCGTCCAAATGTCTCCAAGTCTCGACTTTTGCAGTTTTAGTTGTTCTTTTTGTTGGCGTCCGTTTGGAAAAGACAGATTTAAGTCAGAGAATAAATGGGATCAGCCTGAAGAAATAATAGATGGAATGATTGAAGCGCAAAGATCTTTAGTTTCTGGTTATGGCGGAAATTCTAGAACAACCTTGGAAACTTTCAAAGATGCAAATGATCCAGTTCATGTTGCAATTTCATTGGACGGAGAAAGTACTCTTTATCCCCAGATAGCAGAATTAATTAGAGAAATAAAATTAAGAAAGATGACAGTTTTTCTTGTAACAAATGGTACAATGCCCAATAAAATAAAAGAGTTAGTGGAAAAAGATGCAGAGCCAGATAACTTGTCAATAAGTGTCTATGCAACAAATAAGGAAGATTACAAAAAGATTACAAATTCTTTTATAGAAAACGAGTTTGAAAAAGTCAATGAAAGCTTAAATTTAATGAAAGAATTCAGGACAGCAAGAACAATTATGAGAACAACCTTAGTAAAGGGACTTAACGACAATGACCCTGAAGGTTTTGCTAAATTAATAAATATATACAAGCCAAAATTTTTTCAAATTAAAGGTTATTCTTACTTAGGCGCTTCTAAAAAAAGGCTGAAAAAAACAAATATGCCCTACATGGAAGAAATAGAAAAGTTTGCGGAAATTATATCAAAATCTACAGGATATATTATTAAAACAAGAGACGACATAAGCAGGGTGATAGTAATGGTAAAAGATGAAGAAACTTGGAAGTGGAATTCAGAAAAAATAAAAGAACAGGAAGAAAGAATAAGCCAGAGACCAAAATCAGATTTTACTACAAAAAAAGTCCTGAGGAAAACTTTAAATATAATCCCAGAACAACAATCTATTTAAGGGCTCGTAGCTCAGCCTGAGCTTTATTTGGAAAAGAAAGTTCGCAAAGAAAGCGGCTAAGGAGAGCACTACGCTGAAGCCGTAGATGTCGGCGGTTCAAATCCGCCCGAGCCCAGTATTTTATTTTGGGAAATTAAATGGAAAATAAAAATCTAAAAGAAATAGTAATGAATTCTTTTGTTTTTTTGGCAGGTTTAACTCTTCCAGCACCAAATAATGACTTAGTCATGCCATTAAGAGAATACTTGATTAAGCCTTATGAATTTAATTATGGTCTTGCTGAAGAATTAGCTTTATTTTTATGCATAAGAGCTGTTTATTCAGATAAAAAGATTATAGTTGCAGAAGAAGATAGTTTTAAGCAGAATAAGGATAAAGATGAAGATACTCTTGAAGTATTAGCTAAAGAGTCAGTAGATTATTTAAAAGCAGAATCAAAGAAAAAACAACGTGCTCATTGGCAGATTCGCGAGTTTTTTAAGGAAGAATTTCCAAAAAATTTATTAACATAGATAAAGTAACTAAATCTAATGCAAACAAAAAAGGTAAATAAAAAAGGGGCAATTGAACTTTCTATGACTACTATAATAGTCATAATCATAGGTATAACTCTCCTAAGCCTTGGGTTGTTCTGGGTTCGTGGAACATTTAGGAATATTGTGGGATTATCAGAAGAAGCATTCAGCCAAGCAGAGGGCGCAATTAGTGATATTTTTGAGGAAGTTGACAGCCCTGTTTTTATCTCCCCCCCATCAATAGAAATAGAACAAGGCTCATCAAGAACAGTAAGTTTGAAAATAACAAACTTTGAGGATAAAGAATTAAATACAAAGGCAAAAGTAGAAAGTTCAGACAAATTAGTTGAATGCTCTTTTGCAGATACCTTAAAAGCAGAGTCTAAACCTTACATTTTAAAATCAGGCCAGCAGGTTGAAATAAAATTACTAGTTAGGGAAAGAAATGGTGCATTGGGTACAAAAGTTTGCAATGTTGAAGTCTCTAGTATAAATGGTGACAATACAGAATCTCTTATAATAGAAGTTGTAACTAAAAAAGGATTGTTTGGGTAATAAAAATTATTATAAATACTGCTTCTTTAATTTTAAAAATGCAAACATGGTTAATTTATAGTTTATTGGCAGTTTTGACTTGGGGAGTATGGGGATTCTTTGGGAAATTGGCTTCAAACTATATCCCTGGAGTTTACATTAGGATATTTGAGACTATTGGCATAGTCATGACAACAATTTTATTGTTATTCTTTATAAAATTTGAATTTCCATCAAGCAACATAGGAATCTTTTATGCGATTGTTACTGGGTTTATTGGAAGTCTTGGGGTATTATTCTTTTACTTTGCTATAAAATCTGGCAAGCTGGCTGTTGTTGTCCCGCTGACTGCCTTGTATCCAGCTTTAACTGTGCTATTGTCTGTGTTAATATTAAAAGAGCAAATAAATCTGTATCAGGGTATTGGAATTTTGTTTGCAATAATTGCAGGAATACTGCTTTCACTTTAAAATGTTAAAATTATATAATACATTAACAAGAAAAAAAGAAATCTTCAAGCCTTTAAAAGATAAAAAAGTAAATATGTTTGTTTGTGGAATTACTCCATATAACTATCCACATATAGGCAATGGAAAAACCTATCTGCAATTTGATTTTTTGGCTAAATATTTAAGACATAAGAATTACGATGTTTTCTATTTGCAAAACATTACAGACATAGATGATAAAATAATAAAAAAAGCAAATGAAGAGAAAACAGACTGGAAGAAAATAGCAAGAAAATTTGAGAAAGTTTATATGGAAAATATGAAAGCACTAAAAATAGATTCAATAAATAAATATGCCCGGGCAACAGATTATATAGCAGAAATAGTCTCTCAAGTAAAGCGTTTAATAGAAAAAGGATTTGCATATAAAATTTCAGATGGATATTATTTTGATATAACTAAGTTTAAAGAATATGGAAAACTGGCAAAGAGAACAAAGCAGCAAGAAGATGATGCTATATCAAGAATAGATGAAAATCCTGAAAAAAGAAATAAGGGAGATTTCTGTCTGTGGAAATTCAGAAAAGAAAATGAGCCTTATTGGGAAACAGACATAAATTCTGGAAGGCCTGGCTGGCATATAGAAGATACAGCAATAACTGAAAAATTCTTTGGTCCGCAATATGACCTGCATGGTGGTGCTGTTGATTTAATATTCCCCCATCATGAAGCAGAAATAGCACAAATGGAATCTTTATCTAAAAAACCTTTGGTGAAATATTGGGTTCATGCTGCTTTTTTAAATATTAAAAAAGAAAAAATGTCAAAGTCAAAAGGAAATTTTATGACTATGGAAGAACTATTAAATAAACATAAACCAGAGGTAATAAGGTACTCTTTTTTGTCACAGCATTACAGAACACCAATAGAATTTTCTGAAGAATTAATGGAAGATGCAAAAAATTCTCTTGAAAGAATTAATGATTTTATTTTAAAACTAAAAGAACAAAAAGATACAGCAAGATCAGGTAAGATACTAGAAAAAGCTAAAAAAGAATTTGAAGATAACATGGATGATGATCTAAACACACCAAATGCCTTAGCAGTTATTTTTAATTTGATTCGCGATTTAAATAAGATAAATGAGGGTGGAAAAAAAGTCTTAAAATTTTTGAAAGAAATTAATTCATTTTTTGGATTCTTAGAATTTGAAGAATTAAAAATCCCAAAAGAAATTGCAGAATTAGTTAAAAAAAGAGAAGAAGCAAGAAAAAGTCAAAATTATAATGAAGCAGACAGGATAAGAAATTTAATAGAAAGTAAAGGTTACACTATTGAGGACACAGATAAAAAACCAGTTATAAAGAAAAAATAATTAATCCTTTTCTAATCTATTTTTATCAACAATCCCTTCTAAATTTTTTCCGTCAATTACTGAAAAGTATTTTTTTCCTTCAATCTCAATATATCTATCAATCAAACCATTGTTATTGACATCATCAGTTATTTCAGTTTTCATTCTTTTATTTTCTTCTAGAGTTCCACCAAGTTTATTAGCTATATAAAGTGTATAACCCATTAATCATATGATAACTGTCGAGACAGCAATAAAATCAAAACAACCAAGTTCTTTTCCCAATTTTTATTCCTCCAAGTCAATTACTACATCTTCGCCTTTTACTTCAACTTTATAGCTCTTCAAATTCATTCCAGGAGCCATTAAGTTTTGACCATTAGTAACATCAAACTGCCAACCGTGCCAGGGGCATGTGACAATTTTATCTTGAACTTGACCTTCTCCTAAAGGCCCGCCTCTATGGCTGCATTTATTCTCTATAACATAAACCTGTCCATTTAATTTAAACAAAGCTATTTCTTTACCACCCATACTAACTACTTTCCCCTTTCCTTCTTCAACATCATTTATTTTTGCAATTTTCATTTCCATCTTAAAAATCCTCCTAACTTAATTATTTCTCAATTTGTTCTTCTAGTTTATGAGAAGCAGATTGATTTCTTATTGCTTCATATATTATGTAAAAACCTGTGGCAACACCTTGATCAAATACATCTCCTTGAAATGCGCCAGCAAAAACATGTTCTAAATAATCAGCTAAACCCTTATTTTCTTTTAGCAACCTTTCTTTAAATTCTTTAATTATTAATTCCGGACCATCTCCAAGAAGAGCAATTGCTTTAAGAGAATCTAAAGTTTGTCGACTGATTATAGGAACTCCATCCTTAGTATATTTTTCTGTCATTCCTATCCAGTATTCAAGCTTTTTATAAATATTACGTTTTAAGCCTTTAAAAACACTAAATAAAAATATTTATATAGCCAATAATTCAAAAATCAGACAATGACAAAGATATATGACGTAGACCCTTCAAAGCTTATAGAAATGGCTTCTGAAGAGCTTAAGAAAATAGAATATATGAAAATGCCTGTCTGGGCTTATTCAGTAAAAACTGGAGTAGCTAAGGAAAGGCCTCCGGAAGATGTAAATTGGTGGTATAAAAGAGCTGCCTCAGTAATGAGAAAGTTATATGTTCATAATTTGATAGGAGTCAACAGGTTAAGGACAAAATATAGTTCAAGAAAAAATAATGGCCATAAACCTGAGCATACTTATATAGCAGGAGGAAAAATAATAAGGGTAATCTTACAGCAGCTGGAAAAGGCAGAGTTTGTGCAGAAAAAGGAAATTAAGAAAAGAAAAGGCAGAGTATTGACAACAAAAGGCAAGTCTTTTCTTGATAGTGTAGCTAAAAATGTCAAGTGAAGAAGAAAATATAGAAATACAAAAGCAGCTGCAGACACTTGAGAATACAGCAAGAAAATACCTCTCAAAAGAAGCATTAACAAGATACTTTACAATAAAGTCAGCAAATCAGGAATTTGCAATCCAGATCTTGATTTTCATAAGCCAGGCAATAAACCAAAAATATATAAAAGAAAAATTAAGTGATGAAGAATTTAAGGAATTGTTAAAAAAATTGCAGGCACCGAAAAAAGATTTCAAAGTAATAAGATAAAATGACAGAAAAACAAGAATACGGAATTGAACAAAATCCAGATGTTGAACCTAGAATAATCAAGCATATATCTCCAATTAGTGAAATGGTAAGATTATACTCTAAAGATGAAGTTGTTAAAATTGTCAGAGCTTATAGAGAACTAATATATTTAAAGAGCCTTATCTTAAATCCTTATGAAGCTTTAAAATTGGAATTAGAAAAAGATGGTTTTGTGCAGAAGCTAAAAGATGAAACTTCAAGGCTAGAAGAAATTGTGCCTGGAGAAATTCGAGAAATATTGGGAATTAAAGGTTTAGTAAGAACAATTAATAGTTTAGCAGGAACAGTAGAGAGTTTAAAAGAAACACAAGTAAAAAAGATATAAAATGGCAAGAATAAAACCAGCAGCAAAGAAAAAACGATTAATGAAAAAGATGACCCAGACAAAGTGGGCTCCATTCTGGACAGTATTAAAAATATACGGCCCGAAAAGAAGGGTTCATCCGTCAAGGCACACAAGTGTAAAAAGACATTGGAGAAGAACAAAAACAAGGGCTTAGAAGCATTTTGAAAAAAGCCTTCAGGGAAAAACTACAAAAAAGTTAAGTAAAGAACTAAAAATGGCAGAAGAAAAACAATTTGAGAGAACATACAACATTCCTTTAAGAAAGGAATCTTCTAAGTCCCCAGATCATAAAAAGTCAACAAAAACAGTTATAGCCCTGAAATCATTCATAAGAAAGCACTCAAAGTCAGAAAATATAAAGGTTGGAAAATATTTGAATGAAAAAATTCATGAAAATGGCAGGAAAAACATGCCTCATCATGTTCTCGTTAAAATTACAAAAGACAAGGATAATTTAGTTAAAGCAGAATTAGTTGGAGCTCCAGAAGAAAAATTAGTTGAAGCTGTAAAGGAAAAGTTGGAAAAGCCTGCTGAAATAAACTTGGATAAAAAACTGACTAAACAACAGAAAGAAGATGAAATTAAAAAAGAAGTTTTAGAGCACCCAGACGCTGAAAAAGGCAAAGAAGTAAAGGATAAAGAAGAGCTTTCAGGAGAAATAGATGAAGAATTGAGAAAAAAAGACATAGTAAAAAGAAGAAATAAGAAAGATATGATAAAAACCTAGAATGAAAAAAAGTTTAGTTATTCTGTTTATAATATTATTTCTCATTAGCGGTTGTTCACAAAATCAAAAAAAAGTTTGTTTTGAAAAAAATTGTTTTCAAGTAGAATTAGCAGTAACTGATGAAGAAAAAACAGCAGGATTAATGTACAGACCATATCTTGAAAAAAATAATGGAATGCTTTTTATTTATGATGATGAAAATATAAGAAGTTTTTGGATGAAAAACACTTTAATTCCATTGGATTTGATTTGGATTAATAAAAATAATCAAGTTGTTTTTATAAAAGAAAACGCCCAGCCATGTAATGAAAGTTGTGACATAATAACTCTGGATAAGAAAGCAAAATACGTTCTTGAAATTAATTCAGGAAAAATAAAAGAGCTTGGCATAAGATTAAATGAAGAAATTAAGATATTAATCTAATGGCCTTCTATAAAGTTTTTAATATAAGGAAAAGCAACTTTAGTCCATGTACATAGTTTAGGATTATCTTCTCTTAATAAATCTCCTAATTCTTCAGTCTTCATAAATCTTGAACCTGCAAGAGATTCATCTTTTGCCCTTACTTCAAGACCATCAACCAAGAGGCCGTAAACAAGTCCAAAATGAACTAAATCCACAGGAAGTTTGTCCAAGTTAATATATCCAAAAGGGATTAATATTGGATCTGACTTTAACCCGATTATTTCAACCTCTTCACTGAGCTCTCTTAAAGCACCTTCATAAATTGGACTTCCTTTAACAAATCTTCTTTGTCCTTCAGGATTTTCCTGGCAATCATGTTCCTCAATATGCCCCATCACTCCAATTGTTAACATTCCAGTTAACCTTTCTTCAGCACCAAAATAACGAGAAGTAAAGATAGTTTTATCTTTTTTTCTGGTCAAAAACATAAAAGGAATTATCTGCTTGTATTTTGGGTTTTCCTCAGCCCCACAATTTCCAATACTGCCTCTTCTGATGAATTCATAATTTTCTTCTATTCTTTTTTCAAAGTCTGGGTCAGTGTTTACCCCACGAAAACCAGTAAAATAAGCATCATCAGCAAAAAGAATTTCTCTTTTTACAACTAATACCCTGCTATCCTCTTTTGACTCCATAAAAGAGGGCTGATTAATAAACTTTATAAAACTTTATTCTGTAAAAAATATATTATGGAAGACTTATTGCCATTTGAAAAAGTAAAGAAAGAAGTTTTAGTAGCAAGAAAAAAATGTGAAAATTAAAGTTATAACTCAAGAAACATCTTTTATGGAAGAAATCAAAAAGAAAGATAAAGAAGAATTAAGAGAAACTAGATTTAATAACAAAATAATGGAAAAGATTGATACTGCTTATTTTATTTTGCCAGAAGCAATAGTTATTATAAAAGCTAATGAAAAAGAGCAATTAGGAGTTTATATAAAGGAGGAAAATATAGCTAAACTACAAAAATCTATTTTTGAAGAAATATGGAAAACAGGAAAATAAAAATGGAACAAAATAAAGCTCTTGTAGTATTTCAGGATAAAAAAATCCGAAGAATTTGGAATAATGAAGAATGGTTTTATTCAGTAGTAGATGTTATAAAAGCTTTAACAGACAGCGAAGATGCTAAAGATTATTGGTACAGATTAAAGAAAAGAGAATTAGAGTCGAGTGGTATTGAGTTATCGACATTTTGTCGACAACTGAAAATTCAATCAACTGATGGAAAATATTATGAAACTGATTGCGCGCATACGCAAGCTCTTTTTAGAATAATTCAATCTGTACCGTCTATAAAGGCTGAGCCATTTAAATTATGGCTTGCGAAAGTAGGCTATGAACGTGTTGAGGAAATAGAAAATCCAGAACTCGCACAAAATCGAGTTAAAGAATATTACGAACTTAAAGGGTATTCAAAAGATTGGATAGAAAAAAGAATTAGAGGAATAGCCATAAGACAGGAGCTCACTGATGAATGGAAAGGTCGGGGAGTTATTGAGGAAATAAATTTTGCTATACTTACCAACGAAATTACTAAAGCCACATTTGGAAAAACAGTACAAGAGTACAAAAAATTTAAAGGACTATAAAAAAAGAATCAAAATTTGAGAGATCACATGTCTGATTGGGAATTAATATTCACTATGCTTGGAGAAAAAGCGACAACAGATATAGCTAAAACAAGAGATGCGCAAGGATTTGATGAAAATAAAGAAGCTGCGCAAAGAGGCGGACAGATAGCTAGTAATGCAAGAAAAGAATTAGAACAAGAAACAAAAAAGTCAGTAGTTTCAAAAAACAATTTCTTAGGATTAACTCAAAAGAAAAAAATTAAGGATGATAAAAATGTTAAATAAATTCATTAAAAATTTTGGATTTTTTTATTTAGAAGACAATGGAATAAACCGCAATCCATATAAATTATATATAATTGAAGAAGGGAAATTATTCCTTCAAATATTTTATAAAGTAAACTCTTGACTAAACTATAAAAGATTATAATAAAAACACTAAATTACTTTTAAGTTTAAGGAGGTCAAAATGGAAGACTTATTGCCGTTTGAAAAAGTAAAGAAAGAAACTATAGTGAAAAGGCAAGCAGAAACAAATCCTGATTTTGGATGTAAACCTGAAGAAAGGCCTGTTGAACAACTAATCAAATATGGTGTTGTGAATATCAACAAGCCAAGTGGTCCTACATAGATAAAAAATCTAAGGAAGTTCACACCAAGTCTCTGATTACATTCAAAAAATATTAGGTATTGAAAAAAGCGGCCATTCTGGGACCTTAGAGGTTAAAAAATAACCAAGGATATCCTGGAGTGACAGGCTGTCTGCCTATAGCCTTGGACAAAGCAACAAGAATAGTGCAAACTCTCTTGGTTGCAGGAAAAGAATATGTAGGAATAATGCACCTACACAAAGATGTTCCAAGAGAAGAAATAGAAAAAGCAGTAAAAGATTTTACAGGAAAAATAAACCAGCTTCCTCCAAGAAAAAGTGCAGTAAAAAGACAATTAAGACAAAGGGAAGTTTATTATTTTAATGTTCTTGAAATTGATGGTAAAGATATTTTATTTAAAGTTGGGTGCCAGGCAGGTACATATATAAGAAAATTAGTTTTTGATTTTGGTCGTAAGTTAAACATAGGGGCGCATATGCAGGAGTTGATTCGAAGTAAGGCGGGTCCTTTCTCAATAAAAGATTCTTTTACCTTGCATGACTTAAAGGATGCATTTACTTTATACAAAAAAAATAATAATGAAGAAGAATTAAGAAAAATTATTTTGCCAATGGAAAAAGCAACAGAACATCTAAACAAAATTTGGGTTACAGACTCAGCAGTAAATAATTTGTGCCACGGTTCTGATTTATATGCCCCAGGAGTTTCAAAAATTCATAGCACAATAGAGAGAAATGAATTAGTTGCAGTAATGACATTAAAAAATGAGCTAATCTGTCTGGCAGAAACTGAATTAAATTCAGAAAGAATAATTGGAAAGCAGAAAGGATTAATTGCTAAAACAAAGAAAGTATTTATGGAAAGAAATATATATCATTAAAAACTAAAAATAAAATTTTAAGATTTTTTTAATTTTTCTAAATCTGTAAAAGTTTTTTCTTTTATTTCTTTTAATTTTTTATTAGATAGCCCCACATACCACCTAATCTTATCTTTGCCAAATTCTTCTATCTGGGATACCCTTTGATTAGATATATCCATCTCTTTGGCAATATCCTTAGTAGTCATAGGTTCTCCTTCATTCATGTCATTTAGCCCATATCTCATTTTTAAAATTGAAACTACTCTTTCAAATTTTTTTAACCTTATTTCTTTCCTAGATTTTTTCTTTTCTCTTTTTATCCTTTCAATTTCTCCTTTCATTGATAATATATCTAAAACTCTTCTTAGTTTTATAATTTCATCAGAAGATTCATCTTCAAAAGAATCACTATTTTTACCCCTTACCCTAAAGAGAACTCTTTCTAAACCTAAAATTTCACTCCCATCAATAATTAAAGCTCTAAGTATTTTTTCTTTAAGACTATCAGGAATTATTATATTTTCTTCTTTAGAATATAAATCAATTATTTCAGAAAAAGTTGGGGTATATCCATTATTTTTTTCAAACCCTTCTTTTAAAGTTTTAATTCTCGTAATATATTCATATAAATAAAGGGGTATTTTAATTTGTCGCAAATTTTTTAAAACATTTTTTAATCTTCCTTCAATACATTCTGTGGCATAAGTAGAAAATCTTAATTTTACTTCTTGATCAGAACCCTCTGATTTGTAGGTTTTTCTTTTAAAATTTTTTGCAGCATTAATTAAACTAATATAGCCCTCTTCTACTATATCATAGTAGGTTAGTCCAGCATTTTTTCCAACATAACTAAACTTTTTAGCTATACGTAATACCAGCCGCAAATTTGAATTAATTAATCTATCTAATGCTTTTCTATCTCCTTCTTCTATTCTTTTTACCAGTTGCCATTCTTCTTCTGCAGCAAGTAAGGGATTTGAACCTATAACTTTAGCATAACTTTTCATAAACTGTGAGTCATATTGCCCTCTCTTCACATAAGCTTCTTTTGTTACATCTTCCAAATCTTTTTTCATCTATGTAAACCTCCAGGTATATATATTTTTCTTTGCAATGTTTTTCTTAAAGGCTTTTGCGACAATCATCTTATTCGTGCGTTCCAGGATAAAGACTTTGCCTTACCAGCACATCATTGCCAGTCGCATCGGGTTCA
>JACPNF010000036.1 GCA_016185635.1 Candidatus Woesearchaeota archaeon
ATTCTGGACCCAAATGCTCAGCCATTAAAGTCCACGCACTTGGAGCAATGCCGAATTTAGAGTCTTTGATAGCTTTCCTAAAAATAGTCCCTTCCATGTCAGAGACCAATAATTTAGGCACCTTAATTTTTTCTTCAAGACCCATTGAATTTTGGTAATCAAATTTCTATAAAAATAATTCTGCTTGACCAAGCATATTTTTACACAGCGAAAACTTTATAAAGTATTTAAGATGCTTAATAATTGTAATTCTTCAGAATTAAAAGGAGAATAAGATGGAAGACAATATTAATGACATTGTAAAGAAAGGAACTACTACAGTAGGCATTGTCTGCAAGGATGGAATTATATTAGCTGCAGACAAGAGAGCTACTTTTGCAGGAAGGATAGTTGCAAATAAAGATGTTGACAAGATATTCAAGATATCAGAAAATATGGCAATAACAACTGCAGGCACTGTTTCTGATGTTCAATTAATTACTAAATTAATAAAAGCAGAACTAACTTTGATAAGAATAAGAACTGGGTCAGATCCAAGTGTAAAGACAACTGCAAACTTATTGGGAACAATTGTTTACCAAAACATAAGAAAGTTCAGTCCAATATTGGGAATAACTGGTTTTATACTTGGAGGAAAAGATGACAGTGGTTTTTACCTATATGAATTAGGACCAGACGGCTCTGTATTAGAACATAAAAATTATGCAACAGATGGATCTGGCATGATGATGGCCTGGGGTGTTTTAGACACATTATACAAAGATGGAGTCAACACAAATGAAGGGATAAAGTTAGCTGTAAAAGCAGTCAATGCTGCAATACAGAGAGATGCTGCAACTGGAGAAGCAATTGATGTATATACAATAAAAACAGACGGAGTCAAGAAGGTTTTAACCAAGAAACTTGAAACTAATATTATAATTTAATTTTATACAATTTTTATTTAAACAATTTTCAGGAATAATTCATGAATAAATTTTCAACAAAGGAAAATTCTAGATAAGAAAATGCCAGATATAATTGAAGAGATTATGAAGTTTATACCTGACAGGTCCAAGATTAGCGATTCTGTCTTTGAAGGTGCAAACATTGTTCTATATACTAAGGATAGGGATTTTTTTCTTGACAACAGCAGCATAATAAAAGATATAGTGAATAATATAAAAAAGAGAGTTGAATTAAGGCCTGACCCAGCAATACTCATGGATGTAGAAAAGACAGAGAAGGTTATCAGAGAAACAATTCCACAGGATGCAGGCAACATAAATATAATGTTTGAACAGCAGAGGTCAATTGCAACTATTGAGGTTGAAAAACCTGGAATTGCAATTGGAAAGCAGGGAGAAGTGCTTAAAGAAATAAGGAAAAAAACACTTTGGATTCCTATAATCAAAAGGATACCACCAATAAGATCAAAGATTATTGAAAATGTAAATCATGTACTTTATGAAAATGATGATTACAGGAAAAAATTCCTGAATAGCGTTGGAAAAAGAATTTACGGCGGATGGACAAAGGGAAGGGTTGATGAATGGGTAAGGATAACTATTCTTGGCGCTGGCAGGCAGGTAGGAAGAAGCTGCTTGTTCCTGCAAACTCCAGAATCAAAGATTTTGCTAGACTGCGGAATAAATCCTGCTGCTTCTACTAATGAAGAAGCATTTCCATTACTTGAAGCTCCTGAGTTCAGAATAGAGGAACTTGATGCAGTCATAATATCACACTCACATATGGATCATGTTGGATTCCTGCCTTATTTATATAAAATGGGATTTACAGGACCAACATATCTTACAGCTCCAGCAAGAGATATTGCTGCACTGCAATGCCTGGATAATATAGGCCTGGCTCAGAAAGAAGCTACAAAAGCAATTTACTCTTCAACTGACATTAAAAACATGGTCAAGCATACCATATGCCTGGATTACGGAGAAGTAACTGATATAACTCCTGACATGAGGCTTACTTTTTATGATGCTGGACATAAGCTTGGAAGTGCAATGTGCCATTTACATATTGGAAATGGTTTGCATAATCTAGTCTACAGCGGAGATTATCTCTATGAAACATCCAATCTACTATCAATGGCAAACACAAAATTTCCAAGAGTAGAGACATTAATCACAGAAGCCACTTATGGAGGAAGAAATGACACGCCGCCAAAAAGATCTGAATGTGAACTGGAATTGATAAATATAATCAAAAGAACAATTGAAAGAAAAGGAAAAGTACTACTACCTGTTCTTGGTTCTGGAAGAGCTCAGGAAATAATGGTTATGCTGGAAAAATTAATAAGAGAAGGAATGCTGGAAAAAATACCGATTTATGTCCAGGGAATGGTGTGGGATATTACTGCAATACATACAGCTTATCCTGATTTTTTAAACAGCAAAGTCAAGAGACTAATTTTCCACAAGGACCAGAATCCATTTTTATCAGATATTTTCAAGAGAGTCGGTTCAAGAAAAGAAATGGATGAGGTTATTGATGAAAAGGGACCTTGCATAATCATGTCAACAGCTGGAATGATGACTGGCGGGGCAATTGTTGAATACTTCAGAAGACTAGCTGACAACGCAAGGCACTCACTTGTATTAACATGCTATCAAGCTCCAGGATCTTTAGGTAGAAGGCTTGAAGAAGGAGAAAAATCCATAAATTTTGTAAATGGAAACAGGCAGGAAATAGTTGAAGTAAAAATTGAAATCTCCATAATAAAAGGATTTTCAGGACATAGCAACAGGACACAATTAATTAACTTTATACAAAATGTTGATCCAAGGCCAAAGAAAGTTATAATGGTTCATGGCGAAAGTTCTAAGTGCCTGGATCTGGCTTCAACAATTTATAAAGTTGTTGGAATAGAAACTATTGCACCAAAGAATTTAGAGGCAATAAGATTAAGATAAGTTTTATATAGGCTTTTCTGAAGATTCTACAAGTATGACAATTATTTATTACAACCCTACAAAAAAGTGCATTGAAAAAGAAAAAGATTTAGTAACAAGAGCTAAAGCAGGAGACAAAGAAGCTTTTGAAATTCTAATCTCTAAGAGTCACGGCTATATGAAATCTGCTGCCAAAAGAATTTTACAAAACATAGAGGATGTTTATGATGCTATGCAAGATGCTTCTTTAAAAGCTTATAAACATATTGGGATATTCAATTATTCAAGAAGTAGTTTTTCAACATGGGTTTATAAAATAACATTAAACTGTGCAAGAGAAATTTTGGGAAAGGAAAGAATAAAAAAGAAAAGACTTGGTAATAGAATATCCATTGACCCTTTAATATTAGAAGAAGATAAATATATGGATTTTGAAGATAAAGGACTTACTCCTTATGATATTGTTAGTGGGCTTGAGATTTGCGACCTTATAAAAAGAGAATTTGAAAACCTTACAAAAAACCGCAGGGAATCAATTGAATTAAAAATTGAAGGAAGAACTTACAAAGAGATGGCTAAGGCTACACATAAAGGAGTTGAAGCTATAAGAGAAAGGGTATATAATGCTAGAATTTCTTTAAAGAGAAAATTAAGAAAAATTTGTCGTGCAGCCTGAATTAAAAATATTTTTAAATCCTGTATACTTCCTATATACTAATGAAAAACAAGGTAAAAACTCTTCTTTGTTCGCTTGTTTTAGCAGCAGCTGGATGTATCTCTTCATTTAAGGAAACTATTAAAGAACAAAAAATATTCGCAAGAGAAGATTATCTGGAAAAGATAGTAAAAGAAGACAGGCAAATGTGTTATGAGGGAAGAATTAATTTAACCTCTTTAGAAATTCCAAGGATAGGTAATAACGAGAGATATGTTTGTGTAACTGCTTTTTGCGATTTTAATTCTTCAAAACCAGACTTCATAAAATTATCTTCTTTAAAAGAAAAGATCTGGAAAAATTGTAATACTTATATTGAGTTTTATGATCTTAATCACAAAGGCATTATAGATGATAATGATTTTATTGTATATCAATTATGTTCACATTTTACAAAACAATTGCCAAATGGGATTGTAATGAATGCAATTAACCAAACAAAATTTGAAAGATTTATATTAAGCAATAATCTATATCAAGAAGATAATACAGTTTATCTTGATAAAGATCCTTTTGATATTTTTAATATTCCAACAGATACTATTGATGCATTTAAAAAAAGTGGCATTGTTGGATATCCTTACTACACTGATAAAGGAGAATTAATATTTTTATATCAAGATGATACAATTCATGCTAATGGTTTAGACTATAAGAAAGATGAAAATAAATTAGAAACAGGAAAAAATGTTTTTATAAACTTAAAAACACAATATGAAAAGCAAGTTTTCCCGAAAATATTTCAGCTAATAAAAGAATTGCAAGCAAGTTACCCTTACTAAAGAATTCCAAAATCATTTTAAATTTAATCTTTTTATTTATCTCATGCTCCCTATATTAAGCTCAAGCGAATTAAGAAGAATAACTGGAAATATAAAAGAAGGACTAAATGAAATTGAAGTTTCTCTGGATTTAGGGCTAAGCAGAACTAAAATTAGACTTGATAAAAAAGGCTTCTTTTTAAATAATTTATTAATAAAAATACCTAAAATAAGAGAAAAAGACAAAAGCTGCTATGTTGTAAATGAAAATAAACTAGAAAAAGTACAATTTTTCTCTGAAGAAACCAATAACATGTATAAATTGATTCCAACTTCTTTCAGGCCAATTTTAAAGATTTCCGGGACTTCTATGCATAAAAAAGAATTTGTTGACAGAATAAAAAAAGACAGATTAAATGGAAAAGTCCTTGATTCAGGAACTGGAATAGGATATACTGCAATTGCTGCTGCTAAAACAGCTGAAGAAGTTATAACTATTGAAGCAGATAAAAATGTAATAGAAATTGCAAAATTGAATCCTTATTCGCAGGAACTGTTTAACAATAAAAAGATAAAACTGAGCATAGAGGATTTAATACAGCATATTAAAAAATTCAAGCGAGAGGAATTTGATTATTTAATTTTTGATGCTGGAAATAAGAAAGATTTTGGAAATTTTTTTTCTCTTGAAAATTACAAAGAAGCTTACAGAATTTTAAAAAATAAAGGAAGACTATACAACTATATCCCGAAACACCAGATAAAAAGAGGAAGAGATTTTTCTTCTGAAATAATAAACAGAATAAAACAAGCAGGATTTAAAATCATAGAAAAAAATAAAGAAGATTCTTATGTTGTTGCACAAAAATAATTAACGATAACTCTTAGCTCTTGCTTTTCTTGGCTTTGAATCATTTGGCTTGTGAGGTTCATTCCTTCTAACATCATTAATCAAAAGCATCCTATCATAATCCAAAAATGTTTTTTTCAAGGAAGGCTGAAAATGCACCATGGCCTTTCCTATTCCAACTCTTGTAGCATCTGTCTGCGCAGACCAGCCGCCGCCAGCAACATTTACAAGTATATCAACTTTTTTAGCTGCATCCCCTGACAAGAATAAAGGCTCCTGAATTCTTAACCTTGCAACTTCAGGCTTATAATGATCCAAAGATAATTTGTTAATTTTTACAACACCTTTGCCAGGCTTTAATGTAATCCTGGCTATTGCTCTCTTTCTTTTTCCTGAAACATGGATTGTTTTTGGTTTTTTTTCAGTCATTTTTTCAAGTGCTTGCAGACTTCAGCTACAGTAACAAACTTTATTTTTTTCAAGTTTGAATATTGTGCGTTTTTTATTATTTCCCCCTTGACATTGCTTGGATTTCCTGGGTAACATTTTATTCTTTTTAAAGCTTCTTTTCCCCTGTAATTTTTATAAGGAAGCATGCCTCTTATGACTCTCTTGACAAACATGTAAGGAGTTTTTGGCAGATAAGGACCTTTCAAAGCATAACCTAAGTTATCTCTCCAGTAATATTTCTTGAATATATTTGCCTTATTCCCGCTAATAACAGCTTTTTCTGCGTTAATTATTATTATTTCTTCTCCAAGCAAAGCTTGCTTGGCAGCTACTGTTGCAAGTCTTCCCAAGATTAAATCTTTTGCATCAATTATCATTTTAACCTTTTTGCGAAAAAGCTTAACTAAAAAACTTTTTGCCTCGAAAAAATCCGAGTTTACTGACCCTCCTTGTAATCTGGGTTAAATGTTCCATTTGCTTTAGCCTGAGCTATACTATTAGCCTTACAATAAGTTCTTTCCACTTTAAATGATCTATGATAGATTTCATATAAACTTGAAATAGGCAGAAAAGCTAAATATTCTGGAATAGCTAAAATTCTTTTTGCAGAACAACCAGTCTTACCATCTGGCAGAGCATCTAAACTTATTTTAGGATTTTTAGGAGGAAATTGTTTAGGTGGATCTTCCCTGCAACTTTTATCATAATACTCTTGTAATGTCATTTTAACCTATTATCCTCACTTTTGTTCCTTTAGGGTCTTTTTTAATTAATTCCTGGATTGTTAATATATCCCTTATTTTTTTTCTTGCACTTTCAGAGAAATTAAAGGCAGCTACAGTAACTTTATGATCCAAGCTGCCTGTGCCTAAAACCTTCCCAGGTACTACTATAATATCATTATCTTTTGTCACTCTGTTTATTCTATTTAAGTTTACTTCACGCATTTTTCTTGTGGGCCTTAGCAATTCATTTGCAACTGCCTTCCATATTTTGGCCTTGTTTTTAGTTCCTGTTCTTTTTAATTCTTCTACCAAACTTAATAATAAATTATTTGTTTTTTTTGTTTTCATTTTTTAATTTTCTTCAAATGCTTGCTTAATTCATCTAATTTTTTATCAAGTATTTTTGTTACTGCACTTAATATTTCCTTTATTTTCAGCTGACCCCAAGATTCTATTTCAAAAATAAAATCTTCCTCATTTAATTTTACTTCTATATTATTTTCAGCTGCAAGATCAAAACAAGCTTCAGTCCATTTTAATGGATCATCAACAGATATATTTTTTCCATCCTGCTTGCAAAGTCCTTTTGGAGCTTTTTCAATAAATCCTTTAACATTGCTCTGACTGTTTGTTTTTAATTCTGGAACACCCATATAAATTACCAAGGCTGGGCTGAATTTCATATGATCCAAGCCTTTGCCAAGAACAGCTGTTGCCTGCAAAACAAGTTCCTGATCTTTTAACAGTTTTACAATTGGAATATTATCAAAAGCTGGCCTGATTTTTGGATCCTGTGATTTTAATTCAGAAGAATTAACTATACAAGGACCTTTTGATTTCAATGAAAGTTTTAACTGGCAGTTTTGGCAGCCTTTTCCTTCGCATTTACATTCTTCTGGCAGGTCATATGACTTAAGGTCTGTTTCCAATGGGATGAGACCTAACCTATGAGCTATTGTCTCATCATACAAAGCTGAGCTGTTTTTTACTATTTCTACGTCTTCTATAGCCATTACAGGAACTTCATTAATAATCAACCTTCTCATAGTGTTAGCTATAACTGGATTTATCCCTTTAAAGAGAAAGAAAGTGCTGTTATTTTCCTTAGACAATAATTTAACATTCATTCTTATTTTAGATTAAAAAGTGGTTTATAAATATTACTTTTAAGGGATTTTTTAAAATATAGACAAAAGATAGCTAAAGAAGGCCGTCCTTTCTTTCAATGGACTGTATTTCTTTTTTAATAGAACCATATTTTTTTATTACCTTATACGAGGGGAAAGTTATAATTAAAATACTTGATAATCCAACAATAATTTTCAAGAAAAGAGAATCTATGAAAAATCTAATAACTAATAATGTCAAGCCTATAAACGCTGCCAAGACATTTATTTCTGCCAGAAGAGTTCTTTGTTTTGCCAGTAAGGTTCTTTCAACAGAAAGATCTGTCATTAAATCAGGTTTCTTTTTATGATTTCTTTTATGCATCTATATAGGTTATATTTTCTTTTTAAATAATTATCTGAATTAAGCTGGCCTGGAATGATTTGAACCCCACTATTAGGTTGTAGCTTTTGGCTATTAGCTTTTAGCCTTTTATTTTTTGACATTCTTATCCTCCTTAGATTTTAACAATTCAAATTTATTTCTTATTTGACTTATTATATCTTCTGAAATTTTATCTAAAAATTGCTCTACTTCCAAACAAAATTCTGATGATTTGTTTGCTCTTTTTAGTATTTCTTCTTTACCAAAATCTTTGTCATAATATAAAGCACTAACTCTTAATTCTTTAGATTTTTCAAGTTCATCGTAAATATCTTGAGAAATTATTTCTTCATCAACAAATAAATGCTTTAATGCTGATATTGTACAATCGTGAATTTCTGATTTAATTCCAACTTTCATAAATACAGCATAAATAATAAAATACTTCGCATAATAAGAAATATCAAGTATCCAGTCAAGTTCTTCTTTTTCTATAGCTGAACTAAGCATATTCAATGCTGATTTTGATTTTTTCTTATAAACTTCTACAAGATTCTCATTTGGATTAATAAGCCTTAATCCTTTTGATTGTTTAAAGCAAAATGACAAATTAGATTTCTCTTTTTTCATTATAATATCTCCATAATTCATTTATTAAAAAATCGTGATTGTATAAAACTACATGATTTTTAACAATTTCTTTAATTAAAGCATTTTGTTTTTTTAATTGTTTTTTAAATTCTTTTGAATTAATTATTGTTAAATGTATTTCTTTATTGTAAATTTTTCCTAAATTTTTCATTATTTCTTTTTCATTCTTGCTTATTTCTCCAATATATATTAAATCAATATCAGATTCCTTTGTGTTTATTCCTGAAGCATAACTTCCAAATAAGATTAAGCACCCATTAAGATTGGTTTTGATATATTCATCATAAATCTTTTTAATAAAAAATTCCTTATTCAATAATTCTAATGTTCTTTTTTTTTCAGCTAATACTATTAATTCTTTTGCTTGATTATTATTTAAATTTAAAGAGAAGACTTTACTTTTACCAACTTGTTTTGATAAAATAATTTTCTCATCTTCTAATTTTCTCAGATTTGGTAATAGCCCAACGTGGCTTTTTCTAATTAGCTTAGCCATCTCTCTTATATGAAATTGATTGAAATAGTTAGCCCTATAAAGGTCAATAATTTCTAAATTGATATTGTTAATAAGCTCTACCATATGGTAATATATACTACCAACTAATATTTAAATGTTTTCTTCTGAATTTAGACTGGTAATCTTATTTTTTCATTTGATTGAAAAATCTAGAAATAAAATCCAGGTATTCCCTGTTTTCGCCCATTGACCTATGTAATCTTGCTGATTTAAGCACAGATGATATTGATAAAGATAAATCACGTTTGTCATAATTATTTAGAAATAAAACTATTTTTAGTTTTGTTATGATATTTTCTTCAAGTTTGTTAAATTCTGCTTTATCAGAAAATATATTATCCCTTATATTTTTTAATGATTCTATAACTTGTATATCTTTTAAGGAACTATTTTCTAAATAATATCTCCAGATAGTTTCTTCTATAGCCATTATAATTGGATAAAATACTTCTCTCGTTGTGTCATTTATTATTTCTATATCAGTTCCTATTTCTTTGCAAAGATTAGCAACTTTATGTAGTTTGGGGTCAAAATCCATTAATTCCCCTGTTATTTTTTTTCTTTTATATGATTGCTTTTTGAATATTTTATAATGCATTTCTAGTCTCTCAATAAATATTCTATCAGGGATTATTACTTTTTTAAAAAGATCAAGAAGCAATTCTGAATATTCAGTGTGCAGTCCTGTTAGCTCAAGGATCGGACCTTTGACATCAGGGGCCAGTTCTGGATCACCTATCCAGTTTTCATAAAACTCTATATCCTTCCAACCGTAACCAATAGTTGCTAAAATTTTATTTTTATGCAAAATATTAATAAATACTCTGCAGCAATCACAGTCATGGTCATTGCAGTAGCTCTCTAAAAGAAAATATTCTCCCTTTGGCAATTTTTCTTTGTCATCCATAATAATTATGCATCTTGTTTCTCTTTCAGCTATTTCAGGAAACTTAGAGTAAAATAATTCCATCATATTTTCAATCTCCACTGCTAATTTGATTATTTTTGAACATTTTGAAACAGATCTTATTATTAATTTTTAGTATTTTTAATTCTCACTCCCTTTATTTCTTTTTCTACGTCATTTTTAGAAATATTTTTTTCTTTAGTTGTTTTCCACATACTTTTAAAAGTATTCTCAAATTCAATTAATTTTTTCACTTTAAACCTCAACAAAAGTTTCATTTAAAGCATTCATGATTAGAGCATCAAATAATTCTACTAGTTTTTTTACAAATGGATTTTCTAAATTTAGTTTAAATAATTTGGCATTTCCAATTATTCTTGTTGGCTTAATTAATTTTAAATTCTCAAAATCATTCCAAATTTTGAATAAAGTTGTTCTCCCTATTCCCGAGCCTTCTGCAATATCTGATAAGAAATAATCAAGCTCTCTTCCTTCTATTAGAAATTCCAATACTTTAATTTTTGGAGTATTTCCCACTGCTTTTGTAAATATAATTTCTTCTTTCATTATTATATTAATTTAATGAACTCATCTCTTTTTAATCCTGCTTGTCTTATTATCTCTAAAAGAGTACCTTTATCTATTTCTTTGTGTAATGGAACTACAGTCGTTTTATTTTCTGGAGTTTCTTTTAATAAAAATACGTGACTTCCACTTTGACGTATAGGTTTAAATCCAGCTTTAGAAAGAGCTTTTATAACTTCTTTACCAGACAATCTCGGAAGCTTCTCCCCCATCATCACTCACCTCAAAGCTAGTAACTATTGCTTCTTCATTACTAATGCCTTCTGGCAAACCCATTACTTCAATATGTAGTTCAACAGCTTCCTTTAGATTTTCTAAGGCCTTTTCAATTGTAATTCCTTGACTAACTACATCTACTTCTGGGCATAGGGCTACATATTGTTTTTCGCCTTTCTTTAAAATTGCAGTAAGCTTCATATTTTAATATAAGGGAAAATTTCTTTAAATAACTTTGTATTTATATCTCGTTTCTACTAATATAATGTGCTACCTGCTACTCGCTCCTTTAAAGTATACGGGCCTGGAAGGATTTGAACCCTCGACCTAAGCATTTCTTCATGTTTAGGAGTGCATAGCGTTCATTTGAATTTCGCTCTGTCCAAGCTGAGCTACAGGCCCATAAACTTTTTGGAAAAGTTTAATCAAAAACTGTTTAGAAAAAGCGTTCATGGAAAAGCTTTAACTAAAAAGTTTCATCAAACATAGAAATATCTTATTTTATATATTTATGCCCTTAATTCAATTGTTTTGTTTTTACTTAAGGCACTTAACAAAGCCCTGCCTATATCACCCTGCTTGTTTAGTTTAATCTCGCCTTTTTTAGATGATATTGCTGAAGTCAAGAACTCATTATCTATAAATATTTCAACGTCCTTGTTTTTTTCTGTAAAAAGCCTTATGTGTTTTTTTTCTTCCTGCATCTGGAACTTTATTTTGTTTTTTTCTTTTTTTAGTTCTCGGACATCTATGCTAATGCCTATTTTCTTCTCAATTTTTTCTATGTTACAGCCTTTTGATCCTATAAGGCCTGCTATTTCATTTTCTGGCACATAAACTGCAACCCGGTCATTATTCACAAGCTCTACATTAACATCACTTACATAATTCAAGAGCTCATTTTTTATAGCTTTTTCAGCTAGCTTGCTAGCGCTGTTCTTGTTTGCCTTTGAAACTGGAACTACAACTGTTTCCTCACCGTAGCTGTATATTTCATATTCAAGCTTATTCAGGTTAAAATCATAAACATCCACAACTGGCCTTGCAAGATCTGATTCTGTCATTCCTGAAGGAACTTTTACAAGCATTTTCAATGTGTAAACTTTTGCTATTTTTCCATTTTCAATAAACAAGATTGTATCAACTATGCTAGGTATCATTCCTGTGTCTAACCTGCTGATAAATCTCTGGACTGCATCAATTGGAGTTGCTGAGTGCAATACTCCAAGAACATTAGAACCTGCCAATCTTATGTCAGTATAAAGCTGAAAATCTGGAGTGTCACGCATTTCATCAAAAACAATATAATCCGGCCTTGACAAAAATAATATGTCGTGAATTTCCTGGCTTGAACTGAAATTTTTTGAATACTGAGTTATTTCATCGCTCAACTGCAAGTCTCTTGGACTTTCAACTGTTTTTGTAATTTTTCCTGACTTTGCATAGTCTTCTGCAATTGCCTGGGCTAGGGTCGATTTTCCAGAGCCCGTCTCGCCAGCAATAATAACTCCTCTTGCAATCTTTAATTTTTCAAGCAATTCCTTTTGCAGATTATAATCCTTTAAATCCAGTTTCTTTATCGGCCTTACAACTGTTATTTCCCAGCCATCTGAGACAGGTGGCTTAACTATTACAATCCTATAATTTTTATACTGGACTATTGTTGAACCACGCCTTGAAATTTCCAAGAATGACTCTTCATCAACCCTTGTTCTTTCAACTATTTCTTTTGCAAATTCCTGAAGTTTTTCATTTGATAATATTTCATCAGTTACTTTTTCCAGAATCCAATTTCCTGGAGAACCTTTTTTCCTGTAAGGATGACATTTTGCCTTCAAGTGAATTGACATTGTTGTTTCATCAAAGAATTTTTCAATTTCTAATTTTTCCTTAAGAGATTTTGGAGCTAAATAAATTACTTCCAGACCAAATGCTTTTGCTGACTCTGACTGGACTAAATCAGCTGTGATTAAGGTGGCTTTTTCAGCATGAGCTATATTCCTTATCAATGCATCTATTTCACCTGATTTTGCCTGCCTTATCTGAAATTCATTTGGGCGATCTCCTACAAATTCTATTTTAAGATCTAATTTTCTTATTTCCTGTATTTCTTCCAGACCTATAAATCCGATTTCCAATCCTTTATTTCCCTGATTTTCCAGTTCTGAAACTACAGCATGAGGTATCAAGATAGTTCCATCTAATTTATCTTTTTTATGCATCTGAGTTACAGCTTTTTCTATAACTGCAGATGTGTCTATTACATATTTTTTCATTTTAATTTTTTATTAAAGCTTACCAAAAAGCTTTTATACTCTTATATTTTATTTTCATTAACTTAGTCTGAATAGAATAAGCCTCTGTTTGGACTAAGGATTAAGGGGTTTTTAAATCTTTTCTTTTAAAAATTTTATAACAAGATTTAAGAAATAACATTTTTTAGAAATTAAGATGGATAATAAAAAGTTTACAGAAGATGGACTGCCCATAGTTAGCGAAAAAACAGTTAAAGCATTTTCACAAGTAGAAATGAGAGAATCTGTTGAAAAAAGAATAGCAGATTTTTCATATAGATTAAGAAAAGAAAATCCTAACCTTCTTAGAATTATAAATGAATTTCTTGAATCTGAAACAGAATCACCTGATTTTAATTATGGAATTATGGTTGGTATGCAGATTTTATATGAATGCCTAAGAAAACAATCTGCTTCTTATAAGCTTGAAGATAAAATATAATATGAAAAATATAGAAGTTGAGGTAAGGAGCCTTATTTCTGAAGAAAGATATAAAGAATTAATTGAATTTTTTAAGAAAGAATGTGAGATTATAAAAGAAGATAAACATGAAACTTATTATTTTGACTGTGAGGAAGACTTAAGGATTTACAGGACAAATTCTAACTCAATAGTTCTTCTTAAGAAAGGAAAAGTTCATGATTATTTTAGGGAAGAAATAGAAATAAAATTCAAAAGGGAAGATTTTGAAGAACTTGAAAAATTATTTTCTAATCTTGGATTTAATGTAGCTGTAAAATGGTTCAGGAAAAGACTTGAATTTAAATGGCAGGACATTAATGTTTGTTTAGATTACACAAAAGGTTATGGTTATATCATTGAACTCGAGAAAATGTCTGATGAAAATGAAAAAGAAACAATATTAAATGAACTTAAAGATAAACTAAAAACTCTAAATATCAAAATTACTTCAAAGGAAGAGTTTAACAAAAAATATGAATATTATATTAAAAACTGGAAAAAATTAGTTTAAACTATAATTCTTTTACTAATTTACTTAAGCATTTGTCAAGGCAGAAAAAAAGATTTTTGTCTGATTCTTCTGACTTATGCTCTTTGTCCTTAATTTTTAAAGAAGCACTAATAGACTTTTTGTCTCCTTCCTTTAATTCAATTACTAATTCCTGAACTTCAGAACCAGCTTTTTCGGAACACTGTCTTGCATAATTGCCAGCCATCTTTTTAACAACAACTAAGGCACCCCTATCTATTTCATCAAATCCTGCTAATTTTATATTTCCCCCAAGTTCTATCATTTTCAAAGTTACTATTTTATTTAAGAACAATTTGAAGTGTTTTTATAACTTTCGGTTTAAAAACCTTTATATAGAATATTTGACAAAAAAGAATCAGGCTAGGTCGGGAGGTTAGCCGTCTCTTGCAACCCAAAACCGGCTTCATGTGGGGACTGAACACCCAGTTGAGGAATCAAACTTTAGCCAAAGTCCTGGTCTGGACATTGAGATCCTACCTTAATTGGCATATAATAAAGTCAAATGTGTCAGGATGGGAACATAGCAGCACTAAGCTTTAATATTTGCGCTTTTAAGACCATAGGGTTGAGGAAAGATTAGGATAAACTTTGCCTGGAGCATGGTTTCGATATTGGGGTGCCTACTATTTTATTTTTAATAGTTAAGTTAGTTCAGAATAAGTATTTTAATCAAAAACTAAACAGAACTATAAACAGGGTTTTTATCCACTATCAGGCCACTATCATTTAAAATATATTTGCCTTTAGTTATTTCTCTTTTTTTTCTGACAAGGTCATCTAAAGTTATATATCTAAATCTAAGATTAGTTTTTTTTAATTCTTCGGCATTCTCCTGAGACATTACCCTATAAAATGTATGAATAGTCCCTATGGACCTAGCTAAACTATATCCTAATACAGGCTTAGAAAACTTTTCTTCATAGTTTGACAAAAAGTCTATACAATATTATAAATTACCTAAATGTGCTGATTCAGAAAATTCAGGGTAAGGTAATCTAAATCTAACTATTTCAAAGCAATAATCCTTTTTATTATTTTTTACCATATTCAGTTTATAATGATGAAACTATAAAAATTTTATGAAAAAAATAAATAGAAAAATTTAAATTATATACTATTCCTATATATATTCATGGTTAGCTATATTGATATAATGAAAGAAGCTTTAAATGATCCCCAGATAAAAGGAATAACTTGTTTAAGGGGAAAAGAAAAAGATAAAATAGATAGGGCTATAAAAGAGCATCCTGGAGCAGAATATATAAGTGAATGGAGATATGAATTAGTTGATATTAAATATAAATATCATATGCATGACCGTTCTTTAGGGCAAGAGCTAGAGAAACTTTTAAGAGATGGAAAAACAAGTAGACATCCAACACTTATTAAGGTATATAAAATAAGCCAAATAGAATCAATGTTAGCTGATCCTTTTATTTCCAGTTCTCTCTAATATAAGTTTCAAATTCCTGGTTAATTTGACTTGGAAAATAAATTACTGAATCTTTTCCCAAAGAAGTATCTGTATCTGATCTTATTTTTTTACAAATTTTATCTAATTCTAATTGTAACTTTCTTTTTTTCTTTTTGTTTAAAACTATAGAATAAAATTCTGATTTTTTCCTACTTAATGAGGCATAATCTTTCCTTACAAAGCCTTGAGCTATTGGATAAACAGCTTCTCCTTTAATTATAATTACTGGATGCAGCCATCTTTCTGATCCTATAGTAAATAACATTAATTTTCGTAAGTTTTATTAAGGCAAATACCTTCATTTTATCATGAGGTGATAAAATGTTTGTGAAAAAAGGAAATGATTTTTTGCCAAAAGTTTCTTTAAAGAAACTTGAAAAGCTATACCATA
>JACPNF010000035.1 GCA_016185635.1 Candidatus Woesearchaeota archaeon
TTTCACTCTTCTTATGAATGCCATAGTAATGATTATATATAATCACTACACTAATATATAAACCTGTTGCTTTTAACTCCAGTTGTCAAATAAATAGAAATATAAGGTGTAGTGACTAAATTTCAAGATAAATTAGGGTAAATAAATTAAAACATGAACTAGAAACTTTTACATACCAGCCAAAACAATTAAAGAAATTTATTATCAGAGATCCTAAAACAAGAAAAATACATATTTCTGCTTTTAGAGACAGAGTAGTTCATCATGCTTTGATTAATGTTATTGGACCTATTTTTGAGAAAATATTTATTTACGATTCTTTCGCAAGCAGGATAAACAAAGGGACTTTAAATGCTATTTCAAGATTTGAAAAATTCACAAAAAAAGTTTCTACTAATGGCAAATTAGTAAAAAATACTTTTAATAGCAATTTAGTTGAAGGATACGTCTTAAAGGCAGACATAAAACATTATTTTGAGTCTATTTCTCACGAAATTTTAATTAAGATGCTCAGAAGGAAAATAAAAGAGGAAAAAGTTATTTGGTTAATAAAACAAATATTGAATAACTTAGACTCCGAGGATGCAACCTGGGGGGGGGCGTCGGAATGCCTTTAGGAAACTATACCTCCCAATTTTTTGCCAATATTTATTTAAATGATTTGGATTATTTTGTCAAACACAAGTTAAAAGCAAAATATTACATAAGGTACGTTGATGATTTTGTCATTTTGCATAAAGATAAGAAAGTATTAGAAGATTATAAAGATAAAATTACTAAGTATTTAACAAATTTAAAATTAGAATTACCTCCAGATAAATCCCAGATTATTCCATTAAGAAATGGAATTTCCTTTCTTGGTTATAGGATATTTTTTCACTATAAATTATTAAGAAAAAGAAATGAAAGAAAATTCCTGAAGAAATTTAATAATTATTTAGAATTTTATAAAGATGAAATAGTTTCAGAAGGCGAGTTTGTAAATCTTTTAAGAGGCTGGTTTGGATACGCATTATGGGCTGATACTTACAAATTTAGAAAGAGTTTGGTAAAACAAGTAAATAAGGTAAGATCCCTTGAGAAATATAAGGATAAGTTTAAGCAATATTTATAATCACGATTAAACTTCTGAGATTAAAGAAAGCTAAATTTAGTTATCATAAACTCTTGGCCTTTTATCTATTTTTGTAATAAGAATAATTTCTTCTGATTCTTTTAACTTGTATAAAGCACGATAATCCCCCATTCTGCAACGAAAAACTTTTTCTTCGTTTTTATCTCTACCAATAAATTTACTATCACTCGGGACTGGATTATTTTTTAGTCTTTCAAGGCTGTTAAGAATTCTTTCCGTTATATGTTTGTCAAGACTTTTTAAAAACTTCTTTGCTTTATTTGAATATTCTATGTTATGCAACTTAAAGACCAAGCTCTTTTTTTAATTTTTCATGAGAAGTGGTTTTACCTTCTTTAAATTCTTTTTCAGCTTCCACTAGAGATAATAAATCCTCTTCTGATAACGTTACATCTTCAATATGTTCTCTTATATAGACTGTATCTTCTTGAAGTCTACTTAATTTTTTCATTATTTCTTTTGCATTTACTTTTATTTCTTTTTCCATGATTAAATTTATGTTAAATGTGGTTATATAATTTTCGGCTTTGATTAATTGTTATCTCTGATAAGTAACTACTAATAGAAAGCTTTATATATTAGTTTTATACACTATATAGTAACAATTTATACATAAAATATGACAAAAATATTCACATTAACAAAGAAAATTTCCAAGCATGGAAATCAGTCAATTATAGTTATACCAAGCTTTTTAAAAGAAGAACTTAAACCTAAAACAATTGTGGAATTAAAAATAACTGTCATAAAGGAGAATGAAGATGTTAATCAAGCCTGATAAATATAAAAATACAACTGAAATTGTTAATTTAAATGGAGTTCCTGTTTACTTGCCTACTTTAGCTGAAGCTGCTATAAGAGGCAGGTTAAATATGTTTTTACTTGGAAAGTCAGGATTTGGTAAAACACAATTAGTAAGGGATGTAATGAATTATTTTGGGGACAGAGCCTTATTTGTTTTAGGAAGAAATGACATGGATACAAGAGAATTATTTCAGCAAGTTAATCCTGAATTTTTAAAAGCATTAAAAGAAGGAAAATCTTTAGAAGGAAAAACCCTAAAAGAAGTTACTGATAAAGTAAATTATAATTTAATTGCTGTTGATGAATTGCCTAATTGCGTACCTGCAGTTAGAGCCCAATTATTTAATTTATTTGATGGTTTTATAGAAATAAATGGAAAACCTTATCCTATTGGAAATGGATATTCTATTGGACTATCAACAGGGAATCTTGGGCAGGAATTTACTGAATCTAGTAATGAACTAGGAAGAGCATTAAAAGAAAGAATGCATTTAACACTTGATGTTGATTTCTTAAGACCTCAAACAATAGATTTTTATGACATGCTGGAAGATAATCTTGACCCAAGAGTTAACTTTCCAGATAAAAGTTTGGAAGATAGAATTGAAGAGATTAAAAAAGCATATCAGAAATTAAAAGGAAGGCCAGTTCCATTTGAAAAAAAAGTAATTGGTTTATATTTGGTAGATGGTTTAGATTGTTTAGCTGATGATAAAAGAAAATCTGAATTAAAATCTAGCTGGCATACCAAAGTTGAAGGGCATGAGGCTGGCTCAGATGTTGCTTTAATTGAAGGAGTTTCTCCAAGAGCTTTAAAATCAATTATAACTTTAAGCCAGGCTTTGGATGAAATAACTGAAGAGCAAGGAGCCAAGGATTTAAACTACTTTGAATCTATGATGACTGCATTCAAGTTTTGTTCAGCTTATTCAGGAGTTTTAAACGATGCTTTAGTGAGACAAACTTATGATGAAAATCCATATAAGGCAATGGATGCTGTAATAGATACAACTAGAGAACAATTTAAAGCAAAAGAGGAATACTTAAGAGCTGGATTAGAAATGGCTAGAAGAGGGGAAAAGAAAAAGAAAATTTCAGACAACTTTAAAGGAAGATGGAAATTTATGAAAGATTTATTAGAAAATTTAGCTGACAGAACTCTTTTGGAAAAAAGAGCTCACGGAAAAAAGGACTGATAAAGATGAACCTGCCAGATAGATTATTCGGAAAGAGCACAAGCGAATCTTATGAAAGAGTATTGGCAGAGCCTGACAAGCCTCCTGCTGGAAAACCAAAAACTGGACCAGAAATAGGAGATGATAAGAACCTTGGTTCTTATTTGCAAACTCCAAAAAATTATATTTTACTTCCTCAAACTAATGAACACCCAGATTTACTGGTAGCTAAAAATAGATTAGCCCATAATGCAGAAGTTGAAAAAGCTGGAGAAAAATTAGGATTAAACTTGCAAAATAATAATCAAGGTTACATAGGAAATATCAACTGGGAGCAAGCTTTAAAATTGAATAAAGAACTAGGTAACTTTACTTTAAATCCCAAATTATTTGCAGAATTTCTAAAATTATTAAAATCTGGCAAAGCTTTTAATGGCGAAGGAAATCAAGTTAGTTCAGGTGAATTAGAACAAATATTAAATGAAATCGTTGAGGTAAGAAATCCTTGGAGATCTGAATGGCTGGATAGCAAATATGTAAAGCAAGGCGGAATTCTTGGAATTGGTAGCAAACTTGCAGTCACTTACAATAAATTTGATTCTTCTGGAAACTTAGTTGATGTTCCTGAAATTTTAGATCCTGATACTTTAATGCAAACTAAAACTCCTGGAATAAATTCAGATGATTGGAGAGATAATCCAAATTCTCAAGGCTTGCCAAGAAGCAATATAAAAGATGGAAGCTTATATTACTGGCCCCCAATAGAAGGCAGAGTCGCTTGGTTCGGTGCTGATGCTGGCGGGGCTGTCCTGGGCTGCGATGGCTATCCTTTGGACTCGGATGCTGACCTCGGGGTACGTGGCGCAAAAATTTTTGGAGGTAAATAAACTTTTTTAAGGAAAAGTTTTATGAAAAACCAAATGATAAAATCACTAATTTCAGAATTAAACAAAGTAAAAAATAGAATTGGCTTAGTTAGCGGAACTTTAACTGTAAACCAATATGATGATGCAGAAGAAAATGTGGCTGCATACATAAACCCAGCTAACTGGAATATTGAACTAAATTTAAAAAAAGATTTTAACCCTATCCAAGACAGAAGGCAAAAAGCATATGCAAGAAAAAAGAAAATTGAAAATGGAAAAAAACAACTATTAGAAGATATCTTGCATCATGAATTGGCACATTGGGAGCTACCTTTTAATTCTGGATTTGGGTGTCCTTATGACCCTTACAACCATGATTTAATCTTGGAAGCAGTAAAAAAGGCATTGCCGAAAGACAAGCAAGAACAAGCAAGCTATGTAGCAAATGCTTTTGAAGATTTAATAATTAACGCTAGATGCAAAGAATTTACGGGAAATTTCTCTGGGCAAGTTTTGTTCTGGAGTGAGCAAGGCCAGAAAACAGAAGATAAAAAATATACTCCTTTTTACGATGCTTTTGTCCAATTAAATATGTATATGTGGGGAGACAATGTGGATAAAGCATTGTTAAAAAGACATTCTAAAAATGATGAAAAAGTAAAAAAAGCTGTTGAAAAAGCAATTGAAGACTTGGATTTAAAGTCAAGAAAAGAAATTGTAAGTTCTTTATTTGAAAAAGATAAATGGCCAGAAATGGCTTCTAAATTTACAAAAGCTTTAGCTCCTTTATTAGAAACAAAACCAACAGAAAAATTATCAGCTTATCAAAGTTCTGAAGAAGATAAAGAAAAGAAACAAGAAGGAAGCGGGATAGAAAAGAAATTATTTACAAAAGAAGGAAAAGAAGAAGTTGCTTTTGAAAGATATTCTCATAATAAAGAATTGTCAACAAATATTCCTAAAGAAGAGCAATTAGATTCTTTATACAGAAGGCTAACTAAGAAAATCCCAGTTAAAGTTGAAGCAATCGTAAAAGAAAGAAGTTTGCCTATAGCACCTTTAAATTACAGGCCGTTTGATGAAGAAAAAGATGATATAGCTAAACTTAAACCCACAAAAATTTACGTGACAGAAGATGGCTTAACATTTGGGCATCAGAAACAGCAAATTTCTATAACAGCCAAATCCAAGGTGCAAAGAAAGTCATTTCCAGATTTTAAAATGATTGTTTTAGATAATTCTGGTTCAATGCGGGAAGGAATTAATGGAGATCAAGGAAACAAGACTTTTATACCTTGGGGAGATAACAGCAAATATCATTATGCTTTATTAGGCTTTTATGGTGTCGAACAATTCCTGCAAGCGCAGGGAATAGCTCAATATATTGGGCATGGCTTATCTTTATTTTCAGCAAGCACAAGATACCAGGAAACTGATTTTAAAGATGTACAAAAATTAAGAAAAATGGCTTTAAGCCCTGATTTTGGTCCAGATACAAGAATAGATGCAAAGACTTTGTTAAATGCATTAAAAGGAAAAGAAAGTTTTGTGTTATCAATTTCAGATGGAGAAATATCAAATTGGGATGAAAGCAAAAAAGAATTTGAAAAATTAGCTAAAGATAATTATTTTGCCCATATTCAAATTGGTGGAAAAAATAGATTTACTCAAGATTTAGAAACTGCTGGTTTTCCAGTGTCTTATGTTTCTAATGGTGATGAACTATCAAAATTAATGGTAAATGTAGCTCAAAATACCTATAGGAGATTTGTACACGAAAAATGAACCTGCCAGATAGATTATTCGGAAAGAGCACAAGCGAATCTTATGAAAGAGTAATGAAAGAAAAATATTCAGATAAGCCACCAAAGGCAGACAAGCCTCGAAAACATGAAAGCAAAAAAGAAAAAACAACCTCTGTACAAGGAGTTAATTTATCAGATTATGTTTTTGTGCAGCAGCATGAATTATACGTAGCAAAAGAAAGAACTTTACAAGGAAATAATTGGCATGATGCACATAAAGAAGCTCATAAACAAAATGCAAGAATGCTAACATTAAGAGAATTTGTGGATTTTCTTTTATTATTAAAATCTGGCAATGCTGAAGATGGCTTAGGAAATAAAATATCAAAATCAGACTTGCAAAATATTTATTTAGATATTACAGAAGTAAGAGACCCGTATAGGGCAGAATGGTTAGATGCTAAATTTGTAGAAGAAAACAGAATTTTACATATTAATTACAACCACAGAACTAAAGGAAGAAAATTAGGACCAACAAGTTCTGAACCTTTAGAAACTTGTATAATGAAAAATTGTAAAGTTGAATTATCAAGTTTTAATAAACAGGGAATACCAACAAAAGAAGGAAATGATTTCAATTATTGGTATCCTATAAATGGTACAGTCGCTGGGTTCTATGCTGATGCTGGCAGGGCTGGCCTGGGCTGCTATGGCGGTCCTTTGGACTCGGTTGCTGGCCTCGGGGTACGTCTCGCGCGCGAAAAATAGTAGCATTTTTAAAATAGAAATTATCAATTATATTTGTCCTAGAACTTATCTCAATGGGATAAGAATCAGGGCTACACGTAAATCCATAGTGCATATGACGATTTAAGTCTAAGTGCCATGAAATACAATAGCAATAGTTAGTAACAATGAGAGATTTGATTAAATCTTGTTGTGAATACTAAAGCTATGGTGAAACTTGATGGATTTGCTACTATAAGTCGCTAGGTTCAATGCTAATGCTGACAGGGCTAACCTGAACTGCAATGGCAATCCTTTGAACTCGAAATCTGAACAAGACGAGATTGCTGACCTCGGAATAACCCTTGTTTCTAGGACACTTATAAAATTAAAGTTCTATGCCTATTTATTGTTCCCTCTTAATAAAAAAATAAAAGATAAATTTCCTGAAAAATTGAATACAAATTCTTTTAAACCAATCTATTATCAAATTCTTTAGCATGAAACTTAAACATTTAATAGAATCACAGCAGCTAGACAAAGAATTTATTTTTGAGATTTTTAAGATGACTGACAAATTAAGAATTTCTACTGAAAAGCCATTAAAAGAGAAAATTTTAGCTACGCTTTTTTATGAACCAAGCACAAGAACAAGACTAAGTTTTGAATCTGCAATGATAAAGCTTGGAGGAAATGTTATAAGCACTGAAAATGCAAAAGAATTTTCTTCTGCTGTAAAGGGGGAATCTATTGAAGACACAATAAGAATAACCTCTTCTTATGCAAATATTATAGTTTTAAGACATTTTGAAGAAGGATCAGCAAAAATAGCTGCTTCAGTAAGTTCTGTTCCTGTTATTAATGCAGGAGACGGCTCTGGCCAGCATCCGACACAGGCTCTTTTAGACATTTATACTATATGGAAAGAAATTGGCAGGTCTGATAATATAACAGTTGCTATGGTTGGTGACCTAAAGAATGGGAGAACAATAAGATCTCTTTGCTACCTTCTAGGAAAATTTGAAAACATAAAAATAATATTTATTGCCCCTGAGAATCTTTCAATTAAAGATGACATAAAGGAATATTTAAAGAAGCATAATGTAAAATTTGAAGAACAAACTGAATTAAATAAATTTTTAGGATCTGCAGACATTGTTTATATGACTAGGATTCAAAAAGAAAGAATGACTAAAGAAGAATACGACAAGTCTAAAGGAAAGTATATAATTACAGAAGATAATCTTAAGTTAATGAGAGAAAATTCAAGATTAATGCACCCATTGCCACATGTAGAAGAAATTCAACTTCCTATAAATATTGAACAAACTGATAAAAGAATAGCTTATTTCAGACAGGCTGAAAACGGGCTTTATATAAGAATGGCTTTACTATCTTACTTGCTTGAATAAATAATAGGGTATATTACATAAACAGCTTCTCCAGGGAGTTTTTTTCTAAAGCCTGCTTTTGCTTTTTCAATATTTTTAGTTTCCTGATGCTTTTCTTCTCTCATATTAAGACACCTGTCTTATTATATTTAAGACATATGACTTAACAATAAGTTAATACTTCCATGTTACGTCTACTTCTTCAATTCTTTCATAAGGATTTACATCTGTCTTAATTTTTTTTGTGGTTGGATATTCCAACAAACCTTGATAAGCAATCATTAATCCGTGATCACCTGAATATTTTAAAGGAACTGAATAGAATCTTGCTTTTCTAGCATTGCACATTTTTTCCAGCATTTCATTTAATCTTTTGTTAGCTGCAACTCCACCTATAATAACCAGTTCTTTTTTATTGCAGTGTGCTAATGCACGCTCTGCAACCTCAGTAAGCATGGCAAAACAAGTTTCCTGGAAAGAATAACACAGGTCTTCTTTTTTGTATCCTTTTTTATACAATTGAGTTAAATGAGTTACTATTCCTGAAAAACTTAAGTCCATTCCTTTTACAATATAAGGAATCTCAACATATTTTCCATTTAAAGCTAATTGCTCTATCTTTGGACCTGCTGGAAAGCCTAAACCAATTTCTCTTCCAAACTTGTCCAATGCATTTCCTATTGCTATATCTAAACTTTCGCCTACTTGATGAAACTTGTTGTTTTCCAGAACTAATATTTGAGTATTTGCTCCTGAAACAAACAAGTAAACAGGATCTTTTACTTCTGTATGAAAATGTGCAGAACTTAAATGTGCAGAAATGTGATTTATGCCGATTAAAGGAACATTTAATTCTTTTGCCAAAGCTTCTGCGATTTTTTTAGTTTCATGCAGGCTTGGAGGTAGTCCTGGTGATCTTGAAAATGCCACTAAATCAATTTTTGGAAATTTTGCTTCTTCCAAGGCTTTTTTTATAATTTTTTCTGCAACATTCTTGTGATGCTGCGCTGCCTTAACAGGAATAATCCCTTCTGTTTCACTAGTATACATGTCTCTAACATCAGCTATAATTTCTTTTTTTCTAGTACAAATTCCAACACCGAGAGTATCTCTGCATTTAAAATTGAGCAGTGCCCTCGATGCCTAAACATATCATGAATAAATACTACTAGAATAGTTTTATAAAGTTAACTTAAAAAATAAATTTTGTTATTTTTATTTCATCATAAATTCTCATATACTCTGGAGCTTTTGTCATAGATTTCAATTTAGCACATTTAGAGCATAATACCTGAAAAAAATTAAGCATTTTTGCCTCAAGTTCTTCTTCATTCTCTATTCTTTGAATGTAAATATTTTTCAAAACATCATCTGAATCTTCAACTATTATTTTATCTTTCTTCTTTATTTCCAACAATATTTTATTTACTATTTCTACCGGGTTTCTTAGCTCAAAATCATGAGAAAATTCCTGCATTTGTTCATTTCTTGTAAAGTAAATCTTTAATGTAGATTTCAGGGTTTTTGTATCAAAGCTTTTTACCTCTATTTTTTTAAGCTTGTAAATGTCTTTTTGCATAAATTAAAGTGAATTTTAAGATATAAAAATCTTATCACACAAAGATATATAAATGATAAACTTGCTTTTATATTTATGAATGTATTACTTTTCGGTCCTCCTTTTACTGGAAAAGGAACTCAGGCAAGGAGAATTTCTACTAATTTTCAAATAGCTAATATATCCACTGGAGATATGTTTAGGGATTTGGCTAATGAAGGAAATCCTATAGGCATAAAAGCAAAAGAACAATATTGGGGAAAAGGAAATTTAGTTCCTGATGAGATTGTAATAAAACTTTTAGAAGAAAGGCTTAGAAAAGAAGACTGCAAAAAAGGATTTATTTTAGACGGCTTTCCAAGAACAATAAAACAGGCAGAATCTCTTGAAGACCTGATTAAAATTGATTATGTAATAAACGTAGACACATCATATGATGTAATAATTGAAAGGGCAAAACACAGAGTATCATGCAGAGGATGCAAACAACCTTACGGCCTTGGAAAAACTCCTAAAAAAGAAGGAATTTGCGATGATTGCAGCGGAGAATTATATCATAGAGATGACGACAATGAAGAAACTGTAAGAAAAAGATTAAGAGTTTATGAAAAAGAGACAAAGCCTTTAATAGAATTTTATAAATCAAGAGGAATTTTAGAAACTGTTAATGGTAATCAAAATCCTGAAGATGTTTACGCTGATATTTTAGAAATATTAAGTTAAGAATTTAAAAATTTTTCTTTATCAAAATTCTTTGTGAATTCTTCAACCTCCTTTAGTTTTTTCTTGTTATCAAAAACTACTGCTTTTATCTGTTCCAGGCTTTCTTCAAGGGATATAGAAGTATTTATTATATATTTAAACAAGGGAATATATTTTAATTCTTTTTTTATGGTTTCTATTCTTTCCTTAAAATTAGGATCATTTCTTAATTTGATTCTTTCTATTAATGCTGACAATTTTTCAGTTGTTAAAAATATGGTTATCGTGTCTTTAGGCAGATCTTTATAATTTTCCAGAATGTTTTTAGCTCCCTGAACATCTATATTCAACAAAACTTTCTTGTTTGTTTTTAATTTATCCTTTAATTCTTTTTTTAGAGTTCCGTAATGATTGCCATGAACTATGGCAGTTTCCACAAATTTTGATGTATCTTTAAAATCACTTTCATTTAAAAAATAGAAATCTTTATTATTTTTCTCTCCAGGCCTTGGCTTTCTGGATGTGGAAGTTATTATCCTATGAACATCTTTTTCTTTTAACAATAAGTTCACTAAAGTTGTTTTTCCAGATTGGGATGGACCAGATATAATAAACAAAGCCATAGATATAAAGCCTTTTTCCTGGATATAAATATTCTTGTACTTTTTAATTTAAATAACTTGCAGACAACTGAGTTATTTTATCACTACATTTATTACAAAAATAACAAAATTTATATATTTGTAGTGATATTATACCTTATGAAAATTGCGGAAAAGAATGGCTATTACTATCTACACTATTCATATAGAAAAGGGAAAAGAGTTCTGACAAAAGAAAAATACTTGGGCAAGAAAGTACCTAAAAATATTGAAAGAATAAAAGCAGTTTTTCTCAAGGAAATAAAAGATAGCATATACTCAGAAATATACAAAAAATTTAATAAAATAAAAGAAAATTATTTTAAAGAATGGAAGAAATATCCAAATTCTATCAAAGAAAAGATAATTAAGGAAATTGACATTAATTTTACATATAACACCAATGCCATAGAAGGTTCAACAATTACCTTACCTGAAACAGAAAAGACCTTTTTAAGTATGCTAAAAGAGAAAAAAGATTTATCAGAAGATTTAATTTTAAAATGGCATAAAGAAATATTTCAAGAAACTAAGCCTGATATAGCTGGAAGATATCGTGATTATCTTATCAGAGTTGGGGAATATATAGGACCAGACTGGCAAGATATAAATAATTTAATGAAAGAGTTTATTAAGTTTTATTATCAAAGCAGAAAAATAAACCCTATTGAACTATCAGCTATAATACATTATAAATTTGAAAAGATTCATCCTTTTGGCGATGGCAATGGAAGAATAGGGAGATTAATCTCTAATTTTATATTATATAAATCAGGATTTCCTTTATTAATAATAGAATATAAAAAAAGAAAATCTTATTATCATGCTTTAAAAAAAGATGAATTTGGTTTTGTCAAATATTATTTTAACAAATATCTAAGCTATTACAAAAAGTATTTAAAATAACTGCATATTATTTAAAACTATGGCAAAAGAAAAGTCAGTTGGAGGCATTATTTTTATTGAAGAGCCTTTTTTAGAAAAATCCTTGGGAAAAAAATTACTGAAAAGATATTATTTATTATTAGAATACGAAAGAATAAATGACAAAGAAGGAAAACACAAATATTGGGATTTTCCAAAGGGACATGTTGAAGAAAAAGAAAATGAAATAGGCACATTAAGAAGAGAAGTTCTTGAAGAAACAGGCATTAAAGACCTGGAAATTTTAAATGGATTTAAAGAAATTATTAAATATTTTTTCAGAAAAGAAGGAACATTAATTAACAAAGAAGTAATTTATTTCTTAGCCAGGACAAATACTAAAGAAGTAAATGTTTCCTCTGAGCATACTGGGTTTAAATGGCTAAGATATGAAGAAGCATTAAAAAAAATTAATTTCAAGAACTCCAAGGACATATTGAAAAAAGCTGAAAAATTTCTGAAGAACAGCCTGCTTGATTATCAATAAACTTAATGATATTTATTTAAGGCCAAGAACTTCTCTATAATTTTTCCATGTTATTCTTCTTAATCCTGTTACTGACTGATTATAAGGCTGATCAAATAATAATTGTTCCCATTCCGGTTCTATTACACCTTGCTGAGGTTTGTCATCAATAAGAAAATTCCCAGATATAATAGCTTTATCTCTTGAAACAATTGTCCTCTTATCTGCCCATTCTCTTCCTAAATTTTCCTCAATCCATTCATACCTTTCTTTATGGTAATATGCACTTATAGGCATAGGGGCTGTGCAGATAAAAACATCACCATATTTTCTTAGCTCTTTTAAAGCTTTTAGGCTTCCTTCTATAAGTTCTAAATGACGAAATAACCCTTGAGAAACAAAAATATCTTTTAATAACGGTCTTAATTCCTCAGAATACTGGTCTTCCAAGAAAAGTGTTGTCCTTTCTTCCAAAGGAATAAATGGCTTGTCAGGATGGCGTTTCCTAAATTCAGCTAAGACTCCTTTTTCAAAATCAGCTATAACCCCATCACAATCCACTAAATAAATCATTAGCTACATTTAAGTTATTATGATTAAAAATACTTTTGCAATAAGAAATATATATTACAACAATATTTAAAAATAATTAAACCATTTAATTATCATGGACATAAAGGCTTTGTGCACTATTTGTGCTAAAAATCTGGGGGAAGTAGTCTGTGATAACTGTGGTATGTATGTGTGCAAAGAGTGCTTTAACCATAAAAAACAAGTTTGCAATGGATGCAGCAAAGGAAAGTCACTAAGATAATGCTGACTATCAGGCAGATTATAAAACTTTGCGAAGACGGCGTAGATATAACATTTAAAAAAACAAGACAAAAATCATTAAAAGGAGAATACAGCGATCAAGCTCTTGAGATTATAATCTATATGGATAATATAGGATCTGAATATGACCTTGACATTACAATCCTTCATGAGTTTATTCATGCAAGAGATTATACAAAACCTGAACGATATCATGACAGATCTGAAAAACATATTGATGAAGAGGCACTAAGAACATACAATAAAAGGCCTTATGTTCTTAAATTCATCAAGGAATTATATGAACTAAAATGAATTATTTCTTAACTACTATTTCTACTACGTCCCCATATTTTAGCTTATACTCTTTACCTATTACCATTTTTGTCTTGACATTTATTGCTTTTATAAAATTTTTTCCAATATCTGTGTGCAGCCTGAAAGCAAAATCCAGGGCTGTGGAATTTTCAGGCATTAAAAAACAATCTGGCAGGACATTTCCATCCTTGTCTTCTAATTTATTTACTCCACCTGGAAATATTGATATATATTTTAACATTTCAAAAACAGCATAATCCAAAATCTCCTGGACTCCTGTAGAATTATATTCATCAAGAACATTTTTCTTCATATAATCCAGGGCTTTTTTCTGTTCATCTGTCAGTTTGTCAGAGATTATTTTAAAGTTATTTTCTCCTGGAATGTATTCTATTAATTTATGCTTTGCTGCTTCTCTTAATGCCAGTTCCGAGTCTGATGAACATGGAATAATTTTATATTCTGGAAATTCTTTCTGAAGTCTTTCAAGATTTAATTTAGAACCTAAGATATCAATCTTGTTTGCCGCGATAATCATTGGCTTTGTCAATATCCTTAATTCCCTTGACAAATCCTTTAAATCCTTGTCTGACCAGTCTTTTGGGTGATGAATTAATTTTAATTTTTTTATTACAGTTTCTGCAATATCTTCTGTAACTCTTAAACCTGAGAGCTGCTTTGCTATTGCTTTTTTTACATTCAGATTATCATGCTCCAGTGTTTTTGAAAACTTGTCCCATCCTTTTTTTATAAGACTATAATACCACATATCCAATTCATGCTCCAAGAATTTTACATCTTTTGCAGGATCATAACTTAAAGGCTTTAATAGGTTTCCTTTTTCATTTGTACTTCCCGAGATGTCTATAATATGAATCAAGGCGTCTGCAGAGGCAATACTTGATAGAAATTCATTTCCTCGACCAAGACCTTGATAACTTCCTTCAATAATACCTGGAATATCAGTTAATTTAATTGGCACAAATCTTTTTCCATTAATACATAAACCAAACCTTGGATTACATTTTACGTTAAATTCTTTTTCTACACAGACAACTCTTACATAAGCAATTCCTTCTTGCGGTTTTAGTGTAGTAAATGGGTAACTAGCTATTTCAGTTTCTGCCATAGTAGCTGCTTTAAAGAAAGTACTTTTTCCTACGGATGGTTTACCAAATAAAGCTAAAAACATAATCTTTTTAAGTAAAGAATTATTTAAAAGATTATTGTAAATCTAAGTTATGGGTATATTTACCCTTTTCATTATTAAATATGCCTTTTTTAACGAAAATATTAAGTTTATCTCTGACTAAATGCATCTGTAAATTAACAGATTTTACAATGTCTTTTGTTTGAAAATAACCTTTCTCTTTAACATTTTTTATAGCCTCATTTAAAATTAAACAGTAAATATTCTTGGGAGAAGTCCTATTAAGATTGATAAGCTCAAATAATTTATTTCTTTTATTTTTTGAATAAAAATTGATACACTTTTGAAATCTTTTTATATCACTGAGACTGTAACATTGCAAATCCCAACTTGCGCTTATATAAACTCCTTTTAGTTTGTGTTTAAATTTTGCAATTCTTTTTAATTGCAATATAAACCTCAAATTAAATTCTTTTTCCAATATATTTTTTATATCAATTAACAGATTAGGCGCAATAATTTTTTCTCTTAAATGCAGTGATATTTTTCCTGGAGTATAATTTTTTTTAAAAGTTAATTTATTAATATATTTCTTAGGCAAACAAAAAGTACAATCAACTGTTTGAGAAATAGCTATTTTATTATTTTCTTTTTCAACCCAACCCTCATCATCAAAAAAATGTTGGATAAATACTTTTTTCATCATTAGTGAACCATATCTAATTATTTGCGGAACTCTTGGATTTTGAAAAGACTTCTTTCCTCTTGGTGAACCAAGATTTTCTAATACTCTTCTTACATAAATTGGTAATAAAATGAATGGAGTATCATTTTTATCGATTCTATGCAAAATTTTTATATTACCAAAGACTTTTCTAGCATACTTCTCAATTTTTATTAAAAGTCCCCTATCCTTATTTTTATACATAAACTGTGAGTCACTTAAATGCCCATCTCCTAAACTCGCGGCCAATAATATTGATATTTCCTTTGAATAAACCTTTATGTTAGGTTTGAAATCAAAACTAACTTTTTTTATTTTATGATTAATTTTACTATAGCCTATATCTAAGTAATCCAATATTTTTTTGATGCCTCCAACCCTCATGGAGATTCCTTTTCTGTAATTAAAAATAGTAGTTGTTGATAAGTTCAAGAGCTTAGATAAATTTACATTTGTTCCAGCTTTTTCAATTGCTTTATTTACTAACTTATTTACAAATTTCTTTTCTAATTTTATTCTTACTTTATCCGGTTCATAATACCAGTAGTAATATTTACTATTTCCCCATGCAGGCATTTAATCACCAAAAGTAGAAAAAGATGTTTTTATTTATAAGCGTTAGGCAGACATACCCTTTGTCCAGTGGGTTTTGTCCAGTGGGTATTTATATATTAGTTGTTGTTTACTTTCTTAGTAGTTAATCCGAAAAGAGTTTTCGGAAAAATTAACATTTTAAAAAGTTGTCTAGTTATAAACTATATAAATTTATATATTTTAATCTGTTTTTTTGCATTATGAGGTTAGAAGAACTTCTTGATGACTTATTTCATGTAGAATTTGATACACAATTTCAGATGAATTCCACTTTTCTTAGGATTGCAGAACATGGCAGCTCTATAGAATTTGAAGGCAAGATATTCAGGTTAAAAGAATTTAGGGAATGGTATATACATAATTCACCTGAAGGAAAAAAAACAGGAAAGTTTACTTACTATGGTGATTATGATGGACATTTTATACCTTCAGTTTGGCTTGAACCATTTTATGAGGGAAAATTTGATCCTCTTTACAAAAGAGAAAGAGATGTGCTTGAAAAATTTGAAGACAAGAAAAAGAAAGAATATAATATAATAGCTACTTATCCTGGAAAAAAACAGGATAATATTTTAATGCATGAGTTTAGTCATTTGTTATTTGATACAAATTCAGACTATAAAGAAGAAATTATAGAAGCATTATCTGAAATAAGTACTAAAGACAGGATTGGGATTGCAAATTGTTTAGTTCGTTTAGGATACCAATATCCTAATCTTGATGGTGAAACTCAGGCAATTTTATGTGAAAAAGAATATCTTGACTTTTTTAAAGGTAGAATTGCTAGTGTTACTCCTGGAATTGCTAAAGCACATGAAAAAATAAATGCTATATTTATAAGGTTTCTTCCTGAGAAACTTAGGCAAAGATTAAAATTACATTAGCAGACTATAACAACCCAACCCTCTTTAAATCTTTTTTTAAATCTGCAACTGTTTTAAAATTATCAATTCTATCTGGATTTATCCATTTATATTCTGAATGTTCTTTTATATCAATTTTTACTTTATCAGATTTTACAGTTATTAAAAATGGGATTATAATCCATCTTCCATATTTATCTTCTGTTTCAAATACTTGTCCGGATTTTACTATTTTTCCTTTTAAATTTGTTTCTTCTTTAACTTCTCTTAAAACACAATCTTCTGCATTTTCATGTTCTTTAATAAACCCTGAAACAAACTCCCATTCATTTGGAGAAAAACGTTTATTTCGTATCCTTTTTAAGATTAATATCCTTTCATTGAATTTCACTATTCCAACACATATTACATAAGTTTTCATTTTAATAACTTGTAAACTTCCTTAAAAACACAGTCAAAAAACATCTTGTTGAAGTCTTTATTCTTAAATGACTTAAAATATAGATTCACTAACTCGTGCATCTTTTCCGAAACTTCCTGTATATTTATTGAGTAACATTTCTCTATGAAATTTATTAATTCTTTTGCCTTTCTTGTCTTGTGTATCGGGAGGGTTGCTGACAAAATCGCAAGCTGAAAATCAACCACATCTTTTACAATTGACATGTCTTTCTTTGCAGCTATTTTAAGATTTTTATAAAAAAATGGCTTTGGGCATACTTTTTTATTAAACTCCATCTTATAATAAGACAATAAGTGATTTACCAAGCCTTTTTCTATTAGATAATTGTTAGCATAAATATCCTTTAACGCAAAGACAGCTGTTATTGAAATGCTGTGAAATAAATTTACCAAGTCTTTTTTATTGTATTTTAATTTTTTAATTTTAATTAAATTTCTTTGTGAGACTTTGTAATAATCATTATAAATCTTGATATAAACTCCTTTTTCCATCTGGTTAATGTGAGCTATTTCATGAATTAATAATCCTACTAATGAATCCTGGTTTTTTTCAAGGTTTTTTTCAAGATGAATAACTACTATTTTTCTTTTCTTGAATATAAATGAAAAAGAAATATTAGTCATGCATTTCTGTCTGACCTTGTTTTGCATTGTCCTTGGAAGGTTTATATAGCTGCAAAAACTCAAAGTTTCCAGAAAGTAAATTGTCAAGTCCTTTGGCACAGAGATTAGCTTACCTGCTTTTTTCAAGACATTATCAATATATTTTTGATTTACCTTTCCAAATACCTTTATAATCATGAATATTAAGAAAAACTTTATATATATTAATTTTTAGGCCTATTACGATGACAGTCATCAAAAGAACAATGAAAGTAACAAATGTAATAGATGAAACTCAAGATACAAGAACAATAAGGCTTGATTCAGGAGAGTTTGATTTTAAACCTGGCCAGTTTGTTATGATTAATGTTGAGTGCGAAGCAGATGGTGAAAATAAGCTTGTAAAAAGGGCTTATTCTATCTCAAGCCCACCCACCAAGAAGGGATATATTGACCTAACTGTGAAGATTTACAATGCTGGATTAGTTTCTAAAAAACTTTACAATATGAAAGTAGGAGATGAATTTGAAGTTTCAGGGCCTTACGGACATTTTACTTTTGATGAAAATTTGCACAAGAATATTGTTCTTATCTGCGGGGGAGTTGGAGTAACGCCCTTGATGTGTATGACTGAGTATATCAAAGACAAAAACTTAGATATAAATGTTAACTTAATTTACAGTTCCAAGACTCCAAAAGATATTATATTCAAGGACAAGATAATGAAAAACAGACATAAAAAAACCAAAATGCACTTAACTATCACAAGACCAGTAGGGCATGAATGGGGTGGCATGACTGGAAGGATAGATGAAAAAATGATAAAAAAAATTGTAAAAGACTTGCATTTACCTTATTACTTTCTTTGCGGACCTACTATAATGGTTGAAGAAACTGCCAAATTATTAAAAGGAATTGGCATAGATGACAGTAAAATAAAACTAGAAAGGTTTGGATAACCAAAACCTTTTTCTTAGTTTAGTAAATACAAGAAAAAATAGCACGTGTTTAGCTCCTAAAATCTATTTTGGTTCTATAAAACTTACTTATGCATTTTAAATTTTTGTAAGAAAAAGTGACCCCTCAGAAACCTCATAAACATGAAATATGATGGAGCTAAACACGTACAAAAAATAACAAAGCTTATATATAAGTTTATATCAATATATATTTATTAGGGGTTATAAAATGCAACAAATAATATTACATTATCCAAGACTTGATACTGTATTGATGGTGGAAAAAGTTTTGAAAGAAGCTGATTTAGCTATATCAAAGAATGAACTATTAAGAAGGCTTCCAAAACAAACAATGAGACAAACGCTAAATGTAATACTAAAATATCTGGAAGAAAAGGGTTTAATAATGACTGGAGAAAAAGGAATTCTCTGGATACATAATGAAAATCCCAAAATGAAGAGATTACTAATAAATAGCAGAAATGCAAGCAAATTCTAAAGTTTTATACAGAATTTTTAAAAATATTTGACAAAAACCTTTAAATATATAGTTCTGCTAAGATATATCAATGTTAAAGTATAACAGTTTAATACCGAAAATTCCAAAAGAGAGGCTGAAGCAAGCATTTTCTCCATATAAAAAATTCATTGGAGAGATTAATATTGGCTCGTATAAAAATATTTTAAGCAATAAGCTGGGTTCTTATACAGATTTTCTTGCAAAATTTAAATCAAAAAGTGAGAAACCTGCAAAAAAAATGGAAAAAATAAGTGAAGAAGAGCTAAAGCTTTATGATAAATATAAAAAAGTAACAGGAGAAATAAAAATAAATTCCTTAAGCAAGAAATTTGGAAATCATGAAATCCTTAACAACATAAACTTAAGCATTCCCAAGGGAAAAATAATTGGCTTGGTTGGAGTAAGCGGATCTGGAAAAACCACTTTATTAAAGTTAATTGTAGGATTTTACAAGCCAAGCAAGGGAAATATTATCTTCAATGGAAAGGACACTTTAAAATACAACAAGGAGATAAGAAGAAGCTTTGGATTTGGGGCACAGGAGAACTGTTTTTATGATAAGCTGAATGTTGAGGAGAATATAAGATATTTTGGAAAACTTTATGGATTGACAAATGATTATATTCAGTACAAGATAGAAGATATACTTAATTTAGTTGAACTTAATGAAGCAAGAAAGACTTTGGCAAATGAATTGAGCACAGGCATGAGAAGAAGACTTGATATTGCATGTGCATTAATTCATGATCCTTCTGTATTAATTTTGGATGAACCTACAGAAGATCTAGATCCACATTTAAGAAAGGGAATGCTTCACTTAATCAGAAAGATAAACAAAGAGGGGAAAACTGTCATAATGACTTCACATCTTCTTGGGGAAATAGAAGGAATCTGCGACACTGTTGGAATTATCTTTGAAGGAAAACTGATAAAATTAGGAAGCCCGGAAGAATTGAAAAAACAATACTCAAATGATTTTGAAATACATCTGGAAACTCAGTCAAAAAATTATAAGTCATTATTAAAAGGATTAAAGTATAATAAGATGAGCAGCAATGAAAAAAAAGCAGTATTATATGTAAGCAATGGCGAAAAAACTGTAAAAGAGATAATTGGGAGAGTAAACAGAAAGAAAGACAAAGTAGTCAACTTAAAATTATCAAGGCCTAGCTTAAGCGAGGCTTTCGAAGCATTTACCAAAAATGTCAAGCATAAATAAAAAAAATGTGAAAGAAAGAGGTGTTTCAAAAAAACTAAGAAACATCACAGTAATAAGCTCTTTCTTTGGTTTATTAAAAAAGAACCTGAAAATAATACTAAGAAGCAGAAATTCTGCTATGATTATACTTCTTGGTCCATTAATCATAATATTCTTGGTAGGAGCTGCATTTAATACATCCAGCTTGTTTAACATCCAAATAGGGGCTTACTCAAGCTCTTACAGCAAATTAGCTGATTCATTAATACAAGAACTTGGAGACAAGCAATTCAATGTACAAAAATTAAATTCGCAAGAAGAATGCATCTCAAAACTAAAGAATAATGAAGTGCATGTATGTGCTGTTTTTCCTCCTGACTTACAAGTTGGAAGCGAAGGAAATATAGAGTTTTTTGTTGATAATTCAAAAATAAATTTGGTATGGGTTATTATTGATTCCTTGTCTACAAAGGTTTCTACAAAAAGCTCAGAGTTAAGCCTGCAGCTTGCTAACAATCTGCTAAGCACATTAAGCGAGACAGATGCAAAATTAAGCAATGAAAAAGGCTCTATAGATTTTATAACTACAAAAAACGATGATCTTGAAAAAAAGTTTAATGAAGCTCTTTTATCATTAAATAATCTTGACTTAAGTTTTAGTGTTTCTCTAATAGGAGTAGACAAAATAAGCAACAAGCTAGACAGTGTAATAAAGTCAAATAATTACAATAAAAGCCTGTTTACAACAGTTGATGATGCAATAAGAAATTCCATAAAAGAAGCTAAGGACTATGAAAAAACTGTCAATGCCACCGAGGCTACAAAAAATAAGTTAGTAACTGATCTGACTGATGCAACAGGAATTTTAGACGAAAGCAAAACAAAAATAAAAGGTATAGAAGGAACTATAAATGAAATCAACACAAATATTAACAATGCAAAAAGTACAAGTGCAGAATCTATTGCTATACCTATAAAAACCAAAATAAGCCCGGTAGCTATTGAAAAAACACACTTAAATTTCTTATTCCCGACATTAGTTGTATTAATCATCATGTTTATTGGATTATTATTAAGTTCAATACTTGTTGTAAGGGAAAAAACATCAAGTGCTTATTTCAGAAATTTTATAACCCCAACAAAAGACTGGCTTTTCATTTTAAGCGATTATGTAACAAACTTAATAATAGTATTAATACAGCTTGGAATAATATTTGCTGTTGCTCTCTATTTCTTCAAAGAGAGTTTATTAACTGTTGTGCTTAACAGCTTTATTATTGTGCTTTTACTGTCAACCTTGTTTATATTTTTAGGAATGCTTATTGGATATTTATTTAAGTCTGAAGAAACTGTTGTATTGGCTACATTTTCACTGGGAAGCTTGTTCTTGTTTTTTTCAGGAACTATTTTACCTTTGGAAACTTTGCCTGAATATATCAGGAGCGTTGCTGATTTGAATCCCTTTGTGCTTGGAGAGGGAATTTTGAAGAAAATCATGCTTTTTAACCTAAGCTTTTCTGAACTTGGATTTGCATTGCAGGCAGTTTTAATATATATTGCTGTTTTGGGTGCAGGGGTTTACTTTGCAAGAAAATTAAGCAAAAGAGCAATTTAAATATGTCTTACTATTTTTTAACTTACAAAACAGATATAATGGGAGAGCCCTACAAATTGCCAGATAAGTTAAGAAAGGATTTGCTTGCAGTAAAAGGGCTTGAAATATACAGTGAACCTACAGTGCAACCAGTTGTCATAATTAATGCTTCAGAGAATGCTATTAATGATATTAAAATACTGGAATTAATAATGAAAATAGAAGATGATTTTGATTGCAGGGCTGTAGAAGGATACCTGTAAATTTACATATTTAGGCTTGAGAATATAATAAAAAATAAAAACAATGAAATTCCATAAATTCTGATGAATGAAAATTTCTCTGTGCAGGAATTAGTCTTGGATATTTTAAAGGACAAATATGCTCAAAGCAGCTTAAGTGACAATGAAAACAGGAATGATGAATGGCTTAATTCAAGGCTAAATTACTTATGGGGAAGGTATTTTAAAGATGTGGAAAGAAAAAACCATGTTTTTGCAATATTCAAGGGAAAGTGGAAGAATAAATTTGGGCATATAAAAAGACTGAAAAACAAGTCAAGCGAGATTGCAGTAAATAATTTCTTTAAAAACAAGGCAATTCCAGAATTTATGGTTGACTTAACTTTGGCGCATGAACTTGTTCATTATAGCCACGGATTTCATAGCCCATTAGAAAGATTATACAAACACCCACATAAAGGCGGGATAGTCACGAAAGAACTAAAGAAAAGAGGATTTCAAGCCATGATCAAGGTTGAAAGGGAATTCATAAAAAACAAGTGGTTAAAATATTATAAATTATTAAATCAGGACTTATAGGGAAATCTCATATAATTTTTACAGTTAAGGCAATAATAAATTAATTTTTTATTTCTTATTCTAACTCTACAATTTAATCCTGGAATTAGATAACTACTGCATTTTTTACAGAACTTTTTCTTAAAATCAGAAGGAATAGAAATCTGTGTCTTCATTGCAATTTTTTTTGCAATTGCCACATACCTGTCAGCCAAAGACGGGTTGTTTTTATATATCTTTTTTGCTTCATCAAATAAAATGTTTATTCTCTCTTTTGCTATTTTTTTTATTGAACTTTTACTATCTTTCATGAAATGAAGAATAGGTAATCATTTAAAAATTATCTTATTTATTATTCACTAGCTTTTTCTTCCAAACTACCAACCTTAAACCATTTTTTCAAGATATTGGAACCTTCATTAGTAAGATAAATATCTTTTAATCCTTCACCTTCCTGAGCAAGCCTGATTTTCATGCCAACATCTTTCCTATCTTGGGACTTAAATCTTAGTATTCCGCCATAATAAAGAAGGACTCTAAGAGTTCCAAAACATTCAGTGCACATATCAGCCCGACGATCACCTAAAACAAGATATTGATATGTAGGAATATCTTCCTCTTTTCTACATCTACCACAATGTTGATATTGCAAAAAACTACCCCTTTTTTATAACCTACTAATAATAAGTCAGCAATATTTATTATAAACATTATGACCTATATACATAATTTGATAATTTTAGACATAATTAGAGCAATATGACCTATTTAGAAAGATTTATAAGAATATTTTGACTAATATTAAACATGACAAGCGTCCAACAAAAAGTATCAATATTACTTTCAAAAGAGGTTTTATTACAAAAGGGATTAGCTGACAAACTAATTAATACAAGAGCTTTAGCAAGATACCTAAAAAAGAAATATAATCTTGACTCTTCATTAGACTCAGTAATAAGCGCAATTCGAAGGTATGACATTAAAAAAGTGGAAGAAGACAAAAAGAAGATTCTTGAGCTTTTAAAAGGAGCTATTGTTTCCACAAGAAACAATGTTGCCTGCATAACTTTGAAGAATTTTTCATTAAAAGACCTTGAAAAGCTGGAGAGGATAAATGATTTTGAATTTATCAAAGGAACCAATGAATTTAAGATTATTGCTAACAAAGATGATATAGATGACCTAAAAGATTTATTTTCCACCAAAATAATAAAAGTAGAGGATGATTTAAGCGAAATTAGCTTTGTTCTCAATGAAAAAGTTTTGAAACAAAAGGGAATTTTAGCTGAAATTGCAAATGAGATTTATATCCATGACATAAACATTTCTGAGATTTTAATATGCCCTCCTGAGTTTTTGATATTAGTCAAGAAAAATGACATGGTAAAGACTCATGAGATAATTATCAGACTGACTGAATAGAAGCCTTTTTAAGAAAAAGCCTTCAGGGAAAAACTATGAAGATTGTGTTTTATATCTTTGTTCTAATCTTTTTTTAAATTCTTCCTGAGCATATTCTGGAATAAGGCCTTCAGATAATTTTAATATCTCTTCTAAAGATAGGCTAATCATTTCCTTACCTTTTTTGGTCAAGCTTTTTCCAGAAGTTTGTGTGGAAGAATTTTTTTGCTGACGTACCCCGAAAAAGCGAGCATCGTCGCCGAGAATGTCGCTACCAACAAGACCACCACCGCAGTCGTAGCCAGCACAGAGCAAACGCCCTAATGGTTCATCTTTTAAGTCATCAAAATGCCAAATTCCTATCTGGCTTCCATAAACCTGGCTGTGCTTTTGCAAATATTTTACAGCTTGTCCTTCACTCCCAATAAAAGGTATTGTTTGAGGATGTTCTAATGCTTTTTCAACTGAAATTACTCCAGAGCTTGAATTTCTTAGTTTATCATAATCTATTACTGTAACGAGCCTGTTTTTATGAGAATCTGTTTTTCCGTCTTGGTCTACAAGTTTATCAAAATATTCCTGAGGAATTCTTACTGCCCCATTTTCTAATCCTTTTTCTTTTGCTTTTCTTACATTAGCTGGCTTTGATAAATAATTTGGAATATGTCTATAAACAACTATAGATAATTCTGATGATTAAAGCACATAAGTACCAATAAAAAAAGATTTTATTATATCTGGCTTTCTCTGAATGCTTTGCATTTTTGATAGAACTAACGGCTTAAATTCTACTTTGTTTCTTGCTTGATGAGCTTTCA
>JACPNF010000042.1 GCA_016185635.1 Candidatus Woesearchaeota archaeon
ACAAACACAAAAATAATCCTTATGCAGGTTCAAATTTTGCTCATTTGATAAATAAAGAATATTTAAAAATAAAAGATAGGTCGGAAATTTAAAATGATCATAGATGCGCATGTTCATTTAAGGGATTTCAACGAAAAACATAAAGAGACAGTTAAGCATGGTCTGGAGGTTGCTTTAGATTCTGGAGTTTCTGCAGTATTTGAAATGCCGAATACTAAACCACCTATTATAGATGAGAAAACTGTAAAAGAAAGAATTGAATTATATAAGCAGGCTGGGGTAAATGGGGTTTTCTGTGGCATGTATATAGGACTAACTTCAGATCCTGAACAGGTAAAGAATGCTGTAGAAATTTCTAGAAAATATTTTCCGTTAGTAGTTGGAATGAAGTTATATGCAGGCAAGTCTGTTGGTGATCTGGCTGTTGTTCATCCAGTTCATCAGCTAACTGCTTATTTAATTCTGGTTCAGGAAGGATATGATGGAGTTTTAGCAGTTCATGCAGAAAAAGAACTTTTAATGAATGAAAATGTATTTTCACCAGAATTTCCAATAAGTCATTGCTTTGCAAGGCCCCCGATAGTAGAATATGAGTCAATAAAAGATCAGATAAAATTTGCAAGATTAACAAAATTTAAGGGAAAGCTTCATATTCCTCACATTTCATGTCCAGAATCTGTTGAACTAGTAACTAAAGAAAAAAAATTAGGCTTAGACATTTCTTCTGGAGTATGTCCTCATCATTTTATGTTTGATATGGATAAGTTGCTTGAAAAAAATGGATTACTGTGGAAGATGAATCCAGCCTTAAGGCCAAAGCCATATAGGGAAAAAATGCTTCAGCTGCTTTATGATGAAAAAATAGACTGGATAGAAACAGACCATGCTCCCCATACACTGGAAGAAAAAACAGTACATTCTTTTATGTCTGGAATTCCAGGCCTGCCATGGTGGCCATTGTTTATAGAATATTTAAGAAATCATAACTTTTCAGAAGATCAAATTGAAAGGCTTACTTTCACAAATGCAAGGAATAGATTTGGTATTGATATAAAAAAAACAAAAAGGCAGATAAAAGACAGAAAGCAAGATTATGCATTTAATCCTTATGAAGAAATAGAAAGACGGATTGATTTTAAGTTTTTTTGATTATAGTTCTATTATTTCCTTTCAAAGCCTTCTCAACACTATTAATCCCGGAAATAATGACTTTTTTTCCGCCATGCTCAACAAAATCAATGCTCGCTTCTATTTTCGGCTTCATGCTTCCAGCAGCAAAATGCCCTTCTTTTAAATATTTTTTAGCGTCTCTTAAGTTTAGTCTGCTTAATCCTTTCTGGTTTTTCTTTCCGTAATTCAAATATACTTTGTCTACATCAGTTAATATTAACAATAAGTCAGCCTTGATTTCTTTGGCTAAACAGCTTGATGCTAAATCCTTGTCAATAACGCATTTGACTCCTGTTAATCTTTTATTTTTTGATGCAACAGGAATACCGCCGCCTCCAGCAGCAATTACAATATGTCCAGAATTAACAAGCTCTTTTATTAAAGAACCTTCAATTATTTTTATCGGCTTAGGACTTGCAACAACTCTTCTATATCCCCTGTTAGAGTCTTTTTTTATAATAAATTTATTTTTTAGTTTAATAGCTTGCTTTTTTGTGTAAAAAGGCCCGATAAATTTAGTTGGATTCTTGAAAGCTGGATCATTTTTGGAAACTAAAACCTCTGTCAGCAAAGTTACAACATTTTTATGCATCTTTCTTTTATGAATTTCATTTGACAATTGTTCCTGCAGCAGATAACCAATTAACCCCTCTGACTCAGCATTTAAAACATCTAATGGCATTTCAGGGACTTTTTTTCTTGCAATTTCATTCTGCAATAACAAATTTCCTATTTGTGGACCTGAACCATGAGTTATAACAACTTTGTTATTCTTGATAAAAGGAATTATTGAACTGCAGGTTTTCTTGATATTTTTTAATAAGTTAGAATAAGTTTCTTTTTCACCTTTTTTTATTAGTGCATTTCCGCCTAAAGCAATTATTATTTTCATTTATCTTTTATTTCATCCTCTATAATTAAATTTATTTTTGCAATAAATTTGGTTGCATTGTTAAATATTTCATCAAGTCTTCTTTCTGTATAGCTTTTAATAGCAGAATATCTTGCAATATGGCTCTCTTTTTTTGCATCTTCAAAATAATGAACATATTCTTCTTCAAAAATCTTGTGTGCCTGGTTGAGAATTTCAAGGTCTTCCTTTTCAAGGTCATCAGGAACAAGAAGATGACCTAAAGCAATTTGCGCAGAATCATGATCTCTGGTTTCATACCCTCTTGATAAAATCGCGGCTTTTGCAGCATAAAGCATGGAATAATAAGAAATAGTAATTGCCCAATAATTCCAGTAAATTTTTTTTGGCTGGTCTATATTGGGTTTAAATTCTTTTATGTATTTAGATATTAAAAGACTATTTTCTGCTTTTTGGAGAAAAAGTTTTATTTTAAATGTTTGAATAGACTTTTTTATCCTCTTTTCTGAAATATACTCTTCAAATAGCCTAGCATAAGTTTTTTTGTCAAAATCCATTGGTAATGCACTCCCAAAATCCTCCAGGATTATTCAATATAACATGACGCCTCAGAACTTGTTTGCCAATATTTTCTTCTTTATCTTTGATCATCTTCCTAATTTCTTTTTTAGTAATAAAAATAGCATTTATTTTTTTTCTATATAATAATTCATATTTTGAAAAACTTAAGGATTTCTTCCCATTGCTATTAATGATTATTATATCAATATCACTTTTTTCTGTTTGTTTATTTTCTGCGTAGCTCCCAAAAATTGCAGTTATATCTTTTGTTTTTAATTCAGATATAATTTTCCTTATTATAAAATGCTTTTTAAGGAATTCTTTTTTTTCTTCTTCAGAAGCTATTATAAGGTAGGCTTTTGTAGCTGGATTTTCTCTGTTTAAGCTAAGCATTTTGGATTTGCCAGCTTTTTCAATATTTAGAACATCTCCTAAAGTGTCAACTGTCCTGTAAAAACTGGCATAAGGTATCTTTAGTATCATGCTTAATTCATGCATGGTATACTTTTTGTCAGGGTTCTTTCCAAGATAACTGATTATTTTATATTTATTATCCATATATGAATAATATTATCCAAAATTGATATATAAAGATTTCGATTTATCTTTTCAAGAATTTTTCAATCTTATCCAGCCCTTTCTCAATTAATTTTAAGTCAGTAGCATAACTAAAGCGTATATAACCTTCACCATACTTTCCAAATTCAGTTCCAGGAACAACTGCAACCTTTTGTTTTGTTAGTAAACTATTTGCGAACTTGTAGCTGTTCTGAGCAAATGGCTTGATGTTTGAAAATGCATAAAATGCTCCGTTCGGAGTTGCAGTTTTTAATCCAATCTCATTAAGCCTTTTTACAATGTATTTTCTTCTTCTGTCATATTCTTTCCTCATTTTTTCTATATAAATTTGTGGTAGGCTTAATGCTTTGATGCCAATTAACTGGGATAAGCTTGGCGGAGCTAAAGTAATATAATGACTCACTTTTGTCATAGCTTCAATTAGTTTTTTAGGCCCGCATGCATATCCTAACCTGAAACCGCACATAGCATAGCTTTTTGAAAATGTCTGAAAAGTAACAACATAATCTTCCATTCCATTAAAGCTTCCAATAGAAACATGTTTTTTGTCATAAATTAATTTTTCATAAGCCTCGTCAGCAAATATATACAAGTCATTTTCAACTGCAATGTCAGCTACTTCTTCAAGAAGTTTTCTGTCAAGAACATTTCCAGTTGGATTGCTCGGAGTATTTATCAGAATAACTTTTGTTTTTTTCTTGTCAATAATCTTTTTTAATTCATCAGAATTTATGTTCCAGTTGTCTTCTTCTTTTAACTGAAATAATTTAGGTATGCCATTGACAAGCTCTATTTGAGGTATGTAAGCTAAATAACAAGGACTGGGTAGAACAACCTCTTCTGTAACATCTAATGCAGAACTAAACCCTGCCATAAATAATTCCTGGCTTCCTGTTCCAGCAATAATATTGTCAGGCTCGCATTTGATCTTGTTTTCTTTTCTGAGTTTCTTTGCAATAGCCTCTTTTAATTCAGAATATCCTGCTGTAGGGCTGTAATGAGTTGATTTATCAATAACTTTTTTAGCATAATCTAATAATGGCTTAGGTGTTGTAAAATCAGGCTCCCCCAGGCTTAAAGAAATAACATCCTTGTTTTCAGCAACAATGCACAATAATTTATTTACAACAGTATCAGGCAGTTCTGATTCTCTTTCAGAAATATGTCCCATTTATGCACCTCTTTAGAAATAAAGAGTAAAACTTAGTTTATATAATTTTCTTAATCTTCATCCCTAATATATTTTACAAATTCAACAAAAGAAACATCTGGAACAGATTCTGCAGCCCGGACTATCTGTTTGTAAGTTTGATAGCTTCCTGTACCTTTTATTTTTGGAACTTTTCCTTCTATGATTAACTCAGCACCATCAGCAATTCCTCCAAGATTTTTCTTGACATCTTCAGGTTTTGCTCCTTCTTTTATTCCCACAACAAATTCAACATTCATGTAAAAACCTATATTATTTTTGTTTAAAAAGATTTGTATGATTAAAAACTTGTAAAAAAAGAAAGAAAAATTGCTTTTTCATCTCCTTCAAAATCATAATTGCCTGAAAGCCTGATTATAGAATTTGGAGAAAGAACATAGCTGAAAACTGTTGAAAATTGTTTTTCTTTCTGAAATCCATCTTTGCTCGAAAAAAATAAGCTTAAGCCATATCTTTTTCTGTGGTGTATGGTTATCTTGTGAGCCAATGTTCTTTTTTGGGTATTATAGGAAACAGTATAAAAATTAGCCCAACTAACCCTTGGCTCTATAGCAAAATTATCTTTGTTTAACCTTATATTTGCACCAACATTAAACTTGTCATATTTATTCACTACTTCTTCCCAAAAATATTTTCTTTCATATTTCTGGGGATTTAAAACCATTTCATCTTCTTCCCCTATAACGCTGGCTCCTCTTACTAATTTTGGGTTTATTCTTTCTCCTACAGTATGTATTGAAAAATAATTTCTTATCTCTTTGTAAGCTGGAGTATCTTTTAAAGTCTCACTTATAGCCCTTGAATAAACTCCTTTTAGTTCCCTGTATAAGTTATCTGAAAATTCTCGTTCTTCTTCTTTTCCAGGATTTCCTTGCAGTCCGTCCCTAATAAACATGTTATAACTATCTCTGTCATAAGAATATACAAACTCTTTGATAAAGCTTGGTTCTAAATCTTTTTTTACCCTCTCTTCAATTCTCTCGTTAAACCTATTGCTAAAATTCTCAACAAATTCTTCTAAAAGGCAAGGATAAAGAGTTGGTTTCTCAAAAACAATTAAATCTTTTTTTTTGTCCTCTTCCTTCTTTTCTTCTTTTACAGCCTCTTTTTTTGTATCTTGGTTATTTTTGTCTTTTTCAGGAAGAGCATAAACATTAGAAGCACATAACCCAATGAAAAAAGAACCTATTAATGTTAAAAGACTTTTCTTAAATTTCATAAATTAAGTCCACATCTTAATAATATAGGTTTTAGCTTTAAAAATCTTCCTAAGAGCAATCTATCAGCTATTTTCCGACAAATTCAAACCTTGGTAGAATTCTTCCATCTTTATTGACTGTCTCTAAAAACATCTTTTTAGGCCTTATCCAGAAGCAGTTCTTTCCAAATTCATTTTCGTAAAGGGCCTTGTAAACAACAAATTCCTCCAAAGTCTCGCTGTGCCTTGCAACTCCTAAAACATGATAGAAATTACCTTTATAATGCCTGTATTTTCCTTCTTTTATTTCTTTTCCAAGATCTTCTTCGTTTTTTTCCTGAGAGTTTTTGCTGAAGCTTTTCTTAAAAGCCTCTACTTGACCTTTCTCTTCCTTTTCTCTCTCTTTAATCTTTTTCTCTGCCACTTCCACCTCATCTGACCCTTCTTTTTCCATCTTCTTGAGCTTCTTTTCATTTATATTAAGCTTTTTCTAAGCTTTATATATAATGGTTATGTTATTATTCTATAGTAACTAATGTAGAAAGGTTTATAAATATTAAAAATTGGTTAACCAGAATGGAAGAAGAATATCCTATTCCAAAATGTAATGTTCTTAGTATTGTAGACATTGACGAAGAAAAGCTGCCAAAACAAACAATAACTCCTGAAAAAGAAATTGAAAATAACGAACTAAGAGAAGCTTTAGAAAGAGGATTATCAGAATTAGACCATGATGAAGCATCAGTTATTAAACTAAGATATGGTGTTTGTGGTTCTATTCAGTGCAATGTTTATGAAATAGCTGAACACTTGAAAATTAGCCTGCCTAAAGTTGGAAAGTTGGAATATACAGCTCTTCAAAAACTAAGGTCAAAAGAAGGATTATCAGATTTCTTGTAATAATAAATTTATTGAGCCATTTTTTCAAAACTATTTCGTCTATATGTTCCATTAGAGGAAATTACTTCTTTCTTTTCAGCCATTCTTGCCAGTAATGAACTTACGTCATGTAGTTCATACCTTGAGTCATAAAGCAAATTTACTCTCTTTGTAACCTCTTCTGAAGACATGGACATCCCGCTTGCTAATACACTCTCAACTAATGGCTTAAGCTTTTCATTTATGTATTTATTACAATTACCAAGCACTTTTCTTGCTTCTTCTCTTGCTTCAAATGCATCATCCAAAGAAGATTTTTTATCTACCATATCCAGACTGTACAAAAATAATATTTATAAACATACTTAATAAAATAAAAATATGGACTTTTTAGATTACTTAGCGCATAAAAGAAGGATGATAGCTATAGATGAATGGGGATGGTATGCAGCTATGGCTGGCTTGTACTTTACAGAAGAATATGCTCTCCTTGGAGGAGTTTTTGTTTTTGGGGCTATCGCTAATAGTATAGCCTACAAGTCCTATTGGGAACTCGAGAGAAAAATACTGAAAGATAAGTTTAATATTGAGATAAAAGGCACTTTAGAGAAACTGATTAACCGTTTTAGCAACCACGCTTAAATAGATTATATCATAAACCATAAGAATTATGTTTGTTCAGAAAAAGATATAAGTAAAATAATTTATACATTAAATATATGGATAAACCTGAAAAGGATAATTCAGAAGTTTTGGAAAAAAAGGTTAAATTAGAAATATATAACCTTAAATCAAGAACTAATATAATCAAAGATTATCTTAAAAGCATAATCAGCAATAAAAAGATATTACTAATTATAGGCATTATTCTTATTATTTTTGCTTTGTTTAAGTTAGTTCCTGAATATTATGGAAATAATATAAGCTCAGCAGCTGTTATTCCACTGGAAAATGAGACAGTTGAAATCCTGGTGATTTCTCCCATAGATGTTTTCATGAAATTATCATGCAATATGAAATTTTCTGATATTGAAAACCTGACTGTAAAAAAATATGATATATTATCCTGGTTTGTCGAGGAATTTGAAGGCGAAAAAATAAGCCCAAGAAGCATTTCAATACCTGGCAGCGAAATAGATCTTATTATACAATTGAAAAAATCCAAATATGATGAATATGCTGTCCTTAAGGAAGCCTACCTGAAAAGTAATCTCAATGGTGAAGTAATAAAGAAGTTAAACTGTTAAATCAGCTCCAGCTGAAGAGCTTACATAACTGATAAATTAGTTTTTTAGAAAAATATTGAGAATATCTGCTTGATCAGGATAAAACCATCAGCTCCTCTAGTTGAAAAAAATGCCCATCCAAGATTTACAATCAAAAAAGTTAAAGGTATGCTTATTACCCGTGGCCAGGTAGGAAGTCCAATTTTTTTGTAAATCTGATACAAAGCTAAAAAGATTCCATGGTAAGAACCCCAGAGTAAAAAATTCAAACCAGAACCATGCCATAATCCGGAAATATGCATTACAATTAAAACATTGAATATTGTTATATGAATTCCTTCCCTGCTTCCCCCAAGAGGTTTATAAAGATAATCCCTGAACCAGGACATAAGACTGATATGCCAGCGCCTCCAGAAATCAGCAATATTCCTTGCAAGGTAAGGCCAGTTAAAATTTTCCGGAATGATAATTCCAAAAAGCTTGGCACTTCCCAAGGCAACATCGCTGTATGCTGAAAAATCAAAATATATCTGAAACCCAAAGGCAAGCAGTCTCAAGGCCAAATCTATTGGTTCAGCACTTAAAATAAATTCATGATATACAAGATTTCCTGTAAGCATCGCAAAAGTATCTGCAAGCACTATTTTCTTGAAAAAGCCTATTAATATCCTTAAAATTCCTGATAAAATATTGTCCCAATGGAACACCGAAGTTAATATTTGTGGCACAAATTCCTGGTAGCGCTTAATTGGGCCAGCCAGCATTGTGGGAAAGAAAAAGACAAAAGCAAGATGGTCTTTTAAAACAGGATTTTCAATCTTTCCCTTATAAGCATCTACCAGATAATGAATAAACTCAAATGTAAAAAAGCTGATTCCAAGAGGAATAGCATATTTTGGAAAATTAAATCTTCCCAGTAACAGGTTATTATATTTGAAATAAACAAGTAAGAAAATGCTTATTATAATAGAAAAAATAAATAAATATCTATTTTTATATTTGGCTAAAAAATAAGCTCTTGCTTCAGCAAATATTAACAAAACATACCATCCGGCATAATATGCATAAAAAATCATTCCTGTTGCTGCTAAAATTAAAGCTCGATATTCCTTTTTTACAATATAAAAAAGAAAGACACAGAAAGCCAGAAATAAAATATATCCAAAACTTGTAAATAATACCATTAAAGTTTCACCTTTTTGCACAAATTTTCTGCAATAATTTCTGCTCCGTGTTCTCTAAGATGTACTAAATCTAAATAATCTTCTTTAGGAATGTTTAGTCTTGTTAAGTCAATTGCTCTATCTTTAATTTTTGAAGAATTTACTGTGTAGGTTGTATTAAAAATAGGGATTAATACAAACGTAACTCTTTTTCCAGCTGAACTTTCTAGCATTTGTATATGTTCTTGATCTATATTTATTTGTTTTGAAGAAAAATCAACCTTTCCGCTTTTAGTTGCCCCATAATCAGGATCTAATAGTTTTCCATATAGTTGCAGGATATACTCCTTGGTTGACTTTTCAAAAAGAAATTCCTGTAAGAGATATCTTTTTGAATACATGTTTGGAACCCAAAGTTTATCAAGGGAGGTCTTATTTTCTGCAAGTGTCAGATTTGTTAGTCTTTCCTTTCCACCAAAGGCTAATGGATTTACTTCAAAAATTATCTGAACATTTTTATTTAAAAGATTAATAATTTTAATTTGATCCTCTAATTTCCCACCGCCAAGTGCAAGATTAAATGTTTTTATCCCAGAGCATTTTTCAAATTTTACTGGAATTGTTTCCCGCTTTTCCAGCCCATGGCCAAAAAATACGCTGCTTCCAACAAAATAAACTTTTTGCCCATTATAGTTATTAGCAAAATTAATAAACTCTGCAAGGTTTTCAATGGAGTCAGCACGAAAATTATCTTTATAGGGAGAACTAATGATCCAGGGAACTAACCAAACATCTATTACAAGTAATGATACAACTACTAAAATTAGGGTAAGAACATTATTAGCCTCAATATTGCTTGCAAGTTTCATTGTTCTTTTAATCTTACTGCTGGTTCTTTTTGCAGGTTATATAAAGGAGTTTGTTTATATTGATTTCTAAAATAATTGTTAAAAACGTGCTCCCGCCGGACAGAATACTAAACTGATATAATGCAGAGGCACTGTTTGATTATTATGTTAATCTATATTTCTTATATCTTTATTGTTTATCTAATTTGTTGGATTATCTATTTATTCTAAGAATATTTATATATCAGTCTATAAACAATAATTTTGATGATTCAAAGCAATCCAAAAACTACATTAGGGGATTTTTTTCCTAAATTTGGTATTGATTCTAATGTTTTAATAGATTTAGTTTTATATCCTAAAGCAAAGGAATATTTTAAACAAAAAGGTTATTCTTTTCCTGATAAATCTCTTTGTATTCTGCCAGATATATTAGGAGAAGTTAAAGGGGTTTTAATTAACAGATATAAATATAGCAAAGAAAAAGCAGATACTGAAATTGATAAACTGCTTGAAGAATTTGACATTGAAAAATTACCTCAATTAGTAATTGAAAAAGACTCAAAGACTATTGAAGAAATAGGAGACAAATATCAATTGAATGGCGAAGATATTCCTATAATCTATCAATTTTGGAAATTAAAAGTTAAAAAAATTTTGGTAAGAGATAACGCTTTTGAACAAACTTGCAAAGAACTTAATATCAGTATAGAAAAATGGCCTAAATTTTAATAAAAATCTTCAGAAGCTAATAAATTATATGCTTTCATTTTATCGCCTTTTGCTAATTTTAAAGCTTTTTCATATCTTTCTTTTCTATACTCTCTTACATTTCTATCAGTATCTAATTTTTTTAATTCCAGCTCTTCTTTCATTTGAGCATAAATTAAAGAAAAATGAATAGCATCCCAAGTCCTTTTATTAAATTCTTTAAGTTCTTCTAAGACTTCTTGTCCTATTTTTTGTAAAGTAACAGTTTCGGTTTTTGACATAATTATCTGTGTATTTTAAAGTTTTTAAGAGTTTTGGTTAATCGTACGTGTTTAGCTCCATCATATTTCATGTTTATGAGGTTTCTGAGGGGTCACTTTTTCTCACAAAAATTTAAAATGTATTTATGAGCCTTATAAAAGCAAAATAGATTTTAGAAGCTAAACACGTACGGTTAATCCAAGTTACCTGAAGAGTACTCATCTATTTTTAGTACATCCCTGAAAGGAGACATAAAGTACTTATGCTCCCGCCGAGATTTGAACTCGGGTTCACGGCGCGAAAGGCCGTTGTCCTTGGTCTCTTGCTTTTTGATTAAACTTTTTATCAAAAAGTTTATTTGACCGGGCTAGACTACAGGAGCATATAACATAAGATATACAGAAAATTTAAAGGAATATTTTTTATAAACCTTTGTATTCCAAAAGAAGATTATGGAAGAAAATTATAGGGGAACAGCATTAATCCTGGAAAACTCAGAAAGAAAAATTTTGATGCAGTTAAGAGACAATAATCCAGGTATAAGATATCCTAATTTCTGGGCTCTCCCAGGAGGAGGAGCAGAAGAAGGTGAAACACCTGAAGATGCTATAAAAAGAGAAATAAAAGAAGAAACAAATTACGAATTAATAAATCCAAAATACATAGGTAACTTTTTGATAAAAAAGTGGAAATTATATGTTTTTTCAAAATATGATCCAAAACTCAAACTAGAAGACTTGGAAGTAAATGAAGGTCAGGAATTAAAGTTTTTTTCCCTGGAAGAAATTCTTAGATTAAAAATAGTCCCCCATCATCTGCCAAGAATAAAAGAATATTTTAAAAAATCACTTTTTCACTAAAATATACATATAAGTTCTTTTTTCTATCCCAATTTTCTTCTTGCTTTTTATAGCAAAAGGAATTCCCTTTATCAAATCTTCAAAAAAATAATCCCTTCCAGAGCCATATAAAAATTTTAATGGCTGACATATTGTAAGAAAAAGAGAATTTTTAACTTTAAACTGGTCAACTATAATTAGTTTCCCTCTTGGTTTTAGAATGCGTACAATTTCTTTTAAAACTTTTTTTGGATTTAAAGTTACTCTTAAGACATAAGTAATTAAGACCTTGTCAAAAAAATTACTGGAAAAATCCATATTTTCTGCATCCATAATCTTTAAAATAACTTTGGCATCTGATTTCTTTTGTTTTGCCTTTTCAAGCATTGCTTCTGAAAAATCAATTCCATAGACAGTGCAATGTTTTGGATAAAAAGGCAGGTTAAGTCCTGTTCCAACACCAATTTCAAGAATTTTCTCATTTTGTTTTATACTTAATTCTTTTATAGCCTTGTTTCTGTCAAAGTAAAAATCAGGGTCTACAAACTGGTCATAAAACTTAGGCCAGATAGTATAAACAGCCTCCAGGTATTTTTTCAAGATCATTTTTCAGTAAAACTTTTCTCCAAAAACTAAAGTTGATCATATCATATTTGAACTGGCTATTCCAGCTAGCTTTATAAATTAGTATACAAAAAAGCTCAGTAATTTTAATTAAACTTTTTTAAAAGTTTAGTTGAAATGAATTGCATCTTCGGAAGATTTTCATAAAATCCGCAAGTCTTCCGGTAAAATTGCAAACTTTCCGAAAATTTCTCTTGAATAGCACTGAATCAGAATAAAGCTTAAATAACAAAAAGTCTTGTTAACATTATACTGCAAAAAATTTAGAGAATAATAAAAATACCTGCCTATTGCAGCATACAAAGATAATGGGGGTGAAAAATGAATGAACATAATACTTTAGTTGTCTTTCAGGACAAAAAAATACGAAGAACTTGGTTTAATGAAGAATGGTGGTTTGTAGCAGTTGATATAGTAGAAGTTTTAACAGACTCAAAAGATCCTAGTGGTTATTTAAAAGATATAAGGAGAAGGGATGAAGGATTTTCCGAAGGATGGAGGCAAATTGCCACCCCCCCTTTTAATAGAAACAAAGGGAGGAAAACAAAGTATAAATTGTGACCAACTAAAATTGCCAGATGCTAAAGACTGTTTTGTGGATAAACTTGAAAAAAGTGGGCCCGATCAGATTTGAACTGACGACCATGCTTGTTTCATAAAAAGGTTAAATTGAATCAATTGCTCTTAACTTAGCTCATAATTCAAACTCGTTAATTAATTCAGATGTTGTAAAAACTTTGACAGCTGTTTGTTGTTTTAACCTTTTATCATTAGACCAGATTGGGATTTTTTTGGATAAAGCAAGTGCAAAATATTCCATATCATCCGGGTCTGGGCAAATATCTTTTGCTTTAGAAATTAATGACTTAAATTCTAAAAAAGGGATTAATTTGATTTTTGATAATATAAGGGATGTTGCTAACTTAAAAGATTCTTCATCGAGATTTGACTTTTTTATTATCTCAGTTTTATATTTCTCAACTTCCTCTAATAAATATTCTGTAGAAAATAAGGAAAATTCTTCTAAAAAAATTAAGTCTCTGGTTTTGCCATTCATGGATATTAACGCGGAGATAACTACATTAGCATCAATGATTAAATCCATTCAAAAAGCTCCGGAATGTTCTTTTTTGAATCTTTCGTGCATGGACTTTTTAATTTTTCGCCCTATTTCCATGGCATCTTTTTCAGTAAGCTTGGATTTTGCTGCAATAGAATTAAGAATTTTTAATTGGAATACTCTCTCACGAATAGCTTCTCGTGCTACTTCAGACCAATTAATGAACTTAGATTTATCCATTTCTTGTTTTAAATCAGATGAAACTGATAAAGTTATTGTTGGCATTTTTATCCTCCAAATATATTTATTTTATTTAATATATTTAATACACTTAATATATTTAAATCTTTTGATAGGCTTTTAGGGGAGGGTATAAATTGTGACCAACTAAAATTGCCAGATGCTAAAGACTGTTTTGTGGATAAACTTGAAAAAAGTGGGCCCGATCAGATTTGAACTGACGACCCCCAGCTCTCTTAGTTTTTTGATGAAACTTTTTTTAAAAGTTTCCTGTAAGCTGAAGTGCCATATAAGACTGGTGCTCTAAATGCCCCTCATTCTTAAGTTATAATTAACTTGAAGTCCAGGCTGAGCTACGGGCCCTCAAGAAGTTTAATCCAGAAGATAATATTTAAAACTTTTCTTTTACTTGGCTGATATAGAAACTTGGGGCTAAACAGGCAGAGGTTCATTGTTTAGTTAACCTTTAAAACACTTTTTTAAAGTTTCTTCTGTTAATTTATAACTATATTTTACAATTTTTGTTACTTTCCTTTATTTTTTCTAAGTTTATTTCTTTGATTAATTTACCGTTTGATTAATAAGTTTTTATTTTTCATATTCAAAATCTCCTTCAATTATATCTATAAACTGAGATGGTTCAGCTTCCCTAAATCCGTTGTTCAACGAATAGGTTATTGTAAGAAAATCCTTCGCTCTTGAAACAGCCACATAAAAAAGCCTTAATTCATCATCCCTTTTTGTTTTAGTCAATTCTCCAATATAATAAAAAGGTAAAATACCTTCATTGCAGCCTGCTATATATACATGTTTCCATTCTAATCCCTTTGCGCTGTGAATAGTGCTAAGAATAACTTTATTATCTTCCTTTTCTTTCTTTTCCATTTCAATAAGGCTGTCAAGAAAATTCATTACACCATCTTTGTTAAAATTATAGTCCTGAAAAAGCTCAGTTAAAACTCCAATATTCTCTCTTTTATCTTCTATTCTTTCTGGATCAGAAGAATATTTTTTTTCTAATATTCTCCAGTAATCAAAGAAAGATAAAAATGATTGGACTGGATTTTGTTTGGAATCTATTAATATCTTTCTTAAATTATACAATTTAGTTTTGACTTCAATATTTACTTTCAATTTATCAATATGATTAAGGGATTCCAAAATACTGATTTTATTTTTTTTAGAAATTTCTTTTAAAGATTCAATCTTGGAAGTTCCTATTCCAGGAATCATCTTAAGTATTCTTTCAAATTCTAAAACAGAGAAGGGGTTTATTTTTAATTTTAAGAAAGACAATACATCCTTTATTTCTTCTCTTTCAAAAAAACCCTTTGCTCTTGACAAATGGCATGGTATCTTATATTTTCTGAATTCTCTCTCTATTTGTTTTCCTATATTGTTTGTTCTAAATAAAATTGCAATATTCTCTGCGTTTTCTCCATTTTCTAGAAGTATTTTAACTTCATTAGCTAAAAAATATTTTTCTTTATAAAAATCATAAAATTCTCTTACCATAACATCAGTTCCTTCATTTCTGGTGCAATTTAAGCTCTTGTCTATTTTAAAAGCAATAGAGGAAATTATATTATTCACATTATCAATAATTTTCCTGGAAGATCTGTAGTTGTCTTTAAGGATGATTTTCTTATGTTTACTGTCAAAAGTAAATATGAGGTCGTTCGATGTTCCCCTCCAGGTATAAATGTTCTGGCAGTCATCTCCTATTAAACATAAATTTTCGTTCTGTAAAAGTTCTAGAATTCTTCTTTGCACTAAATTAATATCCTGTGCTTCATCAACCATGATATACTTTAATTTTTCTTTGTATTCATTTCTCAAGCCATTATTTTTTTCAAATAAAACATAAGTATATAATAAAATATCATCAAAGTCAAGCATGCATAATTCTTTTAATCTTTCCTGATATTTCTTATAAACATAATTACGCAGATTTTTTATTTTAGGGCTTATAAATGCAAATTCTCCCTCCCTTAATTCTTCTGGTTCAGAATTTTCATTATTTAGGTTAATTTTTTCATCTAAATCCTCATGGTTAATACCCCTGTTTTTAAACATCCCAATTCTTTTAATAAAATAAAAGATATTCTTGCTTGTTGGCTCAACGCCTTTTTTATTAAGTATATCTTTTATAATACTTTTTTTATCGTTCTCTTCAGTCAAAAGAGTAAAATTGGGATTTATTTTTATAAGTTCAGAATTATCTCTCAAAATTTTTAGGAATAAAGAATGCATAGTTCCTATGTATTTAGGTGTTTTATTTGTTCTTTGGTTTATTTTTTTGAGCATGTCTTTAGCTGCTTTATTTGTAAACGTTGTAATCATAACGCTTCCTGGATTGACACTATGGTTTAAAATTAGATTAACATATCTCTCCACGATTGTAGTAGTTTTCCCTGTGCCTGCGCTGGCAATAATTAACAAATTTCCATCAATAGTGTTTATTGCTTCCTTCTGTTCATTATTTAAATCAATTCCATCATTTTTTATATCCTTTTTAGCTAATTTCTTCATATTCTAATCTCATTATTACCATTTATTAATTTCTAATATTCTTGTATCTCTTATTCTTTTGTATAACTCATCAGTTATTTCTAAATCAGTAGCTAAATATTTTTTAAGTTTATCCCAATTTTTCTCCATACATAGATTAGCTATTTCACTTCCATCAATATCTTCAGTATTTAATCCCAATAATAAGGCATAATCCTTTAGTTTGCCTCTTGTCTTTCCATACCTGTAAGCATTGATTTTTTCTCTTAGATCTATAACATCCTTTAGCAAAAAAGGTGAAATAGTTACATTATTTATCAAGCATCTTGTTATTAAAAAAGGAATATCAAAATTAAGAATATTAAATCCGCATAATTGTGCGTTCCGGCTTATTTCCTTTATTTTATTCCATTCTTCCCAAAATTTTTCAAGAATTTCTTTTTCATTCTCTGATAAGAATACCTCATTTTTTCCTGAATATCTAATACCTATTGCAATAATCTTTGAATCTATAGGATTTAATAATTTGATACGCTCTTCTTCATCTAAACTATTGTATTTAGCTAAGTCCAAAGGGCATGTTTCAATATCAACTACAAAATGGGTTATAGTCATTTTCTTTAAATCCCTGAATATTCTTTAATATCCTAAGAGCCTAAATCTTCAAATTCCTTCATTAAGCTTTTTGTTTTCCTTATTTTTACTTTGGGCATTATTTTTCAGAATTTTAGAGCTTTTTATACTATCTTTTAATTTAATATATATTATTTAGTGACTATATGAGAATCTCAGGCATAAATCTTTTGTTTTATATCAATCTTTAATTTTGTCGCTGCTTTTATAGCTCCCCAGTAAAACTTGATAAATTCTTTTACAACAGGATTATCTTTGTTTATCTTGTACATTTTTGCTTTTCCAACAATCCTACTCTGTTTTACTATTCCAGTTTTTTCAAGGTCATCCCATATAAGCTGTATAGTAGAATAACTTACTCCAGCATATTTTGCTATGTCTGTTAAAGAATAGTCAAACTCATCAAAAACAACCAGAAAATCAAGTATTTTGTTTTTAGGGGAATCTCCAAATATCTCCAAAAATATAGATTTATCCCTTTGCTTTATCTCCATTTAATACATTGCCTCCTTATTTTCAATTATTTTAAATATCCCTTCTAAATAATTTTTATCTAATTGTATCCCCTTTCTTGACCTGTCATACCAAATTATATATCCTTTTCTGAGCAGATTATGGATAGTTTTTTTAACTTCTCCCCGTAAATGTGATGGAAATCCTGACCTGACAATCGTGTCAATTTTCATCCAGTTTGATCCCCATAAATCTCTGGCAACCATTGCTTTTAAAACTGATTTCTCAAAATCAATATTGTCTTTCATAATCCCTATGTTTCCCCAATATTTAAATATTCCGATTTTTAACTGATATTATACAAAAATTGAAACTTTCTTTTATAAGTTTTTTGTATGGACATACCCCAAATAATAGAGTTTATTCTTAATAACAATTTCTTGCAAAAATCAGAAATTCTTCCATAAATTATTAATTAAATCCGGAAACTTTCCAAAAAATCTGCAGAAATTCATATTAATCTTTAAATCTCTAATATTTTAATTAAAAAAAGTATAATATTTATATTAGATATGCCATAAATAATAAGTATATCGGATTGTATATAACATGCTCAAAAAAATGAAAGGAAAAGAAAGTTACTCTGTTGTAATAAGAAGACTTATCAATAAAACTTCAAATAAGAATAAGATATTGAAATTTTTTGGATCGGGCGGAATAGATAGTAAAAAACTAAAAGAATTAGATAAAATGTGGGAAAAATGGACAAAAGAATATGCATAGATCCGGATATATTGATATCTTTGTTTTTTATTTATTATTCGAGATCTATCTATGCGTTTATCTCAAACTTTTCTTTAGCTAAAAATCCTCCAGAAATTCCTAATCCAAAAAAGTAGCTGTATTTGGTAAAATACTTGTCAACAGAGTCAAAAAGTCCTTTTTTTGTTTTAAAAGTAACAATTTTTGCTTTTTCTATTTTTGCAAGCTCCTTGGAAACATTAATCGCAGTTTCCTTGCTTCCTAAATAATCTATTAATCCTAATTTGTAAGCTTCAGATCCTAAAAAGAATTCTCCAGTTGCATATTTCTCTAAATTTCTTCCACGATTTTTGCTTACATCTTCTACAAAAGCCTTATGGATTAAGTCTAATTTTCCCTGAAGCAAATTCCTTTCTTCATCATTCAAGCCTTTGTAAGCGCTTCCAAGATCTTTATATTTTCCAGTAACAAGCCTTTCATAAGTAATCCCGTACTTGTCAAATAATTTTTCAAACTCCAAATAAGAGCCGATAACTCCTATGCTCCCAGTTATTGACAAAGGATCAGCAACAATTGCATCAGAAGCAGAAGCAATCCAGTAAGCCCCGCTTGCACCAACTTCCCTTACCCATGCTACAACAGGCTTTTTCATGCCTTTAACTTTTTCAGCAATTTCCTTGCTTCCTATGACACTTCCGCCAGGGCTGTTTACCTCAAGAATAATTGCTTTTACAGTGCTGTCGCTTTCTGCCTTTGTTAAATAATCAACTGCATCAGTTGACAATGTTCTTTCTTCATTAAAAATTCCATTTCCATCACCAGAAAGTATCACTCCTTTAATTGGTATGAAAACTATCTTGTCTGAAAAATCTATTGAATTAAAATTTCTTGAGATAAGAAAACTTGCTGTAAAAAATAAGATTAATACCAATATAATCTTGGCAGCTTTACCCATCATATGTTACCTCTGTATTGCTTAATTTTTCAGAGTATCTCTGTTGTTCTTTCCTGAAAAGTATTGGAAATGAGTCGAGAAAAATCAATAACAAAGAAACTTTTGGAATATTTCTTACTATAATCTGCCATAATGTTGTTTCTTTTTGAGTGCTGTGAACGAAAATTCCTAAAATTGCCTTGCCTGCAGTTTGCTTGAATAAAGATTCCATGACAACCCAGTAAAGCAAGGTTAAGATAGATATAATTAAGTAAGCTGAAAATAAGCTTGAATCAATATTCTCAAGAAAAGAATTGTTTTCAAAAAAATCATTAAAAGGAAATACAATAATTAAAAAGATAACTCCCTGGTCAATTAAAAAAGCATAAATCCTTCTCCAGATATCTGCCTGCCTCTTTTTTATCATATATATCTTTTAGCATGTTTAAATAGCTTTCCCTAATTTAGTACAGCAGTAGCTACTGCCTTATATTTTCCTGCTTGTTTTAATGATCCATTTCCAGAAGCCAAGTTCAATAAGTCCAATTCACAATAATTATTGCTATTAGGAAGACTGCAAATTTTTTCAGCCACTGTATTAGTGCTTGGCAATGGCCCAACTAATTTAATATTTTTAACACTATAAGGCGAACGAGCATCAGCGTATAAGACTAAGGTAATAGCATATATCTGGAACTCATCTCCAGCTTCCCAGATCTTGTTAGTCATATTATGTTCACAAATTAGATTTTGATTGCTAAGGTAACACTGGTTAACCCCCAAGCCATTCGAGGGATTCCAAGTTTGAGGAGAAATACGTAAAATATCATTGGTAGTAGGTGGGGGAGTGGAAGTATTAGTAGTATTTGCAGTAATTGTTAAACATTTGGGGCTAATTCCATCATTATTATTTTCATTTGACTCTAATAAACTATTTTCAGAGTCTGCTTTTGCTCCTTCAATGCAATATTTACCAACAGTGTTTGAAACAAAACCCCATACAAACGCAGTAGATTGACTAGCATTCATTTTTCCACCGGAAGCACCGCTAAAAGAAGTTAGCTTGGAACCATCTTTTGTAATTATGCCTGCAGTAAAAGGAGATGAAGGGTAGATATCAAATGCACCCCCAATATTTTTTGTTGTTATTCTTGCATAAGGATCTGGTTCTCCAAGAGTCATAGTATCGCCTAAAGGAACTGCTGAAATATATCCATATTGATATTGATATACATGATTAATAAATTCAATTTTTTCCACAATTAAATCAGGCAATCCTGTTATATTAGTAGCAGGTGGAGGAGGAAGAGTTGTATTTGTAGTATTAGTCACAGGCAAATACTTCGTTAATCTTACCCTGAACCTGTAATTGGAAGAGCTTCCGTCTTCTGTATCAATAGAGGCAACAACTGGAACAGAAAGCTTACTTGAGCTTGAAACTGTTTTTGTTGAGGAAGCTATCAATACTAATGAATCTTTTAATAAAAATCTCTTTTTCAGCCTGTATAATTCAAATGTTATTTCTTCTCCTGCGCAGTTATTTGTACTTATGTACA
>JACPNF010000043.1 GCA_016185635.1 Candidatus Woesearchaeota archaeon
AGAACTTCATGTTTATGGTGAAGCAGTAAAGATAGGTGAAGAAAGTGACAGGATACAGCATAAAGGATTAGGATTAAATTTAATGAAAAAAGCAGAGGAAATCGCAAAAGAAAAATATGATATAAATAAAATGCTTGTAATTTCAGGTATTGGAGTAAGAAATTATTACATAAACAAATTAAATTATAAAAAAGACGGGCCGTATGTTTCTAAAATAATCTAGCCGAAGATTTTTCGGATTTTCAAACGCAAATTATATAAATCTGATTGCTTGAGTAATATTATGAAATATAGAATAATTTTAGAGCAGGATGAGGATGGCGCTTATGTAGCCGAATGTCCTATTCTGCCAGGTTGTATTTCTCAGGGAAAAACTAGAAAAGAAGTTATAAAAAATATAGCAGATGCGATTAAAGGTTATTTAGAAAGTCTGAAGAAACATAATGAACCGGTCCCTCTAGCAATTAAAGAAGAAATAATAGAAATAAATGCATAAACTGCCATCAAATATTTCTGGAGAAAGATTAATCAAAGCAATTGCAAAACTAGGCTATGAACTTGACCACCAAACTGGTAGTCATATTATCTTGAGGCAAAATAAATCTCCTTTCAGAAGACTAACAATACCAAAACATAAAGAATTGGCAAGAGGAACATTAAGAGCAATAATAAGACGGGCTGGACTAACGAGAGAAGAATTTTAGGTTTGATAAAATAAAAATAATTTATTTTTTCTTTTTATATATTCTGTAGCCATAATAAGCAGCTAATAAAAATATCACGATTGCAGCATTAAAATTTGTAAAAAAAGGGAATGCCTCACTGCTTTGATAGCATTTTACAGATGAAGGCGGTGGAGGCAATGTGCATCCTTGAGGAATATTGCACTTAAGTGATTTAAATCCGTCTACGCAATCTCCATAAGTACAGCTCCAGCCTGCACATGCACCAGTTGTAGTGGCAGGACAATTTATGCTCCCTGAGTCTTCTGAATTTTTTCCTCCAGTTTGGCAGTCCGGATCATCACTATCAACACAAGTATCACCATCATTGTCATATCCATCACTACAGGATTTATCAATTAATTGTTGGCCCTTTATATTTCCCTTTATTACATCAAGAGTATTAGAAGTTTCAGTAGGATTTATTTTTACTGTAAATTTATACTTATTAAATACATCTGCGCCACCTCCAGTTATTGAGTGCACTTCATCAAAGATAAATGTAATCTCTTTTACAGCCTTGTTATTCTGAACTTTTGAAGAAGGTAATTGTAATGACAAAAGTTTGCTTGAGAATAATTTAACGCCTTCAATAGTAAAAACTGCATCTTTCCCGCTGCACCCAGTAGTTTCAGCATACATATAAACAGGAACTCCAGATTTTACTTCAGAAATAGGCTCAAAATTTGTGGAACTTGCACTCCATCCAGTTTTATCTTTATTTATAACACACTTAACACAGTCAGCATCTTGTACAGCACAAACCCTTCCAGTTGCAAAATCCTCAGGGCATATTCCATCAGGAATTACAGGTTCACAGTTATAGGGTACATTACATATATTTACACCCTGCAAATCAGCAGTCTGGGAATTAACACTAAAGCTAAATAAAACTAAAAATAATGCTAAAATAACTATTCCTCTTTTTTTCATAATACTACTAAATCCACTTTTTTACTATAAAAACATTTCGTTATAGAGTTTTGTGTAATTTATTTTCGAATTTATACTCACTTATAATCTTTTTTGGAATTTTCTAAAGGCTTGATAGTAATGTTATCTATCTTACTTAAACTAAATTCTACTTTATCACCGTTATGAAGATTTAATACATCTCCCACATCTTTTGGTATCCGAAGGATTAAATTGCTTTTAACCCTGCTTAATTTAAGGTAAAATTTGTGTTTTTTTAGCTTATTTAACAATAGAATTTTCTCTGTTTTTTCAGGATTAAAATAAGTTTCATTGCAATTTTCGCATTTCCATCCATCAAGGTCATAATTATTAAATCTTAAATTTTTTACATATTTTGCAACTTTCCCGCAGGCGCAATTCATTCCTTGCATTTTTTCTTGTTTAATCCTTTCTTTTTTGTGAACATTCCAAAATGTTTTATCAGATAAACATTTTCTCCATAAAAATGATTAAATGATTTTACTACAATAATATTGTAAGTTTTGCTTCTAAGGTCCATCCATTTTTCAGTTGTGTCTTCTTGTCTTTTTCTTGACTTATAGCTATTTTCTAATGTTGTCTTGCAGTCTTCAGTCATAAATCCATGCTTCAGCATTTCTCTAGCAGCAGTTTTTGAAGGGATTAACCTTAAGTTATTGTATCTTATCAAAGACATATCCCAATAACTTATGTCAAAGAAATATGTCAGGGCATATAAATGTTCTCTAAGTTAATGTTTTCGTTACTTCATCTTTGCATCAAGGCTCTTTGTGTCTATTCTGACCTGGCCTTCTTCCTGCAGTCTAAAGACAATCCCTTCATAGTATTTTTTGTTTCCATCAAGGTCCAGCACAAGTTTATCTACCCTGAAAATAGTTTTTATGTTTCCATTGCCGTCAGTGTTTGGAATGTAAAGCCTGTTATGGTTAACTTCCAAAAATTCCATGTTACTTAATCCTGTGGCCATTTCCTCAATATTTTTGCTTACTATGTCTACTCCCTTTGTTGAGTATGTTCCTCTGCCTCTTGAGTCAGATCCACCTCCAACATATCCTCCAATGAAAACTAAGGAAACTAATCCTAGTTTTGCGATGCCTGTAGCAATAGATGTTCTCCCTAGTTCAAATCTAAGATAGTCATATGCATCCATTTTATTCCTCCTCCTGATCTTTAATTCCATTAAGAAATTCCTCTCTTCTAATGTCAGAAACTATATGATAAACATCATTCCTGATTAAGTTAAATTTATCTTCAAGTTCATCTAAAAAATCCTGCAGTTCCAGCATGTCTCTGAATATTCCTTCAACCATAAAGTCATAGCTGTTGCTTATTTTGTAAATGCTGTTAAGGCATGGTTTATCCAGCAGAAATTCCCTTAGTTTTTCCCTTTCTCCCCTATCTACTTTGATTAATATACCTGCATCAATTTCATACCCAAGCTTGGAAAAATTAAGCAGGCAGCTGTGCCTTTTTATCACTGAATTTTTCTCAAAATTTCTTAGATTTTCAAATATTGTGCTTACTGGTATGCTCGTATTTCGTGAGATGCTTGTTAATTTCTCCCTTCCATTATGCCTTAAGCTTGATAATATCATAAATTCCTTTTCGTCCATTTTATCACCTTTTCATATTTTTCTTGAATTTTGGTAATATTCTATAAAAATCAGAAATCCAATATATATTTGCTCAATATATTATAATAATGCATTATAATATTATAATTTTTCCAAAAAGCTTAAATATCCGTTATTTGGCTTTTCTGGAGACTAAGAACTGTTTTTGATTAAACTTTTCCAGAAAGTTGGAATAGTTTTTGATTAAACTTTTCCTAAAAGGTTACATGAGAAGAAAAATAGCATTAATAGGACCAAGCACATTGATGGTATCTTTGCCTAGCAGCTGGGCTAAAAAATACAGCCTTAAAAAAGGAAATGAACTTGAAATAGAAGAAAACCAGAACAAGCTGATAATCTCAACAGAAAAAGAAACAGCAAGAAAAGAAATAACAATTGATGTTTCTTCTTTAAACACTATGCTTTACAGGTTTATTGGAGCTATTTACAAATCAGGCTATGAGCAGGTAAAAATTATTTTTAATACTCCTAAACAGCTGGAAATAATTTATGAAGTTTTGAGAAATACATGCATAGGTTTTGAAACAGTAGAGCAGACAAAGAATTATATAATAATCAAGGAAATATCAAAACCAGAAAAAAATGAATTTGAAAATATTTTGAGAAGAAACTTCTTGTTCTTGATGTCTATTGCGAAAGATTCATTTGAAATAATAAAAAACCAGAATTTTGAAGATTTAAAAAATGTGGTTTTAAAAGACCAGCAGATAAACAAGTATTCAGATTTCTGCAGAAGATTATTAAATAAAAGAACAATAACAGAAAATAATTCTGCTTTGTATTGCATTGTAGAGCAATTGGAAAAAATAGCAGATATATATAGGGAATTATGCAAATATATTTATGAAAACAAAACAAGCCTGGAAAAGGAAGTCCTGGAAATTTATGAGAATATAAACAATTTCCTTTTTAATTTTTATGAAATATTTTATAAGTTTGATTTAGAAAAAATAGAAAACTTTGGAAACAAAAGAAATGAAATTTTAAGTTTAATCAAGAATTCAAAATCAAAAGAAAAAAACATCCTGTTTTATTTAAATAATATCTTTACAATGACTTATGATCTAAATGGCGCTTTAATGACTCATAAAGTATGATTTTTTAATCAACCTTCTCTATTAAGTCTATAAGTTCTTTTTTTGAAACTGCACCTTTTTTTGATGCAGCTATTGAAGCTGAATAATTTGCTATTCTTGCTGCGTCAGATTCGATAGCCCCAGTTGCCAATGCTAATGATAAAGATGCTGTAACAGCGTCTTCTGCACCAGCAATATCTGGATTTTCTACTCTAACCGCAGGAATGTATTCTTTTGTTCCTTCCCAGACGTTGTCTAAAAACATCCCATTGCTGCCCATAGTAATTAGTAAAAATTCTTGGGGCTGTAAAATTTCTGCACATTTTTTACTTATCTCTTCTAAATTTTCTCCATTTGATTTTATTCCGCTCATTTCTTGAGCTTCTATTAAATCAAGCTTAAATCCATAACAACCAATATATTTTTCCAGTCTTTCAGGCTTTCCAGTCAAATGTTTAAAATCAACAATAATTTTTATTTTTAGTTTTTGATCCTCGCAATATTTTCTAAATAATCTTACTGTACCTGAATTAAGAAATCCATTTTTATAATCTGAAAATATTAAAACTCTAGGAATTCCTTCATTAAATTCAAATCTCTCGATTATATTTTGTACAATAGTCTTATCAACATCTTGCTGCGCTTCTTCAACAAGCTTAGCTAATTTATTATTATCCACATATATTCGCGTTTTTAATGCTGTTTTTCTGTCTTTTAAACCTATTACTCCTTTTAATTCACTAAAATTACTGGTAAAAGATGATCTTTTTTCTCTTTGTATAAACTGTTTTTGCAGATTAAGATATAACAAGTCTCCAAAATAATCTCCACCAATAACTCCGCATAAGTAAGCCCTGCCCTGTAATGCTGCAATGTTAACAAAAACATTTGCAGCTCCATCAAGGTTATATGTTCTTGCATAGTTGCCAGCGTAAATAAGAAAACCTTCAGAATCTATTTTCTCACTTTTTATTGCTCTTATATTCTCTTCAAGTATTAAGTCGCCAGCAACTATTACAGAGCCTTCCTTGAATTTTTCAACTGTTTCGCTTAAGGCTTTCATTTTTGTTTTTGCTTTTATTAATGGATATTTATACTTTGCGAAGTTATAACAATGTTTATAAAATAAGAGAATATAGCCATATATGAGGTAAAAAGAGATGAAAAAACCCAACCTTTTAGTATTAGGTGCTTCTGGTGGTGTTGCTACTGCTTTTTTGCATTACTTAGTGCATCATAGAGATATTTTTGGAAGACTTGTTCTTTTATCTCCAAAAGATAAGATTAAATCAAATCCTTATTTAGAGCACAAACTCTTAAAATATATTTTTATTAAGAAAAAAATAAATCCTTACAAAAATATTGAATATGATAATATACTAAAAAAGTACAAAATTAATATAGTTCTTGATTTAACAGATGCAGACTCCATACCAATATTAGAAATGACAAATAAAGAGGGTGTAAGTTATATAAATACATCCCTTAATGCAGAAGATAAGCCTGTCTCAGACTTAGTTTTTGATATTTTTCCAAGAAAAAAACAGATTAACAGGGCTCCACACATTCTTTGTGCAGGCATGAACCCAGGTATTGTTAATATGTGGGTTAGACATGGGGTAGAAAAATTTGGAATTCCAAAGGAGATTATCCATTTCGAGTATGATACTTCAAGAGTCTTAGCACATTCTAAATTAAGATATACAACCTTAACTTGGTCTCCGCACGAATTTCTAGTGGAAAATGTAAGAGATCCATCTGGAGTAGTTGTTGGAAAACAAAGAATAAAAAAATTTACTCCTAATGCCTTAACGCATAGGGAAAATATGAAAAGAATTTTAAGTCCAATTTGGAAAATGGATAAATATCCTAAGGGATTTGTTGTGCTGCATGAGGAAAATCTTACTATTCCATTTATGTACAATATTCCTTCAAGATTCGTTTATTCCATCAACGATGACGTAATGGATAATTTAGTCAAAATATATAAAAAGAAAAAGTCTATTTCAAGGAATGAATTAACTCTTGTGACAAATACAAATATTCCTCTTGAAGGGTCTGATAATATAGGGGTTATTCTTGATTACAAGGACAAAAGAGTTTATTATTTTAATAGTGTTCCTAATATTTCTATGATAGGAACTAATGCAACATATTTTCAAGTAATTACTGGGATATTTGCCGCTTTATTTACACTAGTTTTTGATAAAGTCGAAAATGGAGTGCATTTCGTAGAGGACTTATACAATACTAACTACCAAAATTATGTTTTTGATAATATGAAAGTCCAGGAGTTTATCTTCATAAAGAAAAATGGTTTAAAGCTTAAAAAATATAACCCTGTAGTAAGATTTAATAATAACAAAAGATTTGAACATATTTATATATAAACATCAAGGAGCTTAATAAAATTAAGAGGTGAAAATGTGAGTTTTGATTTTGTTGTTTTCGGAGCAACAGGACTTCAAGGAAAAATAGTTTCAAAAGACCTTCTTGAAAATGGATATTCTGTTTTATTATGCGGTCGGGATAAATCAAGAGTTGAACATCTATTAAAAAAATACAAAAAAACAGATTTTGAATATGTGGATCTAAGAAATATTAATCACGCTACTAAAGTTTTAAAGAATTCTGGTGCAAATGTTTCTATAACTTGCGCAGAAGAAGATTGGGATTTAAATGCACTTAAGGCATGTATAAGAGCAAATGTACATTCTTTGGATTTGGGGTCTGAGATTCCAATGACAATACAGCAGCTTAATATGCATTCTTTGCTTGCAAAAAAAGGTTTAATTCACATTACAGGATGTGGTTCTGTACCTGGAATAGGAAATGTTATGTTAAATTATGCATCAAATAAATTTGATACCATCGACACTATAGAGGTAGGATATGCATGGAACTCTAACTTAAAAAAATTTGTAGTGCCTTTTTCCATACAGACTATCTTAAGTGAGTTTACCGCCCCTGCAACTGATGTTATTAAAAGAAAAGTAGTAAAAATTGTACCATTAACTACAGTGACAGAGAATCATGATAAATTTGTTGGTGATGAAATAGAATTTCATGTAAGACATCCTGAAACATATACATTTTATAAATATTTTAAAAATAAAGGATTAAAAAATATAAAATTTTATGCAGAATTTCCCCCACATTCTTTTGAAAAAGTAAAAGCAATGCTTGATCTAGGGTTAGGAAGTAAAAAGGAAATAAATTTCAAGGGAATGAAAATTAAGCCTGTTGAATTTTTAACTGAAGTGTTAAAATATCTTCCATATCCAAAGGGGTATGAAGAAAAAGAAGATTTATGGATAAAAGTTTACGGGAAAAAGAACGGAAAAAAGAAAGTGAGTGAAATGAACTGCGTCGCTCCAACATTAAAAGGCTGGGAAGATGCTGGATGCAATATTGATACTGGAATGCCTGCAAGCATTATGGCGCAGATGATAAAAAATGATGTCATTAAGGAAAAGGGAAGTTTTGCTCCAGAAGCTGTTATTCCACCAGAGCCTTTTTTTAAGGAATTAAGAAAGAGAAAAATGAAAGTTTATGAAAATGGAAAGCTGATTAATTAAGATAGCGAAAGATTTATATATAATTATATAATATATAATTATATGACTACAACAATTCAGATACAAAATAAAACTCTTGGATTGCTAAAAAAAGTTAAAGAAGAAACAAAATCCTCTTCTTATGATGAAGCAATAAATAAGATAGTCATAAAAAGATTAAAAGAAGTTTCTTTAGCAGGCTTTTTAGGAAAGAGAACAAAAGAGTGGATATTAAAGGACTTAAGGGATGAAAGTGACAGAATCTAAATTAATTGATTCATCTGTTTGGTTGGCTTATTTTTTTAATGGGTTTTATACAGAGATTATTGATTCTGAGGAGATATTCTTATTGAGTGTTTTATCCTTATTTGAAATAAAAAATAAACTTGTCAAAAGTAATATAGAAATGTTAAAAATTAGAAAAAGTATAGACTTAATCAAGAAAAAAAGCTTAGTTATTAATCTTAATGAGGAAACTGCTGAAAAAGCAGTAGAATTTTCATCGAAAAAAGGTTTAGCAGCTATAGATTCTTTAATTTATACAACAGCAATTTTAAATAATGCAAAATTGATTACAATGGACAATGATTTTAGAAATTTAGATAATGTTTTAATTTTAAATAAAAATTAGATTATTCAATTTAATTTTATCCCATATAACTGATTGTCTTTGTGTTTTCTAAATCTATCATAAACATAACCATAAGCCTTTTTCACTATTTTTGTGTCAGGCATGTTTATAAGCAGTTTTAATATTCCGCTTCTGTAAATAAAAGGATAAGTTGATGCAACTGCGAACCATTTCTGCAAATGCTCCACTTGTTTTTTGTTTTTCAGCTTTACAATAGTTGTCTCAAAAAACTTGGGACCTATATCCTTATAGTCTCCTTCCAATAATCCTTTATCTATAGCATACTCTGTCAACGGCAAGCTTGGATAAGGCTGAAATATTGAGCACCATGCATAAAGTGGCTTGCATTCTATATTCATTTTTAATGTTTCTATGTCTGTTTCTAAGGTGCTTTCAGGCAGGCCTAAGATATTTTGCATCATTATTTTTATTCCGCGTTCATTTAATAATTTGGCTGCCTTGTAAACTGTTTCCTTGTCCATACCCCTTTTTATGATTATATTTCTTATGTAATCGTCAGCTGCCTCCAAAGCCATGTGAACAGAATAGCACCCTGCTTTTTTCAGCAAGTCCGCAGTTGCTTCATCAACTGTATTAGGCCTTACATGGCAGTGAAAAGGAAGATTAATTTCCTTGCTGTATCTTTCTGCAAATTCTTTTAGCCATGGCTTGTTCATAATAAAAATATCATCCTGAAAATAGACAAACTTTCCCCCATGATTTGTTATAACTTCTTTTATTTCTTGTATAACATTGTCAACTGAACGCCATCTTACCCACTTTCCTTTGCTTCTGTCATACACTTTGTCAATTGCTGAATTAAAGCAATAGGAACATTTATAGGCGCATCCTCTGCAGGCAATGAAATGTCGTATTGGTTCATCTCTCCAGATTTTATGTTCATAAGCAACTTCCCTGTCTGGAAAAGGCAATGAATCAATATCTTCATTTAAGTTTCTTAGGTCATTTTTGTAAATTTTTTCGTCTTTCTTTACCCAGAGATTTTTTATTTTTGTGTAGTCTTTTCCTGCTTCATAAGCATCTGCAAATTCAGCAACAGCTTCCTCGCATTCTCCCTGGGCAACAATATCAACGCCTTCTTCTTCCAAAACCTGGGGATGGAAAGTTGGATGACTTCCACCCATTAAAGCTAGAAAATTATGGACTTTTTTTAAATTATTTGTAATTTTTAAGAACTCTGTCTGTCCTCCAGTCATTACAGAGCCTGCAACAACATCTGGTTTGTATTCTTTTACAACCTTTTCCAGATCATCTTCACCTATAATTGCTATTTTAGTGCTGTGATTGTGTTTTTTAAGAATAGAGCTAATATAAAGCAAACCTAAAGGTTCTACAGGATGCTTCCACGCTAAAAATAGAAATTTCATTTTAAACTATAGTTAATAATAGTTTATTTTTAAAGATTTCTATCGTAAAATTTTACTAATTAAATCTATAATATTTAGAAACTGGCTCTTTTTTTGAATTACAGTTTATTTGC
>JACPNF010000034.1:0-2804 GCA_016185635.1 Candidatus Woesearchaeota archaeon
TATAAAAATTTTGGAGTGATAAACTATTGTTAATGTTAAATATCCAGAATTATTCTTGCAACAAAGTTATTTTTTAGTTTTTTTATTTGAAATTTATGATACGTAACTGCTTTTATGTCCACTTTTTCTTCATGATAATTATTTAATTTCTCTCCTTGAATAACAGCTATCAAGGTAAACGTTTTACCTTTTTTTATAGAAACTTTAAATTTAGAAAATACAAGAAGCTGGGCATCCTTATAATAAATAAGTTCTGACAGGAAATTAAACAAAAGATTTTCTATTTCTTTGTCCTTTAAATTTATTATTTTTCTTACTTTAGGCTTTACTTTTTTCAGATTTATCATTGTTTCTTCTGTTGCCATAGCGCAGTTTTCAAATAATTCATCCAATGTTTTGCCGTAAGCCTCAAACATTACATCTGCTGTATGGTCTAAAAATTTGTATTTCATGGTTTTAATAACGCTTTTAACTTTTCCATTGTTTCTTCTATTTTATTTTTATCCATTTAAACTGCACTTTTTCTACAAACCAGATAAAATTAATCATATACCTCTTTTCTGTGATCAAAGCAATTGATAATAATCTTAGCATTTTCCATATGATAAATAATGCGGAACGGAGAAATTCGCACACTACGGTGATTTCTCCAATTGTACTTCAATGGCTTGCCTGCTTCCGGCATCTCAGAAAGTTTCTTTAGCTGCTTGATAATTCTTAACCTAATAGTTTTATCCCTGATCTTCTGGAAATCTCTTTTGAAATCCTCTGAAAATATAATTTCCATAGCATCAATTCATCAATAGATCATCAATTTCCTCATCACTCATAGACGTATCTGCTTTGATAAATTTTCCAGATTTAATCTGTTCTTCACTTTTCTCTATCATCTCTAGGAGATGCATATCCTTTGCTAATGCCTCTTTCCTTATGATTTTTAATAAAATATTACCGCCTTCATTAAAAACAAGGAATTTTGTTGATGGTTTTATACCAGCGTCTTTCCTAATTTCTGCAGGAATCACTACCTGTCCATTTTCAGACATTTTTGTTATTGAAACTTCCATTTTAGATCACCCTTTACTATATATTTTAATATTAAAATATATTTTATATTTAAACTTTTCGGTTATCATAATGATCCTTTTCCTACACTAAAATGTCTTGGTTTCTAGCGAAATTATTAAATAAATATGACCTACATATATTCTAATGGTTGAAGAACAAGAACTAAAAAATGAAAATGTAATAGAGAAACTTAAGCCTTTCTGGGATGAGTACTTGAAAAAAGAAAGAAAGTTCAGGAAGGATATATCTGCACTTGAGAAAAAGATGACAAATGAGCTTGAGTTAAATTTCTACCTTGAGTTTTTTCATGTTGATAATGGATGTGTAGGAATTGGAGCATCTAATCTTTCTGATAGGAAGAAATTTCCATTAATAAATGATTCAGAGCTTAATAATTAACAAACTATTATATTTAGGTAATATTTTTATTTGATCTATTTTTAGGATTTTTTTCTAACTAAAGAATTCAGTTCTTTTAATATCTTTTGCTTATATTTTAATATATCTTCGCCTATGAATACTATTTCTGTTTTATCTGCTTTAAACTCTTCCAGAGAATATCTTTCTGCAACATAATTAAACAAATAAAATTTGTTGTTTAATTTAACAAAACCTTTTGCCCTATAGATTTCTTTTGGGAGTTTTTTTACAAAATTTTCAAACTTTTCTTTGTTAAAAGTTTTATTTGTTTCAAAAGAAAAAACTTCTGTTTCAAGAAGATGCGGGTGGGATATTTTTTTCAATGATTTTTTTGAATATAAACCAAACAACATATTATTTGAAATTTTTGAATAAGAAGTTCTTATTATATTTGCTTTTTTATTTATGATTTGTAGTTTTTTTTCTATTTCATTTAACTTATTTTTATCAACTAAATCTGTTTTATTTAATAAAATAATATCTGCAAGCTCAACTTGAGTTATGCCAACTTTTCCAAGGGGATATTTCAGAAATGCGTCTGAGTCAACTAGAACAATTATTGAATCAAGAACTAACTCTGGAAAAGAGTCTTCTATATCAAAAATCAAGGCATCTGGTTCTGCTACACCTGTTGTTTCAACCACTATCAAGTCTGGCTTGTATTTTTTAATTAATTCTTTTACAGCTAATTCAAACTCTCCTGTCAAAGAACAGCAGACACAGCCCCCGATATTCCTTAATAAAGTAGTTTTTCCAGAACCTAAATAACCAGAAATTATTGAAATTGGTGTTTTTTTCATTAGATACTCTATATACTTATGTTTTTTATAGTTTTTGAAGCAGTAAATTTAAAAAGTATAGCTTATCCAATATTATAAACTAGGAGGTTAAAATTGGAAGAAGGAACAAAATTAGGTCCGCCAAAGGAAATCAAGAAAGTTTCAGATGTTATGTGGGAACTGCCTATTTCTTTTAAAAAAGGAATGAGAGTTCCCGCAAGAATTGTAGCATCCAAGAAACTTATGGATAACATGGATCAAGGCGTATTTGATCAAATATCCAATGTAGCAACGCTTCCTGGAATCCAGAAGTATGCATACTGCATGCCTGACGGCCATTGGGGCTATGGTTTCTGTGTTTCACCAGAAACAAGAATATTAACAGAATTCGGTTATTTTTTACCAATTGAAAAATTTAGAGAACATTTATCAAATTTAAAGTGCTATAACAAAGAAGATTCAGAAATAATTAATACAAAGGCATTAAGATTTATGAAGATTAGACCAAAAAATAAAGTCCTTCGTTTGACTACAAAA
>JACPNF010000034.1:2827-17871 GCA_016185635.1 Candidatus Woesearchaeota archaeon
AAATTGTAGCAACCGAAGATCATCCTTTTTTTACTAAAGATGGCATGAAACCAATTAGAGATATATCATATAGCGAAAATATAGCAATATTTCCATTTCAAGGCGTTGAATATGAGGAGCCAAATAATGATATAGTTATTTCAGAAGAGGATATCCATAGAGTATTAGAAGTGAACGATATTAAATCTGGCTCTTGGCAGCACAATATTATTATTAATAAATTAAAAAAGAAAGGCTTAATCCAAATAAAGTACAATTCCTCACGACTGCCATATCTATTGAAAATAATGGGATTTTTGTTAGGTGATGCAACTATGAATTTTATAGGGAGAAAAAAGGATGGCATATTAAATTTTTCTGGACAACCAAAAGATTTAGAAAAAGCAAGGCAAGATATCATCTTACTGGGATATACCCCTTCTAAAGTTTATTCTAGAGTTCGAAAAAATGGCTAGATGGATCATAGATTCTATGTTAATGCCTCTAGCTTACTTATATTATTTGAGACTTTAGGAGTACCTAGAGGAAAGAAAACAGAACAAAAATTCAGAATCCCGGAATGGATATTTAAATGTAAACTTTGGCAGAAAAGATTATTCTTAGCAGCTTTATTCGGGTCAGAATTAAGATCATTGCACAAAAGAAAAGAAAGAAAACACAATTTTGTTGCTCCAACTTTTCCATTTGCCAAAATAAAAGAATTAGAAGGTAATGGTATAGACTATTTAAGTGATATAAATAAACTATTATCAGAATTTAATATAAAAACCACATGTATACAAAAACATAGGGAGTTAACAACAAAAAATGGAAAGATTTCATCACAATTAGAGTTAGTAATATCCCCAGCATACAAAAATTTAATTAATTTATGGGGTAAAATAGGATTTGAATATAATGAAAAAAGAAGTTTTCTTGCAAACATAGGATTGCAATATTTAAAATTAAAAAAAGAAGTTTTAAAAGATAAAGAAAAAATAGTTAATAGTAAAATATTTAATGATGTAAAAAATGGTGCAGGTTATAGAGAAATATCTAAAGAAATAAATTCTAATCTTTTTGAGAATTAAAGTTTAATATACCAAAAAGTTTTATTTCATTTGATGAATATTTAGAAAAGGCAATTGTAGGGCTAGGAAAATCTGGATTAGTATGGGAAGGGATAAAGAAAATAGAAGAAATAAACTATGAAGATGAGGTATATGATTTTACTGTAGAACATAAAGATCATAATTTTATAGCAAATAGTTTTTTAATTTCAAACTGTATTGGAGGAGTAGCTGCTTTTGATGTGGAGAATGGCGGGGTAATTAGTCCTGGCGGTATTGGTTTTGATATCAATTGTGGCATGCGCCTAGTTACAACTAATCTGACATATAAAGATGTAAAACCAAAACTAAAACAATTAGTTGATAATTTATTTGAAAGAGTGCCTGCTGGAGTCGGCAGTTCTGGTTTTGTAAAATTAAACAAACAGCAATTTAAAGAAGTTATAGAAGATGGATCAGAATGGTGTGTTAAAAATGGTTATGGGTGGGATGAAGATTTATCAGTTACAGAAGAAGAAGGAAAAATGAAAGGAGCTGATTCCAGCAAAGTAAGCTCGAAAGCTATTGAAAGGGGATTGAATCAGATAGGAACTTTAGGTTCTGGAAATCATTACCTAGAAATTCAAAGAGTAAAGCAGGAGAATATATTTGACAAAGAAATTGCGAAAAAGTTTGGATTATTTGATGACCAGATTGTTATAATGTTTCACTGTTTACCGGGAGATTCTAGGATTCTAACTGAACATGGCTGTTGGATTAAAATAAAAGATTTAGAAAATAAAAAAACAAAAATTAAATGTTTTGATACAATAACTCATGAACTCTTAGATACTGAGATAGAAGAATTTTATAAAATACATAAAAAAGAAAAAATGTATAAAATTAAAACTAAAAACGGAAAAGAAATAACAGCTACTGAAGATCATCCTTTTTTAACTAAGGATGGATTAAAGATTATTAAAGAATTAAAAATAGGAGAAAAAGTCTCTATTCTGCCTTATGAAGGAGTAGAATATGAAGAACCATCTGATAAAGTGATTATAAAAGAAGAAGATATTAGAAAAATTCATAATTCTGATAAAATAGTTAATGAATTAAAAGAAAAGAATCTACTACCCTTAAGAATGAATTCTTGGCAATTGCCAATTCTTACTAAATTAGTGGGTTACGTTACTGGAGACGGCCATATCAGAAAATCTGGACTGGGATGGAGATTTTCAGTTATGGGTGATGAAGAAGATTTAAAGAAAACAGCTTTGGATATTAATAAACTTGGTTTCTATGTTAGTAAAATAAAAAAGAGGGAAACTAAAGGAATAATCACGAATGTATTAAATAAAAAAACTGAAATAAATGGCATATCGAATGTAATTGAATGTTATAATAGTCTTCTTTCTTTATTATTAATTGCTTTAGAAACACCAAGAGGGAGAAAAACAACAGTAGACTTCCAAGTCCCAAAATGGATCTTTAGAACTCCATTATGGATTCAAAGACTATACTTAGCTGGATATTTTGGTGCCGAACTAACTAAACCTATTTTAACAAAATCGCAGAAAAAATATGAATATATCGAAAGACCAACTGCTGCAGTTTATAAAATTGAAAGATTAGAAACTAGTGGTTATACTTTCCTACAACAAATCTCACAATTGTTAAAAAAATTTAGTATAATATCTAAAGTGGTTGAAGAAAGAAATGGTGGCAGAATAACTAATCAGGGCAGAACCATAAAATTAATTTTAAGAATTTCATCAGATTTAGAAAATATTCGTAAATTATTTTTAAAAATAGGTTACGAATATTGTAAAAGAAAGACTATTGAAAGCTCACATGTTTTACATTTTATAGAATCAAAACTTAATACTATAAAGGAAAAGGCTAATGAATTAAATATAAATGTAAGAGCTTTAAAGTTTAAACCTTACCAATATAATTTTTCATCCCCAATTTTTTCAAGATTTAATTTTTTTAAATACAATCCTCCAACACCAGTTTTGTTTGATGAAATAACTGATATAAAAGAAATTGAAAATAAAGAACAGTTCGTTTATGATATAAGAATCAAGAATAAAAATCATAATTTTATAGCAGATAACTTTATTGTTGGAAACTGTGGAAGCAGGGGCGGAGGTCACCAAATAGCTACGGATTACTTATCTATTTTTCTTAAAGTTATGGAACCAAAATATGGGATAAAAATTTTAGACAGGGAACTTGCTTGTGCACCTTTTAATTCAAAAGAAGGACAGGATTATTTTGCAGCAATGAAATGCGGGATTAACATGAGCTATGCAAACAGGCAGGTTATATTACACAGAATAAGAGAAGTTTTTTCAAAAGTATTTAACAAAAGTGCTGAAGACTTGGAAATGCACCAAATTTATGATGTTGCACATAATACTGCTAAATTGGAAGAGTATAAAATTGATGGAAAAATAAAAAAGTTATTAGTGCATAGAAAGGGAAGCACAAGAGCTTTTCCTCCAGGACATGAAGAAATTCCAAAAAAATATCAAGAAATTGGGCAGCCCGTAATTTTAGGCGGATCAATGGAATCGGGATCATATTTATTAGTAGGAACAAAAAAAGGAGAAGAAACTTTTTACTCCACAGCTCATGGAAGCGGAAGGACGATGTCAAGAATGCAGGCTAAAAGAACTTGGAGAGGAGACAAACTGCAGAAAGACATGGAAAACAAAGGGATTTATGTAAAAACAAAATCTTTTTCTGGCTTAGCTGAAGAAGCTGGTGGAGCTTACAAAGATGTTGATGAAGTCTGTAGAACTGCTGAAGAAGCTGGAATTTCAAAAAGAGTCTTGAAATTAATCCCAATCGGGAATGTAAAAGGATAGCAAACTAGTCAAATAACCCTGTTTTATGATAACCTATTTCCCATTTTTTTCCATTAAAATTTGCTTCAGTTACCGCATCTAAATGAAATGGCTTAAAGCCAGCATATTTTTGAAAATTCCAATCCCTAAAATTTTTAATTGTGAAGTCTCTTCTTTTTTGAGATTGCAGATCATCTTTTAATCCCATGTGAAATGTCATATAAACAATTCCTATCTTTGGCTTTTCTTTATCTTTTTCTTTTTTTAATTTTGGAACAATAAATTCCTCTATTTTTCTTGCACTTATTGCATTTCTTCCCGCAATTATAGGATCCTGTATCAGGAAAGTCCAGCCACTAACTATTTTCTGAGCTAAAATAGGAATTTCATCTTTTTTAAAAGCATAATAAATTGGGAAAATACCTACAATAAATTCCAGAGGAAGATTTGGCAGAGATCTTGCTGCACCTGCCAAAGAGAAAGCAGGGTCAGCTGAATAAACTGCCATCTTGTTTTCAGCACAATAATCTGTAACATTTTCTATTCCTGCCAATGGGAGCTCATTTATTAAGTCTAAAGGAAAAACACCTCTTTCAACTACTAAAGCATCTATGCCTTCAAATTTTTCCATTCTTCTATTTGGTCTTGGCCTTCTGCTTACTAAATCGAATATATAGTCTGCTTTTTCAGTTGAAAATTCTAGATAAGCCATAGAATACTCTTAAAAATTAATATTTATAAAACTAACTTTTAAGGAAAAACTCCATGAACCAATTGTTCAACTAATTTCTCCATTTCTCCCTGTTTACCTTCCCTGCAGTAATCTGCTGGAGACTTATTACCTATAGAAAATTTAGGCTTGTAAAACCAGAAAACTGCAAGATCTTTATGGCTTTCAAAAAGTTCTGCAATTTTAGCAGATAAGTCATTGCCTGCAAGTTCTTCCATCTCTTTGTAACGACTATCTACATCTTCCATATTAATATCAATATCTTGAGATTTAAATAATTATCTTTAACAAACTTTTAAACCTTTTTTCATCAAATATTTCTGGTGATAATCCTCTGCCTTGTAAAATTCAGGAGCCCTAATTATTTCTGTAATAATTGGTTTCCAATACTTTCCGGAATCATTTAATTTTCTTTTTGATTTTTCAGCTGTTTTTTTCTGCTCTTCTGTAAAATAAAATATAATTGACCTGTATTGAGAACCTATATCCAAACCCTGCCTGTTTTTTGTAGTTGGATTATGGATATTCCAGAAAACATCAATAAGCTTTTCATAAGAAATTATTTTGGAATTATATTCTAATAATACTGTTTCAGCATAGCCTGTTTCTCCAGAACAAACTTCCTTGTAAGATGGATTTTTTGTTTTTCCACCCATATACCCAACTGCAGTAGATTTAACCCCTTTTAGCAATCTAAAAGATTCTTCAACACCCCAGAAACAACCTGCCGCAAACGCTGCCTTTGTCATAATTTTTGGTATATTACTATATTAATAAATTTTGTTAACCAATCTTAATCCAATTAGATGGAATTTAGGCTTATTACTGGTTTTAATGTAAATAAAATTCTACCGAAATACTTAAAAATTAAGCATAACTCCTATAATTAAGAAAGAGGGATGATTTTTTGATAAAAGCAATAAGAAATTACTTGCAGAGTTTTTTTAAGTTATTTAAGAAAAGAGGAAAAATAAAACTAGGAGTTTATGGACCTCCAAATTCTGGAAAATCAACATTGTCAAACAGGATATGCAAAGACTGGATAGGAGAAGAATTAAGCTCTGTTTCAAAAATTCCCCATGAAACAAGAAATGTTAATGTTAAAGAGAGTGTTGTAATAAAAAACAAGAACAAGGAACTTCTTTTTAATATTGTGGATACTCCAGGGATTGCAACAAAAATAGACTATGAAGACTTCTTAAGATTCATGAACAAAGGTATGGCAAAAAAAAGGGCAAAGGAAGCAACAAGAGGAGTTATTGAAAGCATAAAGTGGCTGGATGATATGGATGGGGTTTTAGTTGTTCTAGATTCAACTTTAAATCCTTATTCACAGGTTAATATTACTATAATTGGAAACCTTGCTGCAAGAAATATTCCTGTACTAATTGTTGCCAATAAAACAGACTTAAGAAAATCAAGAATTAAAAAAATAGAAGCAGCATTTCCCCAGTATAAAGTTGTAGGAATATCAGCTGAAAAAGGCGACAACATGGAAGAGTTTTATGATGAATTATTTAAAATGTTTAAGTGAGCTTTTCTTTAAAAAAGAAAACCTCGGAAAAGAAAAGGAGGAAAAAAAGTAAATGTTAACATTACAATTTGTTCCGTACAGCGAAATTGAACCTTTAAACACAGAAGAAAGAATTGAAAAAATTATTGGGATTGTAAAGGGAAAGAACATAGTACTTATGCAGGGAAGATTAAAGGTGCATGAGGAAACAAGATTAATACAGGAGACCATGGAACAAATTGACAAGAATTTCAAAGGCATAGAAATCTGCACTATTTATCCTGAAGACAAGGAGATGCAGGCCTTAAGAAAGATAAAAAAGGAGTTCTACAGGCTTGTACTTGGAAACAGAGATGGCATGACTATAATTGGACCAGCCTCTGTGATAAAGGAGATTAAAAGAGATCCTAACAAAATACAGTTATATACATTTTCATCAGGGAAAAAAACAAAAAGGAGAAGATAATGTCTCACCAGTGTGTTAAATGCAGCGTGTTTTATGAGGATGGTTCTGAGACATTACTAAAAGGCTGTGTCAAGTGCGGTGGAAAGTTCTTTTTTTACATTAATCAAAAATCACTTGAAAAGGCCAAGGCAGTAACTAAGGAATTAACAGACGAGCAGAAAAAAGAAATTGAAGAAGATGTTATAGAAATTCTGGGAGACAGGGATTCTGAACTTCCAGTTGTTCTGGATTTTGAAACCATTAATATAACTGAGCCTGGAAAATACGAGCTGGACTTAATTGACATGTTCAAGAAAAAGCCGCTTGTTTACAGGCTTGAAGAAGGCAAGTATTTTATAGATGTTGCAGCAAGCTTTCAGGCAAAGAATTTCGACGCGAAAGCAGTAGATGTGGACAAAGAAAGTGAGGAAGAAGATTAGGCTTGAAAAAATTCTTGTATTATTTCTAATAAGTTTCTATTTCTAAACCTTTAACTTTTGAGAAATCTTTTGCATTTCTTGTTAATACTTTTTCTTTTTTAATTAAAGCTATGCCAGCAATCATACTATCAATTAAACCTATTGCGTTTCCTTCTTTTATTAAGGTTCCATCAATTTCCCCAGCTTTTGCTGCAGATTCTTTCTCTAAAGGAATTACAATCTGGCCCTCTAAAGCTGATATTATTTTATTTTTTTCTTCTGCTGGCTTTTTGCTTATTGCTAATCCTGTAAATAATTCAAATATAGAAAGGGCAGTTGTTGTTTGGGTATCACCCTTACTTTTAATTTCTTTTAATTTATCAACAGCCTCCTTTTTATTCCTCATCAAATCTATAATAAAACTTGTGTCAAAGATCATATTTTTTTAGCCTTTTTTCTAGTTCCTTATTTAGCTTTTTCCTTAATTCCTTAATATTATTTCTTAGTTCTTCAGCTTCTTCGTGGGACAGAAGGCCTACTAAGTCACTAAAAGAGCTTTTTTTAGTAATTTTAATAACTACATCACTAAAGCTCTCTTTTTGCTCTTTAAGAGACTTTAATCTTTCATAAGCTTCGCTTGTAATTGTTATACATTTTGTTGCCATATTTAATCAATATATGTACATGTATTTAAATATTTTGATTTTAATAAGGTTTAAATATGAGTTTTACTGTAGTATAACTTATGGTAAGAATAAATGTAAAAGTAGGACCAAAAGGACAAATTGTGATACCTAAGGTATTTAGAAATGAATATAATATTTCTCCAGGTGATGAAATAGTTTTAAGAGAAAATAATCAAAATCTTGTTATTGAAAAAAAAGAAGATCCTATTGTAGAAATGGAAAAATTAGCTAAATCTATAAATTATAATAAAAAGATTGATATGCATGCTATTGAAGAGGAGTATGAAGAAAGGTGGAAGAAGATCAGACATACTACTTAGATTCGAATGTTTTTATTTATGCTGTTGTAAATACAGAGAAACTTGGAAACAAATGCAGAAATTTATTAAAAGACATACAAGTTGGCAAAATTATTGGGATTACTTCTTGTTTAACATATGATGAAATAATCTGGATTTTAAGAAAAATCTGCCCAGATAAAATCACTGAGTCAAGCAAAAATTTTCTTAATTTAAATATTAAATTTGCTGATGTTAACAAACTTGTTTTACATAAGACTGAAAATATCTTAGAAAAATATAGCTTAAAACCACGTGATTCTATTCATATTGCTACAATGCAAATAAATAACTGCAATAAAATTATTAGTGAAGACAGTGACTTTGATAAAGTTGAAGATATAAAAAGAATTAATATTTTAGAATTAGAAGATGAAAATTAAGTTTTAAAAAATTCTTTTATTTTTTCCTCATAGTTTAAGGTTATTTCAAAATCATAATCTACTGGGAAACACTTCTTGTAATTCAGCATGCTGTATCTTTCATCCAGGAATATTATAACTCCTTTGTCTGTTTCTGATCTTATACAGCGTCCTGCATTTTGGATGGATTTTATTATAGCAGGATAAATATATCCATAATCCCAGCCATTGGCGAACCTCTTGTCATAATAATTGATTAATTCTTTTGTTTCCAAGTCTGGCTTTGCCAGGGGAAGCCCAACAACTATAACACATTTCAATAGGTCTCCCAACATATCTATGCCTTCCCCAAATGAACCTGAAGAAGCTGCCAATAAGACTGAACCTTGATCTTTTTTTGACTTGAATTTTTCTAATAATTCCTGTTTTTCCTGCTTAGTAAGCCCACTATGCTCAATAAAAGTTGTTTTCTCGCATTTTGTCTTAAAGAAATTATTTATCTTGTCCCTTAAATCATAAGAAGGGAAAAATATCAAGGAATTTCCAGGAATTAAATTGACAATCTTGGAAGATACTTCTGCTATATTATTATACATACTATCAGTTCTTTGAGTATATTTTGTAGAGGTCTTTGGAACAACTAAAGCCAGCTTGTTATTCTTTGGAAATGGATTTTTAAATTCAGCAGCAACTGTTTTTTCCTTGTTTAACCCTAAAAGATCAATGTACATGTTTTGAGGAGTCAAGGTTCCTGACATTAATATCATAGAATAAGGCTTTAATGTTGAAAAAACCATTGATGGGTCAAGGCACTTGTACTCTATATTATAGTATGGCCTTCCTGATTTCAAGAAGTTTCTTTTCAAAACCCTTATGAAACCATAATCAGGACCATTCCACAAGCTTAAAAAATTAGCTACAGATTTTATATAAGATCTTTCTTTTTTACTTAATACTATTTCTGACAAATGCCCAAACTTAAGTGCCAAGTCATTGCTATATATAAAGTCCTGCTTTCTTATCAGCTTTTCATTTTCATTTAAACTTAAGGTGTTAGATAAATTTGTAAATTTATTGTTTATATCTTCCATTTCCTCTTCAAGTTCAAGGCCAAATTCCTTAAACTCCTTCACAGCTTTATCAAGTGTAAAAGTTGACAAGGAAAAGGACAATAAGTCACGGCATTTATTTATTAAATTATGAGCTTCATCAAAGATTATTATACAGTTTGCAATATCTTTCTGTATTTTCTTAAAAAAAGCTTCTCTTATTGACGGGCTTAGAACATGAAAATAATCTGCTATTATTACCCTTGACTTTTTTGCATTTTCACTTGCAATTTCAAAAGGGCATGCTGAATGATTTTTAGATATGCTGATTAATTCCTCAACATGGCTTACATCATTTAAGTCATTCAAGCATAATTTTCTTTTAAAACTATCCTTGAAATTCAGGAAATAATTACATGTGTCATTTTTTATCATGCTTGTGCAGAAATCAGAGAATTCTGAAGATGAAAGTTCAGCAGCTTTATTCTGGAGGCACATCCATTTTTTCCCAATAAAATCTGCAGCTTTAAAGTCTAAGTTATGTTTTTGCCTTAATAATTTTAATGTATCAACTGCTATTTTATGCTGGGAATGCATTGGGGTAACAAAGATTACTAATTTGTCATTTTTCAAGGCAAAGGTTAAGGCGCTTGAAAGAGCACTTGCTGTTTTTCCACAACCTGTAGGAGCATGAACTATAAAGTTCTGCTTGTTAGAAAGTAAGTTATACATCTGCATGGTTAATACCTTCTGGATATCTCTCATCTTTTCATGAGGAAAGAAAATGTTTTCTAAGCTGATTTGCATTGTTTTTATCATTAATTTACTAAATAAATATTTTTATATAGTGAAAGTTGCATATTTTCTACTGTTGGGGATGTAGTATAACCTGGCTAAGATAAAATCCAGAGAGTATAGACGGCTCCAGACCGTCGGATCCAAGAAGTTACAAAATAACTTGGAAATTCGAATCTTGGCGTCCCCATTTTTCCGTATTTGGACTGGTGAGCCCCCTAACCACTTTATTGTCTACAGAACACGTGAATTTGAGATTCTTGCTATTCTTGATTTCTTGGCAAATGTTGAGTTTTGGCATGGTTTTCAACAGAAATGCAATAAGCGGTTCATGGGATATCCCACTAATCACTTTAAGTTCAAGGGAAAACAGCAAGAAACGAGGATTCAGGCCTGTAGAAGAGATAACTGTTACAGAGCTTGACCACGTAATTGCAACATTAATAGATAAAAATGCTGAAAGATTAAGAACCTCACTTCAATCACAAAATGTGGCTTTTAAGAGGCAAGAAAAACTGGCAAACAGCGCATTTATCGATTTGTATCTAAATACGACTTGAAATATGCTTTAACCGACTCATACGTATAAGATCTTCCGAAACGAGGAAATCCCCATCGTTCTGATTCGCTTTGCGTCCTGATTTCTGCTGCTTCCGGAAGCGTGTAAATCCCGTAACCGACAATGCGCCCTGTTGGAGGGCTTATCCAGGGAACAATAACACATTCTTCTCCTCTTCCTTCTATTGCCATTGAAAGTAATCTTTATAGCTCTCCTAAAATGCGGACATCATTACAAGTACACAGATTATGATAAGAGCCATCCTGTCTTTTTAGTATGGCTGGCTCTGTTCTTGATTCGTACAAATCCACATTAGTAACTGTTGCCATAGTCTTCTTTATGCCTTAGTACTTATAAACCATTCGAAAAGTTGTAATTGTTCAGTCTTCTGAAGTCAACTCTCAAAATAATGGTGTTAGGAAGCTCATAACTGAAAAATATTTGTTTTTGTTTTTTTGTAGTGGCGATTTTACTGAATCACCTTTTATTCATAGTATTTAATGTTTATAGACAAATCAACTTCAAGAACGTGAACAGTTACTCAAAAACGAAATCTTTATATAATGATTATTATCACTCTACAGTAAAATCATCATATCATATATTCGGGGGTTAAAATGGATTATAATACAATTGATTATCAAAAAAATTCTGGTTTAAGGGATATAAAGAAAAAAATTATTACCGGGTTAACTGGTTTAGCTTTTTTAGTAAACAGCCTTGGGTGCGCTAATCTTAAAATAAACGGCTATCCAATATGTGAAGAAAGAAGGAAATCAGAAGAAAGAGTAAAAGGATATTTATCAGAATTTAAAGAAACAGATGAAGAAAAAGAAGTTACCGAGTTCTATAAAGATGGAAGATTCTGGTTAACTGTTGGAGGGGTCGTAATTATAGGGGGGATCATAGGTGGTTTAGTAGCTTCACTAAATAAGGGCGGGGGTCATAAAAATAGCTCTTACCCAACAACACCTCAAGCAGGCGGTGGAGAAGGAGATAGCGGTCCTGGAGGACAATAAAGATGAAAAGGTTAGGGAGTTTAATTTTTATTATTTTATTACTAATCAACATAGCAAGTGCGGAAAGGTTTGTAAATTACAACCTAAGGGAGGGTTTAATTGACGAAAATGGCAATTTTAGATCAACAAATAACCCTTTAAACTATGTAAATGTTATAGGCTATACTTGTTTAAACAGGGATTGCAGCCAGCTAGGAAATAAGATTTTTGATAATCAAGTATTGAATTCAGAAAGTTCTTCAAGTATTCAACTAAGGTACCCAACAAACTTACAAAGCAATTATGGTTATGCAGTTTATTACTATAAAGATGGCTACATAACCTGGGAGAGCAATCCTAACTGGTTTGGAACAGACTTGAGTGATCCGCAAGGGCCTTTTAATGTTTATTTAAGCAAGAAGGAAGTTTGCTCTAGTAATATAGAAGAGTTTAGTATAGTAAATAGTCAAAGAACAAATACTCCTGTGGTAGTTTCTGTAAAGGCAGGTGTTGATTTAACAACTAAAGCAGCTATAGAAAATGCAGGACCATTAAAAGCAATACCAAGCGAGTTAAAAGGACAGTATTCTGTAAAAACCATAGTAACTCTAACTGTATTAAAAGATAATAAAATAGAATTTTTTAATGAAAAATACCTTATAATTGGATATGGAAATAGTGAAAATGTAAGATTTAGTTTTACACCAACTAAATCTGGAGATTATAGGGTTTTAGCAACTACAAAAATTGTAGATAAAAAATGCTTAGGAAGCCAAGCTAACTCAGCAGAGAAACGGATTTTAGTTTTAGAAGAAAACCCTACAAATATGTGCTATACAAAACTTGGGGATTTAGAAACTAATAATGATATTAGGGCTGGAGGAATTTTAAATCTTGGCTTTACTAAAATAAGCAATTTACAAACTGACCAAAATAATGTAGAACCTATAAAGACTAAAATAGAAGTAGAATTAAAAAGTAAAAATGGAGTTCCAGTATTTAATGAAGTGGTTTTCTTAAATAAAAATAAAAATACAGTTGATACTGAAAAGGAAAACTTAATATTAAATATTCCCAAAGATATATTGCCTGGATTTTATGAAATAAATATAAAAGCAAGTGGAAATGATTTAAGATGCGGGAATAATAACAAAGAAGATACAGAAAATAAATATATAACTATTTTAAAGAAAAATTTCCTTAATAAGATACTGGAAATAATAACACAACCAATAACAAGCGCTGAATTAAATAAATTATATGTTTATGATGTAAATGCAGTTGATGCAAATGGAAATGACATTGAATATTCATTGCTATCCGGCCCATATGGAATGAGCATAGACAAGTATACAGGAGTCATAACCTGGTTTGTAGATGCGAACAAATTTTCAAAGGAAGAGAAATATAATGTTATTATAGTTGCTAACGACGGCTTTTTCTTTGATGTACAGATGTTTTCAATAATAGTTAATGGCAGGAATTTTAATGAAAAAAATACAAACACAAAACACAAGTTCAAGTTTGATGGAATGCAGTTAGAAACCAGCAGCGTAAAAGAAGGGATACAAGGATTTTTGTTATTAAAAAATGAAGGCAGTTTCAAAGAGAAAAAAGTTAGCGTTTCAGCCAAGATATATGATTTAGACATTTATGAAGAATTAATAAGTAACTTAAACTTAGGCAAGAGAGATAGTTTCTGGGTACCTCTTGATATTAAACTTCCACAATATACTAAGGAAGGCGAGTACTTACTAAATATCCAAATAGGTAATTCAGACCATACTGAAGAAAGGGTGTTTGTGGTCTATATTACAAGGAATATGAAAGAAGAAAAAGTAATAAAAAGAAATGCTTAACATAGCAAATAGTACTACCGAAAGGTTTATATACGTGTTATAACCACGCAAGAATAACAAAGAACTTAAAAAGTTCATTGGGGGAAAAAAATGAAAAAATTTGGCTTTATGATTGTATTGTTTTTAACTATATTAATTTCTAGCTTATTTGTTAATGCTGGAATTTCCACAGATTATGCAATTGAAAATGTGGAAATAGACGGTCTATTTTCAATACCTTTTTCAACTTATAGAGCAATTAGTATTGAAAGGGGCAGTTCATTACCAATAGAGGTATGGGTAAGAGGTATTAACAAAATAAATGACGTAAGAGTAGAAGTTAGCTTAAAAGGCTATGAATATGGCATCTTAAGATATGAGTCAGATATATTTGACTTGGACGCAAACACAGTAAAGAAAGTACCTTTAGTTTTAGAAATACCAGAAGACTTGGATGCTTCTGAGACTTATACTATTCACGTTGAAATTTCTGATAAATTAAACAGTGTTGAAGAAGAACATTTTGTAAGAGTTAAAGAAATTAGACATTTGTTAAATTTCTTAGATGTAATCTTTAGACCGAGCTCAACTGTTGAAGCAGGGAGATTTTTAAGAACTGTTGTAAGAGCTGAGAACTTGGGAGCAAAAGATGAAAAAGACATAAAGGTAACAATAAGCATACCTGAATTAGGAGTTTCTACAAGAGATTTTATAGATGAATTAGTAAACAACGCCAACGCAAAAGGTGATGATGAAAGTTCATTATCCACAAATGAGATATTATTACAAATCCCTGCAGATGCAAAAGAAGGGGATTATGAAGTAAGAATAGATGTTGACTACAACAGAGGACATAATGTAGCAACTACAAAGAAAACAATACATATTACAGGCGAGAAAGAAGCACCAATTGATGAATCAAGCTCAATTATAAGTGTTGATTCAACAAGCCAGTCTGTAGCTCAAAACAAGGAAACAACATTTAAGCTTGTCTTTGCTAATTTGGGAAAAGACAGAATTTTATACAGCACTGATGTTGTTGGAACTGAAACTTGGGCTGACTCAGTTGTTGAACCTGGATTCCTTAGTGTTGGACCAAGAGAAAGCGGAGAAATGCTGATAAAGCTTAAAGTAAAAGAAGACGCATTAATTGGACCAAAGATATTCACACTAAAAGTTAACTCAGACAATAAACCTCTGAAAGAAATTAACTTAAATGTTGGAATTACAGAAGGAAGCTTAAACTATGGAGCATTGGGATCAGTATTAGAAGTGCTATTCGCACTTTTGATAGTTGTCCTTGTTGTTTTGGCTTTAGTTATTGCTTTTAGGAAAATAAGATCTGGAAGAGAAGATGGTCCTGGAATAGAGACCAGCTCTGAACAGACTTATTATTAATTTTTTATATTTTTAATTAATCTTTTAAAGG
>JACPNF010000038.1 GCA_016185635.1 Candidatus Woesearchaeota archaeon
AAGACAAGGATAAAGCAGAGAAATTAATCAGGAATATGAAAGAAGGAACAGAACTTAGGCCAGTGAGACACTGGTCTAAGTATGCTATTATTGGTTATTTACTGGTAATTTTCATAGCAAATTTCCTAATTAATTTGACACTGTTAAGAAGCTCTAGCAAGGTTATAAACTTAAAACTCCTCAAAAAATACCTAAATAATTTGACACTTACTATTGTTTACCCTGAAAATAGGTTCAGATTTCAGATAATTTCAAATATTTCTCCAGAAATTGAGCATCTTTTAGGGGATTTTATAGATAAATATCAAGATAAGAATCTAAATTTACGCTGGTAAATAACAAAAAATCTCAAATGTCAAATTAGGGAAGTGCTTCACTTAGAGAAAATCTCTAAGTGGCGAAGTCAGGTATCAGCGAAAGAGATTATGAGATAATGGATGCAAGAGAAGCTCTGGAAGATCTTAATGACATAAATAACTATTTTTTTATAAAGAAAAAAGTAGATGAAGGAAACTTTGATGATATTAAATTATATCTGGATTCTAGAATTAAAAAAAAGAAAGAAAAAATGCAGAGAACTTTAGAATTGCTTGAAAAAGACAGAAATATGTCTCCAGAAACCAGGTTGGATGCAAGAGATATTACAACTACTTCAATTAAGATGGCAGATGAATATTTACGGAAAAAAAAGAATTAGGATTTAACAATGACACTAAAAAAAACACTTCAAGGAATATTAAGTTGTTTTGTTATTTCAACATCTATTGGATGTGCTTCAACTAACAAGGATTATACTTTTGGCCAGAAAAAATACGACAGAATGGTTAAAATAAAAGTTATTCATGATTTTGATGATATAAGGGAATATCTTGAAATTATAGACAAAATTGAAAATGGAGAAACTGATAAGCTTAAAGAATATTTAAACTGGAAAATTAAATATAAAAAGATAAGAATAGAGAGAATACCTGAAGAAGATAATCATAACCACTATAATTTTCCATAAACAAGAAAATTACTAATAAATATGATATTCAGTTTTTCTCATTAATATAAATTTCAGTCCAGCCTTCTTTTGGCAAAGAGATTCTAGAGCCAACATCATACTTTTCATTCCACTTTTTTGCTTCTTTGCCTTCTATTAAATAAGTTCTTTTAATGCCCCTGTCGTCAATTATTGAAAAGAAGTACTTATCTTTAGACGACTTTCCTTTTTCAAAGTGCTCTTCAATTACTGACCCTTCAATTATACCTGAATCATTCTGCTTTATTGGACCATCTATAAGCATTGAATAGTCATCATTTACTTGATTATGGGCAAATATAACATATTTATCATTTAGAAAACCAGCATCACCAGGACTAGTTTTGCTTACAGTGCTGCATCCTGATATACCAATTGCTGCTGAAAGAATAAGAGATATTAAATCATTCTTCATAATCCTTTTATGGCTTTTTCATTTATAATATCTCTTATTTATATTCCAACCTATAAATACTTTTAAAATTAGCAATACTGAGGTATTTGATGAAAATCAAGGATATAAAAATCAGGTCTATTTTAAATTCCAAAAATGAGGAAACTGTAGAAGTTACTGTAAACAACAATTTTAAGGCCTCTTCTGGAGGAGACGGGATTTTTAACAGGAATTTAAAAGAACTTCCAAAAAAGAATTCATTAGATTATATCAACAAAATTCTTAACAAGGGATTTTATAAATATGAAATAAACAGCTTCAATGATATAATTGATGTAGAAGAAATACTTTTAAGCTATGACAAATCAAAAGACTTAAGCCTCATAGGCGGAAATGTACTTTTAGCTCTTGAGTTTGCATTATTAAAATCAGCAAGCGAAGACAGGATTCTTGATTTCCTAAACGTCAAGCCCAGGAAAATTCCTGCACATATATGCAACTGCATTGCAATAAATTATGATGCAAAAGAAAACAGGCAGCAAGAGATAAGCTTAATCCCGAAAGGGGATAATTTCAGGGACAGCGTGTTCTGCAATTCTTATATATACAGAAAAATAGGAAATTTAACCAGAAGCAGGGAAAGAAATGAAGTTGGGAGCTTTATCAGCAGATCAAACATTGAAGATAATTTAATCATGCTTGAAAAGCTTACTAATGAGGTTACAAAAAAATTAAGCGTGGAATTTTCTTTTGGAATAAGCATTAATGCAGAAGATTATTACAAAAATAAATTATACAGGTTTGGAAAAAAAGGGATTAGCTTAAACAATCATTTAAAAGAATTAAACAAGCTAACAGAAAAGTTTGATATAGACTATATAGAAGACCCTTTAAGCAGCAAGGATGTTAAGTCAATAAAAAAAATAAAAAATGAATACCTATGCGGAAACAGAATATTTGGCAGCAATATAGACAATATAAAAAAATATGCAAAATACTTCAACTGTGCATTGATAAAAATAAATGAAGTAGGCGGGCTGGGCAAATTAAAAAAGATAGTCAGCTTCTGCAAAAACAATGATATTAAAATAGTTCTCGGACAAAACTTGGGGGAAACAAATGAAAAGATTATATCCCATTTAGCTGTGGGATTTGGTTTTGATTTTATCAAGTATGGGCTTACTGAAAAAGAAAGATACTTAAAATTAAGCGAATTAAAGATAATAGAAGCTGAATATTTAAAATAGCACTACTAAATAACTTCTTTTTGTTACCATTCAATGTAGATTATAAAACTATTTATATGGTAAATTAGTAAAAATAGATATGATATTTATAGAAAAAGGAGGTGACCTTTAGTGGTAAACTTACTTACTGAAACTACAGTAGCTATATTAAACCCTCTGCAACAATTATGGTTGGAGGCGGTAAGGGTAGTGCCAAACTTAATTGGAGCTGTATTGGTGCTAGTAATTGGTGTATTTGTAGCATCTATACTTGGTCACGCTTTAAGAGTTCTCCTTGAAAAAACAAATGTAGATAGTGCAATTAGAAAAGCAAAATTAACAAAAGCTTTTGGACATACAAATGTCCCTTCACTATTGGGCGAACTTTTGAAGTGGTTTGTAGTTGTTATATTTTTACAACAAGCAGTTTCTTTGGTTAATTTAGGAAGCTTATCAGCTCTACTTAATGCATTTGTGTTATGGCTACCACAGTTACTAATAGCAATAATCGTATTCTTGTTAGGACTTTCAGGAGCACACTTTGTTGAATATAAAGTGATGGAACATACTAAATTAAGAGGTATGAGAGTTTCTGCAAAAGTACTAAAATGGATAGTGGTTGTAGTTGTTGCATTAGTATCTCTAAGGCAGATAGGTGTTGATGTTGGAGTATTAGAAAATACTTTCCTGGTAGTTGTAGGCGCACTTGGAGTAGGAGTTGCATTGGCTTTAGGAATTAGTCTTGGCTTAGGATTAAAGAAAGAAGCTGAGAATGTAATCAAAGAAGTCAAAAAGAATATTTAATTTTTTTCTTTTTTATTTAATTTTTTACTATGAGGATACTTGGGAAATCAAAAAGAATAGACAAAGACTTTTTAGAAATATCATTGTCTGAACTTGTTTCGATAACTGGAGGTATTATTGCAGGGTTATTTCTTCTCAACATTACAAAAAGTTTGGATACGCTTCTTGGATTATTTATTTTATTTCCTGGACTGCTTGAAATGCATGGAAATATTTATGGAAGCTTATCTGCAAGACTGAGCACTTTATTGTGGTCTGGAAAATTAAAGCTAAAAGAAGAAAGAAATAAATTCATAAGGGAAAATGTTTTTGCAGTGTTGTTCCTAGTTCTTGCTGTAAGTTTTGCTCTTGGTGTAATAGCTTATTTGTTTGTATTAATTGCATTTAAGACAAGCAGTTTTTTAATAATCATAGTTTCTGTATTAAGCTCATTAATAGGATCATTAATAGAGGTTCCTTTAACTATTTACACTACATTCTGGTTCTTCAAACATAATTTTGATCCTGAAGACATAATGGGACCTTATGTCACCACAATAGGGGACATAATAAGCATTATATCAATTGTAATTGTTGTCAAAATATTAATATGATAAAAAATAGGATAATAAAAGAGAGTTTCAAGGTTTTAATACTTGGGTCTATAATAAGCTCTGTAGGAGGGTTAGGACTTGAGGTTGTCAAACAGAAACTTCTTGTATTTCTTCCCCTATTGATAGTGCTTCCAGCATTAACAAACATGATAGGACATGCTGGAATTATTTTTGTCTCAAAGGTTACTACTTATTTTCATATGAGAAGAATAAAATATAACAAATTAAACAACAGGATTACAAGACATCTTTTATTTAATTTAATGATAATCTTTTCATTAGCATCAATTTATATAACTTTTTTATCAATTTTTGTAAGTTATTTAAAGGGGTATCCTTTTGAATTATATTTTGAATTAAAAATGTTCGGAGCTGTTTTTTTAACTACTTTAGTTATAGTCCTTATAGTGTTCTGCGTAGCTTTATATGGAGCAAGATACGCTCACCAGAGAAACATTGATCCAGATGATTTGCTAATACCAATTACAACATCTGTAGCTGACTTAGGAAGCTTGATTGTGTTTTCCTTGCTGGTTTTTTTTATGTTCTAAAGGATGAGTTAAAGGTCTAAATTAAGATAAGCTTTAGCACTAGCAGTTTCTTTAGTTCCTTCAGCACCTAATTGCCTTAGGTAACTATCAAAGTAAATTTTTTCAAGCATTTCATCAACAATCCTAATATTTTCTGGATTAGAAAATTTTCCCTTAGTCTGCTCGACTAACTCAAATATATGAGCGTTTGCTTCTCTCTTCGCTTTCTCTTGCAGAGTTTCACGTACACCCTTTATTCTTAAAAGATTTGATAAATCTGCCATATCTTTTCCTCCTAAATAAATCCTGTTATGCTCTACTTAGTTTTCGTTATATTTATAAAGATTGCTAAACTTATACTTTTTAATCTTTATTTTAATGGAGGCTATAACATGAGAAAAATCTTAAATTTAATATTAATTATATTTTTAGTTATTGGGATGAGTGTTGTTTATGCTCAGGAAGAAACTGAAGATGATGGCGGTGTTGCTCCTGACAGTGCTTTTTACGGCTTGGACAGAGCTTTTGAAAGGCTTGATTTGTTAATAACTTTAAGAAAAGCTGAGAAAGCTAAAAAAGGACTTGCTCATGCAAGAGAAAGATTATTAGAAGCAAGAAAGCTAATAAAAGAAAATAAATTAGAACATCTAGAAAGATTAAAGGAAGATCATAAGGAATCTGTTGAAAAAGTCAAAGCAGAATTACAAGGGCTTGAAAGCGATAATCCAGAAGAATCATTAGACGAAGAAGTAGAAATAGAAACAGAAGTAGAAGCACAGGAAAATGAGCTTGATGAAATATCTACAGACTTAGATTTAAAGGTTTCTGATAAATTAACAGACGAGCAAGCTGCTAAATTAAAGGATTTCTTAAATTCTTTAGGAAATGATGTATTAGGTGTTAAATTAAAGATTAAAAACGGAAAAGAAGCTATTAAAATAAGATACAAAGAAGGATCAAACAAAACTGATAAAGAAGTTGCAGACAAAGAAAAGGAAATTGAGAAAAAACACAAATTAACAGAAGTTAAAGAAAAAGTAGTTGGAAAAGAACTTGAAAGGCTTGAGAAAAAACTAAAGAAATTAAAAGAGATAACCCAGAAACATAAAGCTAATGGAAGAGATGTAAGCGAGATGGAAACAAGGCTTGAGAAGGTATCAGAAATACTTTCTGAATTAAAGGTAAAATTAGCAGATAAAGATTTTGAGAAAGTAAGAGAATTAATCAAGGAAGCTAATAAGCTACTAAATTTCAGCGAGGCTTTCAGGGCTATTGAATCAAAGGATGAAGGAAGACTATCAAGAGTAGCTGCCTCAAACAGGGAAGACTTAGACAGGCTAAGGTTAAAGGTTAAGGAAGCAAAAGAAGAATTAAAAGACAAAAGAATGGAAATTAAAGAAGGATTAAAAGAAAGAGGAACAGAAAGAGAAGCTAAAAAAGAAGACAGCAAAGAAACAGAAAGCGAAGACCTTAAAGTAAAACCTTACTAATTAATTTCTTTTTTTACTATTTCTTATTTTATTTACCACTTATTAATAATTATAAAAACGAAAGCTTTATATATCGGTCTCTATCGACAAGTAGTACTATTTAAGGGTAAAAATGATAGTACAAGAGCATTTTTTAAAGAAATTAAGGGCAGCATTTGATTTGAATATTTACGAAGTCAAAATATGGACTGCATTGCTTTCTATGGGTGTTGCAACAGCTGGAGAATTAAGCGAAGTGAGCAATGTTCCAAGATCAAGGGCTTATGATGTTCTAGAAAGCCTAGAAAAAAAGGGATTTATTGTCATGAAGCTTGGAAAACCTATAAAATACTTGGCTGTAAAGCCTGAAGAAATTTTGAAAAGAGTCAAGCATTTAATAGAATTAAATGCAGATGCCAGGATTCAGAGCATAGACAAAGTAAAAGAGGAAGGAATATTTGCTGACTTAGAATTATTATACAAGCAGGGAATACAGCATGTTGATCATGCCTCACTTTCAGGATCTGTAAAAGGAAGGGATAATATTTTAATGCATTTAAATGGATTACTGCAAAATGCTGAGAAAACTATTACAATTTCAACTACTCCTGAAGAATTTTTAAGAAAAATACAAAATTTAAGATCCAAGTTCAAGAAAGCAGGAGCAAAGGGAGTCAAGATTAGAGTAGCACTTCCGAAGATGACTGACCAGATTAAAGATGAATTAAAGGACTTAAATAAAGTATTCCAGATTAAAATTGTGCCAGGCTTAAATGCAAGGTTTGTTATTGTTGATGAAAAAGATTTATTGTTCATGACCCAAGATGACAAAAGCGTTCATGAAAGCTATGACACTGGGATATGGGTAAATACTCCTTACTTTGCACAGGCACTTGAAAAAATGTTTGATGCTTACTGGAGGGAATAAAAATGGCATTAGAGGGAAAGATTTTTTATCAAAAAGATAAAACTAGACCAGGATTATATATTATAGTAACTATTGGAACTTTCTTTGCATTTAGTGCAAACCGGGATGTTTTAGAGATAAAAGATTATCTCCAAAAGAATTCAAAAGTTCACGTCATAGATGTTACTGGTAAAGAAACTCCTGATAAATTTTATGAAATAAATGGAAAGAGAGCTTATTTAGAAATTGATGGAAAACCAATTGAAGATTATATTAAAGAGAAAAAATTAGAAAAGGAGAAATAAATTTTTCATATCATCATAGTCACCTCTTTTTCCCAGAAGCCAGATAAGCCTTATGCTTTTTCTAAACTTAAGGTGATGCTGGCTTCGTGGGTTTAAAAGAAGCCTTTTTGAAAAAAAGCCTTCAGGGAAAACGCCAAGAAAACTTCGGAAAAGAAAATAAAGTCTAATCAGAAATATAAACCAGAACATAGAAAAGTTTATATTTTTAGAACATTTCTATTTCTTATAGGGGAACAGATCCTGACGAATCCCATGCTTGACATGGTTAGTAGGTTTGACGGGTCTTCTTACCCTATCTTAATTAATTTTTTGTTCTTACTATATTCAACAAAGTATCAATAATCAAGCTCAAATTATATTCAACTGAACCTTTTCTCAAATTACTCTCTTTAACAATAAATGTATTTCGTTGATGAGGAATTATTTTAAACAATTTGATAAAAAGTTTATATTGATTATTATCTATAGAGATAAAAATTCCACAATTATTATATTTTTTTACAAATTCAAGAATTTCCGCAAAAATAATGATATTCTCTTTAAGTTTCCCTATTTTATATTTTAATAAAAGAGATTTAATACTATTTTTCATTAATCTTTTCTTAATCGCAGCAATATACTGCTTCCTATGTTTAATTTTTCTATAGTGATGAAGCTTAGAGATTTTAGGCAAAAGCTCTTTAATTTTTTCTTTTTCAATTATGATATATCCAATTAAATTATCCGAATAATCAATAAAGATGTAATAATCAAATTCTTCCATATTATTTTACATTAATATAATTTTATTAAAGAAATTTTCTGCAGATTTTACAAAAAGTTTTCAAATAAACTGAAATAGTTTTATTAATTTTCTTTTTTATTTAAAAACTGACATAAGTATTTCAAAGAAATAGAAAAAATTTCCAAAGAAATATTAAGCACGTAATAATTAGCTAAGCTGCCTTCTAATTCTCTTTTAAGAGAGCACAAAAGGAGATGATAAGAACCTGAGGTTCTTATTAACTTAATATTTTTTAGTTTTTTCTGTAAAAAATATTGTAATTCTGAATAAAATTTTAAAAAATGTGGCGAAAGGTTTATATATTAGTTTTTTCG
>JACPNF010000044.1 GCA_016185635.1 Candidatus Woesearchaeota archaeon
AGGTTTAGTTCCCTAAAAGTAAAACCTTCTTTCAAAACTTGAGATATTAACGGGGATTTTTTTGCAAAAGACTTAAAATCTTTGTAATTAATTAATTTCACGTCACAAGTAATTTTATTTTTTTTGATTAAAAATTTTGCAATTGTCAAAACTTGTTTTTCTGGAATCATCAGAATAATTAATTATCTTTTCTTTTTAATCTTTATTGGCGAGACTTCCTGAAGACTACCAATAATCTTTTCAAGCTTTTCTATCCTTTCATTATAGCCTGCCAAGGTCTTGTCATAAGAATTATGCTTTAATTTTACTTTTGCAAAGGCATTTTTTGTCTGAAGTTTATGGTCCCTGAATTTTGTCAAGAAAATCATAAACGCTTCGCTTCTAGCCAAAAACCAATCTCCAATAGGAATATTTATCACCTCTCAGTATAAAATGAAGGTTTTTTGTATATAAACATTTTGCTTAACCAAAAATTGAATTATCTTTGTCGCATTAACTACTGCTACATAAAACTTATTAATAATACTAATGTAAAATAGGTTAATGAATTTTAAAAAGATAACAAGCCTGCTTGCACTACCAGTACTTGCATATTCGCTTACTTTTAACTCTATTGCACAAGCACAGGAAAAAAAGGAAAAAAAATCATTTCTTCTGGAAAATATTAGTTCTCCTGAAGATGAAATTGACAGGGTTATAGAAGAAACAAGAGTTAATGAATCATATAAAGATGTTTTTGCTGAGGAAGAATATGCTGAAGGAATTATTACTGTAAAAAAAGATGTTTATGATGGGATGACTTTTTATTTTCATAATTTTGTAGATAAAAGAGATAAAATCATTTATTATGATGGAAATGGGGCACATTCAATAAGCAGAGAAGAATTTAAAGTACTTGAAAAAGAATTCATTGAATATTGCATAAAGGGTGTTGAAAAATGCTATAATCAATATAAAGAATTAAGGCCAAAAATAATTGCTAGCCAAGAAGAACATTTAAAAGAAAAAGGATTATTAGATAAAGACAAAAGTTTGAAAGAAATTCTGGACAAAAAAGTTCCTGATCTTGAGGGCATACTCTATAAAGAAACACTAAAAATTCCAGAGATAGAAAAAAATAAATTTGCCCCAAGAGAAGTGCATTTTGGACATTCATCAGGTCTTTTTGGTTTAGCATATTTAGATACAAGAGCTATACAAATTACTCCAAAGGGATATCAAGTTGATTACATAAATAGAAGTTTTGACACTTTCATGCATGAAAATACCCATGCAATCTCAGATCTTCAGGACAGGGTTGGCGCTTATAGCTATAATTTTGAATTTGGAGCCACTATGGTTGAAATCCCAAATATAATGTGGTTCTTAATTCATTCTTATCTTGCTGATGCCAGGGAACTTTCCAAGGTTTTATTTCATTTTGATTCAGACAGAGTTCTAAAAGAATGCCTTGACAAATCCAAACCAAAAATGGGAGTAAAAATTGACAAAGAAAAAATGCGAGTATATTTAAAAGAAGTAGATAAAATAAGAAAAAAAATAAGTGGAGTATATCTAAATGAATTTCTCCCAAAATTTATTGCAAATAGAACTTATTATGAATCTATTAACAGGGATTTAAAAGATGTAAATGCTGCATTTAAAATATTTATGTATCTAAAATATGAGCCTACTTCTTTAGGAGGAGATGTTGCAACAATAAAATGGCTTAAAGAAAACGAGCAGGTAGTAGATGAAATCCTGAAGAAATCAAAAAAGGATTTTAAAGAATTTGAAAAAATTGCAAGAAAAGAATATAGCTTTACACCTGATCAGGTTGATGTTCTTGTCATTGGAGGGCTTAGAAAAAGATATGGGATACAAAAGGAAGTTGGAGAAAAGCTAACTTTCCAGCCAAATTATTCTGTTATAAGCTTAGAAGATAGACTTATGTTTTTAGAAGAAAGACTGAACAGAATTAATTTAATGCTTAATTCAAAAGATAAATATGATATAGACTATATTGATGGACATAATTTAAGGGCACATTTGGAAAAAACCAAAAAAATTAATGAATATTTTATTTCACGAAACAAGCTTGCAATTTTATATAAAGAATTTAGAGATTTAATGAATGAACCTAAAGATAATTCTGAATATTATATCCCTGTTGAAAGCTTTAGTGACCTGGAGATTATTTTTCCTGGAAATGACTTAAGCAGAAAATTAAAGTTTACCACAAAATCTGTTGAAAAAGGATTAAAAGAAGAAAATATTATTGAAGACTTAGAGGTTAAGGTAATTTATTATGAACAAGAAGATAATCCAGACTATCCTAAAAAAGATCCAAATAATAGCAGGGTTGTAGTTAAAAGGGAGAGAAAAATAAGATTAAGAACTTATGATTTTGACAAGGACAATAAAGAGGATTATATAGATGGATATAGATTAAGAGAAGATGAAACCCCAGAATCAAAGCCTGCAGTTAAGATTTTCAAACCCCTACATAGCTCAGAATTAAAAGTTCTTGTGGTTGACTATGACAGGGAAACAAACAAATCTGGTTTTGGAATACCAGATGAAATAAAAGAAGTTTCCGGAATAAGCAAGGGGAGTGATTTTTATTTAGGATCACAAGAAACTATAGAATCCCTATTTAGAGAAATGACAAAAGAAAAAACTCTTGAAGCTATTACAGACTTGCCTCCAATGAAAGCAGAAATAGTAGAAGTTGGAGAAATAAAACCAGATGAATATGAGATAAATGTTGAGGGATGGACAACCCCAGATAATTACAAATTAAATGGCGGGAAAAATTATGATCTATGGATTAAGTTTAAGAAAGAAGATCTTAAAGAAGATGAGCCAAAAGAGATTGAATACATTGCCAAGCGCTTTCATGCTCCAGGAAACAAAGACTCAGATTCCCAGGGAAGAGTTGTGGAATTTTACAGACCAAGAAAAGAATTCCTTGAGGGCATTTTAATGATTGAAAAAAATGATGAAAAACATTTGGTTAAAATAAGAAAAGCCAATGGACCAATAATGGAATATGTTGACTCTTCAGTATTAGAAGGAGAAAACCCTTTCAAAATAGAATATGACTCTGGTGATTTCAGGGAAACAATTGAAGACCAAAACAAAACTCCTGAGAAAAATTCAATTTATGAGACAAAAAGAAGACAAAGAGCTCTGAAAGAGTTAAGTTTAGTTAATCATGCAAAGGATTACTAAAATATTAATTATAACATTAATTTATGTGAACTATTTAAACTAAAAGTTCAGAATATCTAATTACAGAGTTTTAAGAGGCTTTTTTTCCTGCCAAAAGGGTAGCATATTGTGTTTGAAATTATATTTCCTTAAAAAAGAACTAATCTTATTTGTATGTTCTAAAGGTATAACAAAAACACCTCTAGCTAGTTTTTTACCATCATATTCTTTAATTAATCCTGCTTTAATATACTTTTTCTTGCCTACTTTTTGAGTATATCCATATATAGCTCGCCATACAGGAATATTTTTATTCCTATTTTTTCCAGGAAAAACCACAAAAAGAATATAAGGTTCAGTTTTGATGTCCTCTTTATATTTTCCAAATAGTAGTATCCCATTGGCTATTAAACTTCTTCTTAAACTTGGCCATTCTTTTAATTTTCCAATAGAACAATTTATTTCATTTTTTATTCCTAAAAGATCCCAGTGTTTTTTTACTTTTATACTTTCATAAAATTTTTCTTTTATGTCTTTTATTTTATCTTCTATTGATTCATTTATAACATCTATAAATATATCAACATCACTTTCATTGTCTGCTTCTCCCCTGGAAACTGAACCAAATAAGATTATTTGATTTATATTTCTAGATTCTTTATTTAATTTTTCTAATAAAAAAGAAACAAAATCTTCTGCATATGAAATCAGTTTATAATTCATGTTTTGTTTCCTCTTTAAATATTTCTTTTAGTTTATTGAAATTTTTAACCAGCGTATGTGGTTCTCAACTTTCATAGAATACAAATATGAGACTAAGTATATAAA
>JACPNF010000050.1 GCA_016185635.1 Candidatus Woesearchaeota archaeon
ACTTCTACTTTTGCAGGCAAATCCTTTGCTTCCTTGTTCAGCCACATATAAATTTCTTCCAATTCTTCAACACTTGGCTGGTTTGAAATCTCAGGCTCGTAATCCATTAGTATCTCTTCAGGAACATGGTAGTAATTCTTACTTGTCCTCAAAATATTTACTTTAAAATTAACTCCAAGCTCTTTTGTTACAAATTCAGCTAAAGGCTTGACGTCATTTATGTTTGTTTTTGTAACAGTTAAATTTACAAAAATAGAAAGATTATGCATTTTCTCAGAAATAATTTTTAGTTCCTTAATTAAGCTTATATCTTTTTCCCAAATTCCTGGAACTCTTCTTATTTTTTCATGAGTTTCCTCTAAACCGTCTAAAGAAACAATGATAGTCAGCCTCTTTATAGGATTTTCATTTAACAGCTTGCTTGTAATATCAAGAACCCTGTCTTTAAGCAAGCCGTTTGTAACAATGTTTATTCTTTTTGTTTTATTTATTTTGTAGAATGCAGAACATATCTCATAAAGATCTTTTCTTATGAAAGGCTCGCCACCAGTTATAACCAGCATGTTCAGGGGCTGCTTTAATGATCTTATCATGGTTTCTATCTGGGTTAAAGTCATTTCATCCTGCCTTACATTAAGATTTTTCCAATAAAAGCAGTGGGAACATCTTGCATTGCAATAATCAGTAGCATAAAAGATCAAGTTTTGCGGAGTTTCAAAATTCTGGACTCTTTTTAACCTGAACTTGTTTATGCCTTCTATTAATGGATTTCTAATTAATTCCGGTACTTTTTTAGCAAATTCAAATACCTTTCTTTCTCTAGGAGAAAACTGATTTAAGGTCATTTTTAGTCCTTTTGCTTAAAGGAATTATAAAACTTGTTATATATTTAAGATTAACTATAGTTTATTTTTCCTTCTATAAAGGTTTTTAAATCAAATTAATCCAAAGAATATATGGCGGTCTCAAAATCTCTTGAAAAAATAGCAAATGGAGCTTTGATAGTAATAATCTCCATGATCTTTGGGAAGCTTTTTTCTTATTTATATGTTGTTCTTGTTGCTAACAAGCTTGGCTCAGCTGACTACGGTATTTTAAGCATCAGTTTTGCAATACTCTCTTTTTTAAGTGCTTTATCAATATTAGGACTTGATGAAGGAATAATCAGATATGTTTCTTTTTTCAGGGGAAAAAATGACAAAAACGCAATTAAAGGTACAATTTTAACTTCCATAAAAACAGTTTTTAATTCAAGCATTATTTTTGGTGTTTTATTAATAGTTTTCTCTGATTTTATAACTAATGACCTATTTAATGAATATAAATTAATGAAAATTCTCATTTTTATTGCAATAGCCCTGCCTTTTAGCACATTATCTCAGTTATTCCTTGTTTCATTTCGTGCATTTCAAAAGCCAAAATATGAAACATTGTTAAAAGAAATAATTGAAAAATCCATTAAATTTCTTACAGCATTTATTTTGATAACTATGGGATACAAGCTTATTGGAGTTGTTTTTGCTTATTTGTTAACTCTAATAATAACATTAATGCTTTCTTCGTATTTATTTAATAAAAAAATATTCAATTTATTTGACAGCAGGATAAAATCAATAGAAAACAAAAAAGAATTATTAAATTATTCTCTGCCTTTGCTGCTGAAAAATTTTATGTGGTTTATTATTGGCTGGATTGATATCCTGATGATTGGTATTTTTAAGTTTGCTTCTGATGCAGGTGTTTATAGTGTTGCTCTGCAGACATCAAACTTGATAATCATGCCAGCATATAGCGTCATGTATCTTTTTCTTCCTGTAATAAGCGAATTATATGGAAAAAATAGCATGGATGAAATAAAAAATATTTACAAAAAGATTTCAAAGTATATAATGATAATAAATATTCCAGTATTTATTATTATGCTTGTGCTTGCGAAAGATATTCTGGCTTTTATGTTCAAAGAAGAATATACACAAGCAGTTCTTCCGCTTATAATTTTAAGCGTAGGCTATCTGGCCTTTTCATTAAGTGACATAAGCATGAATATTTTGTCAGTCATGAAAAAGACAAAAATAATTTCAATGATTATATTTTTATTCGCTTTTGTAAATGCAGTCCTTAATTATATCCTGATACCAAAGTATGGAATAATAGGTGCAGCAATCGCAACATCATCTTCTTTTGTAGTTGGAACTATCTTAATGATGTCTGTTACTTACCATTACAGCAAACTGCATCCATTTATGTTTAATTATTCAAGAATTATTTTATCCTCTTTGTTAACATTAATTGCAGCATTATTTGTAAAAAATTTTGTTTCATATTCATCTTTGACAAACATGATATTTTTTCCCATATTAATCTTATCAGTATATTTACTTTTATTACTGATAACAAGAACATTTGACAAGGAAGATGCAGATTTGCTTAAAGACATAAAAAATAAATTAATGCTTAAATAAATTTTTCAGATAATGCTAGAATTAAAAATATTAAAAGTTGAACATAGTGGAAAAGAAGAAGCAGAAAAACTAGAGCCTTTTATAGAAGAATGTGATGTATTCTCTCCAGAGTTTGCTTACTCCACTGAAAGGGCAACCAAAAAGCTTGAAGATACTCTGGAAAATGCTATTAAAAAAAATGACTTTGGTTTTTTTAGTGATAAAATAAATAGTTCTGCATATAAAGCAAGTCCTGAAATAAGAGAATATGTTTTGATGCAATATTTTCTTTTATTTAAGCATAAAAAACCTACATTTTACTTGGAAAAACACACTAAAGAAAAAGGGCATAGATTATTCGAAATACAAATAGATTTTGAAAAAGCGAAATTCCAAGCGTTTGTGAAATCAAGAGTTACAAAAGATATTGAAAGACTGGCAGAAATATTTTGGGATATTTTGGGAATTGAATTTACATTAGCTAAAATACGTGATAAAAATATGGTAAAAAACATACTTATGGCAGAAAGCTTAATTAGACAAAGATATGAAAGATTAAGAGAGAAAAAAACTATAAAGCTTATAATAGCCATAGGTGGACTTCATAATCCGGAAAAATATCTCAATATTCCAGCATCTGTTGTTGACTTATGGAAAATAGAACAAAACCCAATATCTCAGATTTATATTGCTCGAGCTAATGGAAGAAAATTAGAAGAAGTTAAAGATAAACTTGTAGAATACTTAATACCTATTCTTAATACAAATTAATTTTAATGCTTAAATAAATTTTTCAGCAACAGCTCAAACTTGTTGAACTGCCTGTTAAATCCAAACTCAAGGTATTTCCATTTTGCTTTTTTAGTCATATCATCATAAAATTCTTTATTGTCAAATTTTGTTATTGCTTCAGCCCATTCATTAATATTATATGGATCAGAAACAACAATGCCACAATCCTTGGCCATTTCAGTTAAGCCGCCCCTATTGCTGACAACAAAAGGTATTCCGTTAGCCATAGCTTCTATGCAAACTCTTGGACACGGATCTGGCCATAAAGATGGAACCAAGAGTAGCTTTGTTTTTGAATAAATTTCTTTAATATTATCAGCCCATTTGATAACCTTAACATTTTCTTCATCAAAGTTTATTTCTTTTCCAGCAACCAGGAACTTTTTGTCTGGCAGTCTTTTAACAATCTGCTTAAAAATGTCAAGACCCTTATGTATATCTGGATTGATAAAAGCAATAAATTCCCCATTATTTTCAACAGCATCAATTTTAACAAACGGCCTTATTACTTCACTATTTACACCAAGGTAATTAAATGTAACATCCCTTACATAATTGCTAACAGAACAAACAAGATCAGCATCTTTCAAATCCTTTTGATATTTTTTTATTACTAATTTATAAAAAGGATATTGTATTTTGTAAGATAAATTTTTAGTTTTTCCAGGTTTTTTTTCTTCAGGCAGATAACTCATAAATCCGTCAATGCTTAAATGCATATAACTTCTCAGGAAAACAATACTCTTTATGTTATACCTTTTTGCTATCTTTACAGAACTTGGAACTAAATAATCTTGGGTTATTATAACACTTTGTTTTTCTTCCTTAATAATTTTGGTTAATATTTTTTCCCATTTTTTATTAAGGAAATAAGAATTTATCCAGACTCCTTTTTTTTGCTTTATTTTCT
>JACPNF010000051.1 GCA_016185635.1 Candidatus Woesearchaeota archaeon
ATGTTATTTCTTCTCCTGCGCAGTTATTTGTACTTATGTACATGTATACTGTCTGGCCTTGCTTTATCTGAGTTATTTTCTGCAATGAATCTGGAGAAGAAGACCATCCTGCCTGTCTTATTGAACATTTTTCAAATGTTGCTGCTGCTTTTCCTGTTACTAATAAATCAGAACTTAAGTAATTATTAGGAAAGGAATTATAGGAAAACATAGCTATTAATAATATTAAAACAGCAGACAAAACTATGATATTTTCTTTATTCAACTTTTTCTAGCCTCTTTTTTATTATTTAATTAATGACAAGATATATATATATAACGACTTTAATTATTGAACAAAGCTTATAAATAATTCCGTACTATTATTCTTGAGGTGATATAATTGGAAATACCAAAAGAGAGATTGCTGATTGTTAAGAATTATAGTAAAGGAATGTCTTTAAGGAAAATAGGGGACTTATTGGACATTCCTTATACAAAAGCACATTATTGGATTAAAAGATATGATAAAAATAAAGAAGAAGGGCTTAAAACACGAAAACAAAAAGGCAGAGAATCTTTGTTGAATGAAAAATCTCTGGAAGAAATAAAGCTGTTTCTTATTAATAACAAGCCATCAAGATATAACGGGCAGGCAGCAGGATGGAACAGCAGGGAAGTTAAAAATTATATCAAGCAGAAATATAATATAAGCTATTCATTAAGGCACATAGAAAGATTGCTGCATAAACTAGGTTTTTCATTAATTGTTCCAAGGCCAAAGAATGTCAAGGCTTCCAAGGAAAAGCAGGAAGAATTTAGGCAGAAATTTAAAAAAAACTTGAACAGGAATATATGGGTCTGCCAGTAATAACCCTTGATGAATGTTCCATTGATTTAACAGCCAGAATGAAAAAGGTATGGGCTATTAAAGGAAGCAAGCCTGTTGGCCTTATGAAATATTCAATAAAGAGGACACATGTGATTGGCGCCTTATTTAATAACAAAGTTATTTTAGAATATGCGGAGAAAGTCAATTCAGAAAGAGTAATTGAATTTCTTGAGAATTTAAAATCACATTGCAGTAAATTTATTTTAATTATGGACAATGCGGGATGGCATCGCTCCAAGGAAATCAAGGCTTATTTGGAAATTAACAAGGAGATTATTGCTGAATATCTGCCTCCTTATTCTCCTGAATTAAATCCAACAGAAACTGTATGGAAAATAATGAGAAGAAATGTGTTTGACAGCAATCTGTTTGAGGACTTAATTGAGCTAAAATTAGGAATAATGGAATTCATTAGCAGCTATGAATGGAATATAGATGTGTTTAAATATTTATGTCGGTGATTATATATATATATATATCTATTTTGGTGAAAGAATTATAAAATAATAGGTATTATTATCTTTATGAAATATTTGGTAACAGGGGGAGCAGGATTTATAGGAAGCCATTTAGTAGATAGATTATTAGAAGAAGAAAATAAGGTAGTTGTAGTTGATGATTTTTCTTCTGGAAAAAAAGCTAATATCTCAAAACATGAAGATAATCCAAATTTAAAAGTATATCAAAGAGATATTTGTGAGGATTTAGATGAAATCTTTGAAGACAATGAATTTGATGCTGTTTTCCATTTGGCTGCTGTTACAAGAGTCCAGTTTTCTATTAAAAATCGTATAGAATCCCACAATCCGAATGTAAATGGTACGTTAAACTTGCTGGAATACTGCAGGAACTTTGGAGTTAGAAGATTTATTTTTTCATCCAGCTCATCAGTATACGGTGACCAAGACAAGCTTCCTTTTACAGAGAGCATGACTCCAAATCCAAAATCTCCTTATGCTCTCCAAAAATTAATAGGAGAACAGTATTGTGATTTGTTTCGTTTCCTGGACAGCCTTGAGACAATTAGCTTAAGGTACTTTAATGTTTACGGCCCAAGGCAAAATCCAGATGGAGATTATGCATGCCTGATTCCTAAATTTATAAAATTAATAAGAAAAAACAAGCAGCCTGATATTCATGGTGATGGAGAACAAACAAGGGACTTTACATATGTGTCTGATGTTGTTGAAGCAAATTTGCTTGCTGAGAAAGCAGGAAAAGAATGTTTTGGCCAGGTTTTTAATATAGGTTCAGGAAAAAATCATTCAGTAAATGAAGTCACAGCAAAATTATTAAAATTAAGTAAAGGTGACATTAAGCCTGTTCATAGTCCTTCTGTAATAGAACCAAAAAACACGTTAGCAGACATAGAAAAAGCAGAAAAACTTCTTAAGTGGAAGCCAAAAGTTTCTTTGGAAGAAGGCCTTGAGCTGACATTTGAATATTTTGCAAGAAATTAAAATTTTCTTTTAAAGATAAATATAGATTTTATAATTTAGATGTTACTGCAAAATATACCCTTGTAAAAAAATATCCTGAAATATATTTAATAGTTTCATAAATCTTAAATAGAAAACTTGAGTAAAAAAATAAAAAAATAAGGAGGTATTAAATTGAAAAAAACTATTTTTTTAACAATTTGTTTGTTTTTGTTAGCAGTAAACTATGTCTTGGCTGAACAAGCTGATACAAATGTTACTGTAAACAACGTAGCTCCAACAGTTGATTTTGTAAGCATAACACCAGATGACGATGGAGCAACAGCAGGAGTACAGGTAAATGCTAATCCTGGCGGAACAAAGACTGTTACAGTTACAGCAGAGGTTAGCGACGCAAACGAGCAGAGTGATATAAGTATAGTAAAAGCATTTATAATTGGACCAAGCTTTATCTCAGAGTCACCTGTTACTTTGTCATGCAACCCTGTGGATTTAGACACAACATCCTGCAGTGGTCAGTTTGACTTAAACTACACCAATAGTGCTGGAAATTATGTAGTATCTGTTCAGGCAACAGATGTTGGATTGTTCTATGGGGCTACAAATGCTACATTTACTTATGTAAGCCAATTAGCAATCTTGTTCGATGCTAGTTCGATTAACTTCAATAACTTAAACCCAGGTACTATAAAGACTGTTGATGGCGACTTTAATTTAGCTACTGCAGACAAGCCAACTGTAAAAAATGTTGGGAATACCCAGGTAGACTTAAACGTAAGGGGAACAGATTTAACCAAGGGAGCAAAGACAATACCAGTAGGAAATTTAAGGTATAGGTTTGGTTCATCAGCATATGCCCAATTATCAACTACAAACACAGCAAATGACATAAACCTTCTTAGTGGAAACTTGATAGATATGGACTTGGAACTTACTACACCATCTGTATTGTCACCTGGAAACTACAAAGGAACAATTACATTGGCTCCTGTGTAAATTAGTTAAATTTTTATTTTTTCTTTTTTATTTTCTTAAAAACATGAAAAAATACCAAATAATAATTTTAATTGTACTTTTGAGCTTCTCAGTAATAGCCCAGGAAGTAGGAATAGGTATAAGTCCTGTAGAACTTAAGTTTGAAAATGCATTAAAAGGAACAGCTGTGGAAAAGCAGTTAACCATGTTTAATGTTGGAAGTAAAGAGATAACTGTCCAGATAACTGCAGATAACCTTAAAGACTGGCTGGAGTTCCTGCCGTCTGACAAGATTTCTATTCCTGCAAAAAGCTCAGTTATAATAAAAGTAAAAGCTTCTATTCCAAAAAGCACAGAAAATAGAGAATATACCTCCACTATAATAGCCAAGCCATTTTCTGAGAATTTATCAGAAGAAGAAACAAATTTTGGAGTATCCTTAGTGGCATCTTCAAGAGTTATAATTACACCTATTGGTGAAAAGATAATCAAAGGAGAAGTAAGCAGGATTACAACAAAAGATGTTGAGCAGGGAGTCCTACCCGAAATTATTATAGTTTTTACAAACCAGGGAAATATAAAAGTTAATCCTAAAATTGATGTAAGTGTTTGGAAAAGCGGCAAGGAAATTAAAAAGATAAACTATAATGAAGATTTTGTTAATATTGGTGAAAATAAGGAAATAAAGATAAAATTAGAAAATGTTATGCTGCCTGGAGAGTATGTTGTAAATGTACAGGCAAGATTAGGCAAGGAAATTATTGAAGAAAAAGAGGTAAAGCTAACTGTTATTGACAAAGGAATTGAGGTTAAACAAGAAAGTAAAAAAAACTCTGTTGCATTAGCTATTTTAGTAATAGTACTTATAATGCTTATATTTTTAGTGGCAGTTGCTTATTTTATATTTAAAAAATAATAGCTTGCAAAAGGATTATAAAACATCCTAAATCTCTAGCATTTATGCAGCAGGAAATTTTGGAAGAAGCCAGGGAAAAGTTAAAAACCATAAAAACACAAAAAGAATTAGAAGTTTTTAGGTTTGATCTTGCTAAAAAATACAAATTAAAAAAAAGCTTGAGCAACATCGAGCTTCTGTCGCATTTAAAGAACCAGGATTTTAAGATTCTTTTAACAAAGCCAGTAAGAACCATTTCAGGAGTAACGCCAATTTCAGTAATGTCAAAGCCCGCTAACTGTCCTTCCCAGGCACAGTGCACATACTGCCCAGGAGGCATAAATTCAGTATTTGGCAATACTCCGAAAAGCTATCCTGGAAATTCTCCAGGAATTATAAGGGCAGTAAGAAATGATTATGATCCATATTTACAGGTTTTTAACAGGTTAGAACATTATGTTTTGTTAAACCAGGACATTACGAAAGTTGAATTCATAATAATGGGCTCAACTTTCTTGTTTTTCAATAAAGAATACAAGGAAGATTTCATAAAGTACTGCCTGAAAGCATTGAATGATTTTTCTGAGATGTTTGTAAAAGAAAACAAGATTGATTTTGAAAAATTCATAGATTTTTTTGAGCTTCCTTCAGATTTTAAAAACAAGGACAGGATAGAAAGAATAAAAAATAAACTTTTAAAAATTAAAGGAGATACAACCCTTGAAAAAGAACAGCTAAGAAATGAGAATATATATTCAAGGTGCATTGCAATGTGTCTGGAAACAAGGCCGGACTATAGTTATGAAAATCATATTAATGAAATGTTAAATTATGGGACAACAAGGGTAGAATTAGGTATACAATCCTTGTCAGATGAAATATTAAAAAAAGTAAAAAGAGGTCATTCAGTAAGTGACTCAATAAAAGCTACTCAATTATTGAAGGATTCATTTCTTAAAGTTACATATCACAACATGCCAGGCCTTCCAGGATCAACAAAAGAAAATGACATAAATGAGATAAAGGAATTATTTTCTAATCCTGACTATAAGCCAGATTCATTAAAGATTTATCCTTGCCTTGTATTCAAGGGAACAGAATTATACAGTGAATGGAAAGACAAAAAGTTCAAGGAAATGACAACAGAAGATGCAGTTGAAGTAATAACAGAAGCAAAAAGATACATACCAGAATACAGCAGGATAATGAGGATTAACAGGGATATACCTACATTTATGTCAGAAGCAGGAGTTCGTAAAACTAACTTAAGGCAGTATATAGATAAAAGATTAAAAGAAAAAAACATAACATGTAGATGCATAAGGTGCAGGGAGCCGAAGTTAAAAGAAATCTCATGGAAAGATGTAAAATTAAAAGAATTGAAATATGAATCTTCAAAGGGTGATGAAATATTTATTTCATATGAGGATATTAAAAATGATATTTTGTTAGGTTTTGCAAGATTAAGAATTCCATTTAAGCCATTTAGAAAAGAAATAACAAATAATTCAGCTGGAATAAGAGAACTTCATGTTTATGGTGAAGCAGTAAAGATAGGTGAAGAAAGTGAAAAGATACAGCATAAAGGATTAGGATTAAATTTAATGAAAAAAGCAGAAGAAATAGCAAAAGATGAATATAATATTAAGAAATTATTAGTTATAGCAGGAATAGGGGTTAAAGAATATTATATCAACAAGTTAAGTTATAAAAAAGATGGTTGTTATGTTTCTAAGTTAATTTAATTATAATTTTTTATAAAGATTTATTTTTTCTTTTTATATATTCTGTAGCCATAATAACCGATTAACAAAAATATCACGATTGCAGCATTAAAATTTGTAAAAAAAGGGAATGCCTCACTGCTTTG
>JACPNF010000049.1 GCA_016185635.1 Candidatus Woesearchaeota archaeon
AAACTATTGGAGAAATGTGCAGGTTTGCCAGACTATCAGCACAAAAAAGCACAGGCTGGATAAGGAGAAAGTTTAATAATTTAATTGAAGGTAGGAGAATATTAAATCAATTAGTGTTGGTTAAAAACGCAAAAGTTTAGGGGATAGAACTTTTAGAAATAATTATTAAACCTTTACCAAGATTTAATTCCTTATAATGCAAATCGCTATTTTTTAAATATTCAAAAAATTCTGGCATGTGCTCTTTGTGGGAAATCGTGTTGTCTGCAAAGATTAATGCACCTTCATTTAGTAATTTTAATATTAATTTTAAATATTCTCCATATTCTGACTTTTTAGCATCTATTAAAATTAAATCAAACTTTTCCTTTAATTTTTTTAAAGTCTCTACTGCAGATCCTTCTATTATCTTTATATTTTTTTGGCCTGCTTTTCTGAAGTTTTCTTCTGCAATTTTTATACTTTCCTTGTCTATTTCAAGGCAGGTAACATTCTGGGAATACAAGGAAAGCCATAATGCAGAATAACCATGATACATCCCTATTTCCAAAACATTTTTTGGCTTTATTTTTTTGCATATATCTGCAAGAAATTCTGCAGAGTCTCTTGACAAATACATTATTTTCCTATTATTTTCCAATTCTTCTATTACTTTTAATACTTGGTTCATAAATGAATTTATTATAAATATAGTTAAAAATGTTTCCAAAAAGCTTTATTTTATATATTCTACATTATCCAAACTTTCAAATTCTTTGTCGCCGGTCAAAAATTTAATATTTAATTTTTTTGACATTATATAACTTATGCAATCTGTCATGGATAAATTTCTTTTTTTATTCTTAATTCTGAACTCCATAGCTTCTTTAATTGTTTCCTGATCTACTTCATAAACAAACTGAGAATATTTTCTTATATAATCTTCAGCATTTTTTATATTTTCTCTCAATAATTTATAACATAATTCAGCAAAGATAAAATTATTTATTATTATATTTGACTCTAAGTAGCCCTTATACTTATCATTTCCACCTATAATTTCCAATATTGCGTAGGTATCAAAAATAAATGAGTTATTCATTATAAAGCTCTTTATCTATTTCCTTCATCATTTGCTGAACAGTTTTTTTAAACTTAAATGTCCCAAAAGTCTCTTTAAGGACGTTTTGTTTTTTTATCACTATTGCAATAACTTCTTCACCCTCCCTCATTTTTTCATTTTTGCTTTTAGGAATAACTAAACCAAGCGAATTTCCCCATCTCTTTAGTCTTGTTTTGACTTCAATCATGTATATACTGTATAATTAAATCTATATAAATTTTTTGTTTCCAAAAAGCTTTAAAATACTAACACAATCTATCTTGATGTGAGAGAAAAACCTGAGCAAAGATATGTTGGTCTTGTTCGTAAAGTAAGTGATAGCACAGTAAAGGTAGTGCTGAGGGGGGTAAATGATTTGGCAATAAACTTAGAGATTGAAATAAAGAAGATAAGATCAAACAGACCGATAAGAAAATATGATATTTTAGTTCTTGAGGTTAATAATGGTGTTAGAACAGCTTACATAGCTTATCCACAAGATGATTTAGAGTTAAAGAAAGAAGAAGAAATTGTACAAAAGGATCTTGATAAATTCTTAGAAGAATTTGGGATATTATAAAATGGAAATAATTGTTTCATCGTTTTACAAATATATACCCATAAACAACAAGATAGAAAATTTAAGAAAAAAATATTTAAAATTCTGCAGAAGTATAGAGATAAAAGGAAAGATATTAATTGCCAAAGAAGGAATAAATGGAAGTGTTTCTGGAACAAAAGAACAGATAAATAAATTTAAAAAATACTTATTAAAAAATAAGCTTTTTAAAGATTTAACTTTCAGAGAAAATATAGCTAATGATTATGCTTTCAAGAAAATGCTTGTAAAGACAAGAAAGGAAATTGTAACTTCTGGATTAAAGGCGGATTTAAAAAATAAAGGAGAACATATTTCGCCTAAAAAATTAAAAGAAATGCTCGACAAAAATGATGATATTCTTTTATTAGATGCAAGAAATGACTATGAAAGCAAAATAGGAAAATTCAAAAATGCAATTACCCCTAATATTCATGAATTCAGGCAATTCAAAATATTACTAAAAGATCTTAAAAAGTACAAAGACAAAAAGATAGTAATGTACTGCACTGGTGGAGTAAGATGTGAGAAATCTTCAGCACTTTTAAAAGAAAATGGCTTCAAGAATGTTTTTCAACTAGAAGGCGGAATTATAAATTACATAAACCAATTTCCTGATTCTTATTTTGAAGGAAGATGCTTTGTTTTTGACAACAGAATTTCAATACATTCAGGGACAAAAAATCATGATATAAGCATGTGCGACTACTGTCATGTACCTTCAAGCAGGTATATTAACTGTGAAAATGAAAAATGCGACAAATTCTTTATTTGCTGCAGGGAATGCGACAAGATAATGCGACATTCCTGCTCAAAACAGTGCAAAGTAAGAACTTTAAAAAGAAATAATTAAGCATTCGCACGTGTTTAGCTCCTAAAATCTATTTTGGTTCTATAAAACTTACTTATGCATTTTAAATTTTTGTGAAAAAATTTGACCCATCAAAAACCTCATATTTTGTGTTTCTGAGATGAGCTAAACATGCACAATTTTTCAAAAGATTTTTAATAAGTTAATTCTAATGTTTTATCTATGTGGGTGTGCCGGAGCGGTCAAACGGGACAGAAATTTAATGAAATTGTCCAACCTCAAGTTAAGTTTGACTTAAAAGAAAGCTGTTGGCTTAGTGCCTACTAAGGTTCAAATCCTTACACCCACACTTAAAACAAATTTTCAGAAAAAGATATAAATCCTAATAAATTAGTATAATTATGAATTATGATGAAATAGCAGCACGCATAGTTGGAAAATGCTTAAAAGAATGTAAAAGCTTAGAGGAATTTTTTGAATCTGAAGAATTTAATTCTTTAATAAGAATCATCCAAGAACATGAAATAATAGACCAAGAAAAATTACGTTATGACTTTGAAAAAATAGAAGGGCTGACAGCAGAAAACTTTGGCAAGGTTCTTGAAAGTGTCTTTCATAACTTGTCTCCTGAAGTAAGTGAAGAAAAAAAGACTAACTTTCCAAAATATTATGTTGACTATCAAGGAATAAGATTTCATTTAATGCTGGGACAAGGCAGTGCCTATTGGACAACAAAAATAAGTTAAAACAAATATTTGTAAATATTGACTGATAATAAACTATGATGATGAAAATAAAAAAAAGCCATTACATTTTAGGATTACTTACTGTTATAGTTCTTGCAGGGATATATTGGGGTTATTCTGCATCAAAAGCTCCTGGAAAATATGATGATTTTGCAAAATGCTTAACAGAAAAAAATGCAGAATTTTATGGAGCATGGTGGTGTCCAGCATGTGCACAACAAAAAAAATTATTTGGAAATTCAATGAAATATGTAAATTATATAGAATGTTCTACTCCAGATAGAAGCAGCCAAACTTCCATATGCATTAATGAAAAGATAACAGGGTATCCGACATGGAAATTTAATGATGGAACAAAAGTTTCAGGAGTTTTAGGATTAGATGAGTTAGCTCAAAGATCTGAATGCATTTTAATGAAAAACTGATTATCTATACCATTTATACTGGAGATAAATAAAATAAAACAAAGTCAACCCTGTATAAAGCATATTAATTAACAGCAAAACCAGATTCAAGTAATTTACACCAAAATAAATATACAAAAATAAAAAAAGAAGGAATAACATATTAAACTGCCCAAGCTCAGGAGCTGGCTTGATTATCCAATCTGTTTTTTCATTTTCCTGTTTCTTTAATGTTGCCAAGATCATTACCAAAGGAAAAATAAACAGATGGTAAACTAAGAGATTATTATTCATTACATTCAAGAAAAATAAATTTAGAATAATCAACAAATAAACTGAAAAATCCCCAAAGATATCAAGAAATTTTCCCCTGTCTGACTGTTTTTTCTGATATCTAGCCAGTGGACCATCAAAAATATCTGAAAGATAAGAAAGCAATACAAATGAAAACGCCAGTTTAAGATTTGATTTTACAAGAAACAAAAAAGGAAAAAATATGACTAACTTAAAATTGCTTACTTTTGTCGCTGTTAGCCCTAATCTTGTCAATATTTTTAATATGGGTTTGAATAGTCTGTCCCTTATTTTCCTCTCATTTTTTATGAATCTTTCTGCAATTCTTTTTCTTACCATTTTTCTTTCCTTAGTTTAATGTAATAGGCAACATGATTAGCACCTACATGCAAAAATGGAGTTAATACAATCAAGATAAGAATACTTTTTAAGCTTAATTTAATGAATGGATACAATACTATTAAAGCACCCAAGATGAAATCAAGCTGGTCAAATGGAATCCAGCTTTTTCCTGGCTTGATATTTTTTCTTCTTTTGAAATAACTTTTTATTAAATCTCCTGTTATAACTCCAAAACCTGCTAAAAATCCAATCAACAATACATTTATTTCATTATAATTTATAAGACTGATACTTTTAATTGCATTAAACCTGTACAAATAAAGCTGTATGTAAAAGAATATTATTGAAGCTAATATTCCGCTTACAAGCCCCCTATAAGTTTTATGTGACCCAAATAGTTTTTCATTTATTGGATAATTCAAGAAATTAATTCTTCTTGCAAATACTGGGGACATATTGCTGACATAAATTGGCAGTGCAAAATATAATTCCTCAATTATGACCATACCTTATTTTCCTAAATTCCTCCCTTGATTTTTTCCTGACTTTCCTGAATTGCTCCATGGATTTTTTACTAACTTTCTTAACTGTTCTTTCTATTCCTTTTTCTGTTTTTTCTATAGTCTGGCTTGCTTTTCTTATTGGTTTCTGTGCCTGCTCTTTAACCTTAAGTATAAAGGCATTCTTAATTATAATTAGCTGCACTGTTTTTCTAAATGACCAATTAAGTTCATGCCCCATTACTATATTTTGTTTTTTTCTTATATAATCCAAAAATCCTTCCAAGTTTGAATTCTCTGTTATTGTGATAGTGTGCCCCATTTGCAGCAGAGTATGACCATCACTTCCGCCGACAAAACACTTATTTAGATCTTTCACAGCATTTACTGTCCTTTCATTTCTTTCCTTTTTCATTAAACTATTTAAAACCTCAAAACCATCAATTTTCTCAAGGAGCTTTTTTGACATTTCTTTTAGAAAAGTTTCAGCATTTTGTGGATATGGTGCAGCTAAATGAGGCAGGGTAATTAAGCACCTGTAATTTTCTAATCTATTTATCATTTCTTCAAATTTCCAAGTAACCCTGTTAAAATTAAATCCTATATTTGGCTTTAAATAATCCCTTATATACTTATTATAAAATTCCTTTAGATCTGAAAATTTATAAAAAAATGGGATGATATCAATTAATTCAGACGGAGTTATTTCAATAGATGGAACAACCATTATTTTTTTTCTTCTATTTAATTCCAGACTACCCTGGATTGCATTGTGATCTGTTAATGCAACACCACAGCCCAGCATATGGGCTCTTTTTTCTATAAACCTCAAATGAGTAGATGAATCCATTGAATAGTCAGAATGATAATGCATATCAGCATAAGTTACTCCCTGCTTTTTTAATGCCCTGAAATGCGGATGCTGATGTATGAGATTCATTTGACTAATTTTAATATATCTTTTATATTTAAATTGTTTACCTTTTCAGTTGTGTCTATAACTAAGATGTTATGCTTCATTTCTATTGCTTCATTTAAACAAAGATTAAAAATCTCAGAATCCATATTTTCATTTAATTTTAATTCATTATATTTTCTTTTTATCAGTCTTTTTTTTAATGTTTTTAATTTACATTTTAATATTACACAGAGATTTACGTATTTTGCAGGAAGAAAATGAGACAAATGAGAGTCAAAAATCAGATTTTCTCTGGATTTTTTTATTATACTTATCAAAAGCTTATTGAGTTTTTTAATGTCAACAACATAAGCTTTTCTTTTCCAGTCATAATTTTCTGCTATTTTATTCTCTTTTATTAATCTATTTACATCAATGTACCTGAAATTTGATTTTTCAGATATTAATTTTGCTATTTTTGTCTTTCCTGTTCCAGGAGTTCCTGATACTGCTATTACTTTCATTAAATGAGTATAACCTTAAAAGTTTAAATAACTTATTAATTTTTAGGCTGCGGGCCATGATATGAAGGCATGAAAAAAGAGTCAAAAAGCCATCCCTTATCTTCTCTTATCTTTTCTAAGAATTGTCCTGCTGTCAAATGTGCTTCTTCTGAATTTTTCATAGAAAGATCAGAATTGCTTATTTTCCGATTAATTACATAACCACGCTCACTTAAAATAATCAAGCCTGAAAGAACTTCCATACCAAATTTGAAAACATCAATAACTTCATAATTTTCTTCTCTACCTATATTTTTTTTCATTATTTCTTCATATATTTTAAGTGCAGAAAGCAGCAATTCATAAGTAATCTTTGTTACTCTTACAGACTCTATTCCAGGATATACTTCTTGATCTTTAACTATTTCTTCCAATAAAACTGAATTTGGAAAATCATTTGTATCAATGGGGGCTATTACATGTTTAAGTCCGTCGGGTCTTGCTGCCAATAAGTGTTTTTCTTCTTCTATTATGGTTAAAACATTGTTTGCTGTTGCTGCAATAAGATACAAATGAGATTTAGCACCATAATAATAGACTTTTCTTTCTAATTCATGATATCTATATAAATCGCTTAACTCTAAGTCAAATTCATCGCCTGCTTCAATATTAAATCCTTTTCCATCTTCATATTCAGAGAACATTTTTTAAAAATACTTTATTAATTTTATTTAAATTCACTTTCCTCTTCATTTTCTTTCCAGTTAATATTATCTTTAGCATTTTTACCAATATACGCTCTCATAAAATGCATTGCCCTTCCTACCCACCCTATATCTTCCTTTATCCTATCTAAGAATAGTTCAGCTTTAAATGAATATCCTTTAGTATTTTTTGTCCAAGACTTGCTATGTATTATTTCTTTTACTGTAAAATCTAAACCACTTAAAAGACATAAACCATCAAGAACCTTTAAACCATAAATAAATATTTCTTCATATGAAGCTTCTTCCTGTTTTTTTCTTTCTGCACTAAATTTTAATTCTTGATAGATTGGTTTTGCTGCCTTAAGCAACTCACATGCCTCTTTAGATAATCTTATAGTTTCCATCACTGGATCTTGTTCTGGTAGAAAACTCTCTTCAACAATTTTTTCTAGTTCTATTGCTCCTGGAAAATGTTCTGTAGTGTAAATATCAAGAGGCAAAATAATTCTTTTTTTATCACCCTTATCACCATAAATTCTAGCATCATCTTTTAAATGCCTAACTACAAAAATTGTGTCATTAGAACTCATTATAGACAAGGCATCAAAAGCAGTGCCAGCAATGTAAAAATCAAGAAGATCTCTAGAACCAAGGCTATAACTTTTTTCTACCATTTGCTGCAGCTTTTTATATCTACTTAGATCTCTTAATTGCAGTTCTATACTAATTGCAGCTTCATCCTCATGACCAGGTTTCATCCTGTTTAATCCCCCATGTTTTGAATAGAATTAATAATTTAAAATACTTATGATTTAAAATAAACAAATATGGATATTATGACTTAAATAAATCAATTTGACATAATTAATCTACTATAAAGAGTTTAGAATCCCTGACATCAAAAATTCCAAGCAGAGCCCCTGCATCAAGAAAGCCATGAGCATAACTCAAGCTTGCAAATGCTGTTACAATATCATTTTTGTTCTTAAAGTAATGAGCATCATCTATATATCTTTTAACCATGTCAAGAATCTTTTCCCTTGCATTACCTAAATTAGTTTTTTGCTTAGAATCTTTTGCTTTTTTGTAAGCTTCTTCTGTTAATTCAAAATACTTTTCAAGCCTTTCTTCTGTAACTTTATTCTCCATAAATTATTTGTAAAGAGGTTATTTAAAAAGGTTATTAAATTGCCATGACTAAAAAGTAACCTAAAAAACAGCCTATTGACAAAAAAGGCATTGCAGGATAAAATTTATTTTTTTGACCATACCAAAATAATAAAAACAAAAACAATGTTGTTGTCAAAGGAATAATTAAAGCCTTAAAACCAAATATCTTAAAAACTGTTGATGCAAACAGCAAAGGAAAGCCTATGTCTCCACCGCCAAGAATTGCTGTTTTTATTTGTTTTTTTTCCTTATAAGGAATCAAAAACCCAGCAAATAACTTTAATTTTGTCTGAAATTTTGCCAGCTTAATCATGTGCTTTGTCTGCCATACAGCAATCATATCATATATTGAAATAAAGATAAGAAGCATAGAAACTGAAAATATGCTTAAAGACTGGGCAAAAATTGCAGCCAATCCGCCATAAATAAAAAGCTCAGACAGATTATGAATTATAATGTTATGTTTTACAACTTTAAATATTGTTATAATAAATGCAGCTATCAAGGCGATATATTCTACTAAAACAACAGAAGGAAATAATTGATTTAAAAAAACTGAAAAAGAAATCAGCAATGCAAACCAAACTGATAAAAAAAACCAGACTTTCCATAATTTTGCAGCATTAAATTTTATCAAAACTATTGCAAAAACTGTTGCAATTAATATTGCCAGAAAAATGCTTATAAAAGAAGTTTCCTGCTTAAACTCAGGTTTTTGAATTCCAAAAGGAAGCTCTTTTGAAATGTAATTATTATTTATACTTGGAGTGTAGGTATTGCTTATGTATAAGCCAATATATTGGGCAATTAAGAACATAACTATTAATATGGTTACGACTTTTAGATTATGTTTCATAAAAATAAAAAGTTTTTTTTCTATATAAACCTGCGTTTATCTAAAAGATATATATTTTATGTTATTGTATTGCTAAACCCAAATAAGGCAGTATTGCCATGAAATCTTCTTGTCCTTTCAGCTGATTAATAACATAAGTTGCAGCTTTCTGCAAATCATGATGAGCATTAAAAGCAATAGACGTACCTACTGCTTTTGCCAGAATAACATCATTTATACCATCACCAACAAAAGCACATTCTTCAGGATCAAAACCATACTCTCTTATAACTAATTTCATGAAATCAAGTTTTCCTTCATAATCTGCTGGAAGGCAGTTCCAATGCTCTAAGTTTCCTTCTTTATCCCAGAAGAATTCACAAGCTGTAAAAGAGTGATCAATTTTCAAATCAATCTGAGCCTTGTCAGCCTGAGCTTTAAAACCACCTGAAACTAAAGCTGTTTTAATTCCTGCTTCTCTCAAAATCTTAAAAGTTTCATGAATCCTAGGATGATATTCTACTAAAGACAAAACATAATCAAAAAGAGATTTTTTTAAACCATACTTCTGCAATAATCTTGCACTATCAGGAACCCACTCGACTGTAGGATACCTTTCTTTGCTTAACTTTTCTTTTATCTTATTTTCTTCTGCTAAACATTCTGGACCCAAATGCTCAGCCATTAAAGTCCACGCACTTGGAGCAATGCCGAATTTAGAGTCTTTGATAGCTTTCCTAAAAATAGTCCCTTCCATGTCAGAGACCAATAATTTAGGCACCTTAATTTTTTCTTCAAGACAAGACTCATTAACTTTTGGTAATCAAATTTATGTGAACTACTCAGGCTAAAAAGCCCTGAGGTCTAACTCTAGAGCTTTATGAGTTTCAGCACTCAAACCTTTTTTCAGGTTGTCATCTGCTGTTAAGGCATGTTCATCTGATGCCAGCTGATTGAAAGAAACCTGTCTTTCATCCGGTATAACTCTTAAAAGACTTTTTGTTATTTAAGCTTTATTGTAATTCATCACTATTCAAGAAAGATTTTTGGAAGATTTCCGGTTTCACTGAAAGATTTCCGGATTTTATGAAAATTTTTCAGAAAAGCAATTCATCCCAGCTAAACTTTTAAGAAAAGTTTAATCAAAAACTATTCCAACTTTTA
>JACPNF010000048.1 GCA_016185635.1 Candidatus Woesearchaeota archaeon
AATTAGTAATGTCTGGCTTGTTTGTAAGCCCAACAGAAACATCTGACTGGGATGTATTTGAATCTGTTTTCAGCAGAATTCCTGGTTTGTATGAGGCTTACATGTTCATAATGGAGCATGAATGGAATATGTTTAAGAAATAAAATCACCCAAAGTTTTTTATATCTTATCTTTTTATAATAAAATACATGAATGTCTTAGAGAAGCTTATTGATGATCTAATTCTTGAGATTTCAGGAAAGGAAGTTGTTCCTCTTGTCCAGGCATTAAGAAAAAAAGAGAGCATTTCTGAATTTAAACTGGCATCAAAGCTGAACATGACTGTAAATCAGGTAAGAAACATGCTTTACAGGCTAAGCACATATAATCTGGTAGATTTTACAAAGAAAAAAGACAAAGGCAACACAGGTTACGGTTATATTTATTTCTGGTCTTTTAACGAAAAAATTGTCAGGGAACTTCTTGTATCTTTTAAAAACAACAAGATAAACATGCTGAAGAAAAGAGTTGAAAGAGAAACCAGTGAAACTTATTTTGTCTGCCCTTCACAGTGTGTAAGGTTTGATTCAACAAATGCAATGGAATATGAGTTTAAATGCCCTGAATGCGGAAAAATATTAATAAGGGAAGAAGGCAAGAAAAACGTTGAAAAAATAAAAAGGGAAATAGAAACAATAAAGCTGGAACTCCAGGAATTAACAAATGTAGAAGAAAAAGAAAAGAAATTAATGGAAAAAAGGCTGGAAAAAGAAAGAGAAAAGCAAAAAGCATTTATTGAAAGAAAAAAAGCAAGAAAAAAAGCGCAGAGGAAAAAGCTTCTTAAAAACAAGCCTGCAAAGACAAAAAGCGCAAAAATTAAGAAAAAATCTAAAAAATAATCTTAAACAAGTTATAGAATACTTTGCTTCCATCTAAAGGTGGTATTGGTAGCATATTAAATATAAATAATAAAAGGTTTATTTGTTTTGTCAAGTAGAGTATTACTGCCTGGTTCTTTGTAAGCCTTGCCCTATTCAGTAAGATATAAGCAATTAAAAATAAAATCAGGTTTACAAATGGCCCTGCAAATGATGTAATCATTGACTGAAAAGCAGTTGCACTGCCAGATATGGAAACATAAGCTGGTGCTACTATTAAGAAAGGTGAATTGATAAGTTTTAAAAATATAGCTAATCCCAAGCCTTCAAAGAATAATTTCAGCACAGCATCAAGCCCGAAAAGTATTGCAACAAATTTATGACTAAGCTCATGCAGGACAACAGCAGGAGCAGCAACAATAATTGCAAGCTTAATTTCTTCCCAGTTAAAATATTTATTTTTGTATTGATCTAAGATATCAAGCTCAGTCCTGGGCTTTTTTATGAATCCTGAAAATATATATCCTACTACAAAAGTAAGTACAATAAGATAAATTACTTCTAAAAAAGATATAAAGACCATGTTATTAATTTCTTAGTATATTTTAAAAATCTTCTGTTTTGTTAAGCCAGTTGCAAAGTAGCTGAACATTCTCATTGCTTCTAAAAAGCTCCTCGGCCTTGAAGAAATTACGACTTTTTTGTCCTTTATTGCTTTTATTACAGACAGGACATTTTTCTCTGCATCAACTAAAGTAAAATTTGAACCTATAAAATCCAGCCTGTGCAGATCAGAATTCCCAACCATAGGTAAATTATACTTTTGTGCTATTTTATCTGCTTTTTTGTTTAGATTATTTAACCCCTTAAAATAAAGATTGGAATATTCTATTGCATCAAAAACATCTATGTTTCTTTCAAGTTTTGAAAATAAAGAAATGCTATTCGGATGAACATAAAATGGGTGAGGTGCGATAGCTAACTGGTTAAGTTTCTTTTTCTCTCTTAAATCATTAAATGTTTTTACATTGTCAATTTCCTCTTGTGTAAAATTGAAAAGTAGCACATGTTTGTTTTCAATATCCCTTTCTGCTCCCGGAATTAGTAATATATTTTTTAAATTTGCATATTTTTGCAGGCTTCTGGAAAAAACAACCTTGTTATGGCATGTTATAGAAAGAGCATTAAATCCTTCTTTTGCAGCATGGTCTATAAGTTCTTCAGGCGAATGTTTTATGAACCTGTCAACAGGATCCTCATTGCAATGCGTATGAAGGTCTATCTTCAGCATAATACTACAAAGATAAAAAGATTTTTAATTCTTGTCAATTAAAAACTATCCTTGCGTCAATTACCTTTGAAGATTTTTATTTACTATCAAAGGATTAATTCATATCATTAACTTTTTGATTTTCTTCGAACTTTTTTAGAGAATTAATTTGAACTCTATCGAGATGAATAGAATTTCTTTTTTTCTTTATGAATTCTACTGCCTCTTTAACATTCTTGCCAGTAGCTATCAAATAAGCTGAAACTAAGGTTGGGGCTCTTCCATGACCATTTTTACAGTGAACATAACATTTGATCTTATTTTTAACAAAAAAATCAAGAACATTTACACCCAGATTAAGTTGCTTTTGTGTAGGTGCTTTGTGGTTATTAACAGGTAGCCATAGATAATAATAAACACCGAAAGGTGTATCAATTTTCTTTTCTTCCATGCTTATATCAGCCCTGATTCCCTTCTTTAATAAAGATTTATCGAAGTGAAACTGACAGCACATATTTGTCCCTATAAAAATAAAAGAATTTATTTGTGAATACTCCAGGCCTTCTGCTGTTAAATGTTTCATTTTAAAATTTAATTTATTTATGATTTACTTGACATGTTTTATCACCATAATCACAAAATACACAGCATTTTTCCTTTGCTGAAATGGTTTTTTTGCAACCATTGCACTTATAAAAAGGAATACAACTATCTGCAGGTATATTCATTTTCTGGACATGTCCACATTTAGGGCAGGTAACATTGCCATGAATTTCTTTCATTTTAACCTCCTATTTTTAATAATTTTTTCAATGTCCTCTCAGCATAACCCACAATTATAGTGCCATCAATATCAATAACTGGAACACCCATCTGGCCTGATTTTTTGATCATCTCATCTCTGGCTTTTTTATTTTTTTCAACATAAAAATCTTTATATCTTACCTTGTGTTCTTTAAAAAATTCTCTTGTTTTTTTACAAAACGGACAAGTTTTTGTCCCATACATTATTACTTTAACCATTTTTCTTCCCTCCGTATTATGTTATAATCTTACAAGTTTTTAGCCTTTCCTTGTATTTCTGAATGTGTTTCTCAAATAAATCAATTACAGGTATTATAGTTTCTTTATCTAGAGCATACTCCCTAAAATTGCCATTTTGAGTAGCTTTTACAAAACCACAATGCTCCAAGCATTTGATATTATGGGATACTCTACTCTGTTCAAAACCGGTTTTATCACATATTTTTGTAACTGTAAGAGGTTCCTTTTTTAATAACTGGATAATTTCTAGTCTAGTCTGATTGGAAAATGCTTTGAAAAATAATTTATGAAGATTATTCATCTGGTAAATTTGCCGTAGTTTAAGCATATGATAAAGTTGTCATATAGATTATTTAAATGTTTCGGCTTATGTGTCATATAGATTATTTAAATGTTTCGGCTTATGCAGTATCTCCGAAAGAACCTCTTAAAGTATTTTTAAAACTCAGATAAAAGCGAATTTCTTTTAATAAGAACTTGTGGTTCTTATAATCTCCCCTGCTGAAGGGAGATAAATCTCAGTTTAGAGCATAGCTCTCGCTAAGTCATTAAGATTAAACAACAGAAACGTGCCTTAATCCAATAAGCTCAAACCCAAATAAGTTTTCCAATTCATAAATAAATCTCTTGAATTGTATTTTCTTACCAAATATTAACCATAGTGCATGAAGCAATAAAGAAAACATGAAATAAAAATATCTTACCATATAATTAGCTGATTTGCTTTTAATTTTAGCTTCATCTTCAACCCTAAAATTAGTCTCAATTTGCCATCTTTTCTTGTACAAGAAGATATACTCATTTGCAAATGCAAATGAAAGATTGGTGGCAAAGCACCAATCGTAAATTTTGTTATTCTTGCCAATGAAATTCTTAATCAAAACTAATTTAGTTTTGATTTTATTCATAGTTTTATTTGCATTCCATTTGATTTCATGTTCAGCTTCTCTTGAGCTAAAACCCCTCATTTCTTCTAAATATCTATTTATAGCCTTGTTCTTTGGGATAAACATCAGGTAATTTACTCTTAAGTTCTCTAATAATTGGATTATTTTACCCGAATAAAATCCCCTGTCAAATAACACAACAGAAATACTCCTGAATAATCTTCTTGCTAATTCAAGCAAGAAATTGATGGCTTTGCTAATATTCATCCCAACATAAAAAGGCAAAGCCATAATTGGGATTTTAAATTCATCAACTCTGCTTAAAACAATGTACTTGAATTTTCCCCTAACGCCTTTTTCTCCAGTCCATCCATGAATCCATAAATTGCTTGTCTTTCCATAAAAATCTTCATCTGTAATATCAATGGCTAATTTAACTTTAGTTAATTTCGTATGCTTAACCAATTTCGAAATTAATTTTGTAAACGAATTTATAATGGATTCTTCATAACTATTTTCTACTCTTCTATGAAAAGAATCAGCTTTATCAGTTAATGTTTCTATATAGGTATTTCTTCCCGCTATCTTCAATAAAACATTGGAATAAACTCTGGAATCGATTTTGCTATTTCTCTTAAATGGTGCTAAAGCCTTATTAAGGAAGTTCACGATATATTTCTTTATTTTCATTGGTAAGCATTAGGGGCGATGCCCCAATGCTTTTAATTTTCTATTAACTTTTCAGTAAAGAATTAGTCTTCGGAGATACTGTTATGGCTTTCGAAAATGACACAAAACCTGTAGTCCATATAAATTTTATTTTATGACTCGCTAATTAAAAACTATCCTGGCGTCAATTACTTTTGAAGATTTTTCATTAACAATTAAAGGATTAATATCCAGTTCATGAATATTTTTATATCTTTGCGCCAAATTGCTTAGTTTTATTAAAACATTTGAAATAGAATCTAAATTTACAGCCTTTTCTCCCCTCATCCCTTTTAATATCTGGTATCCTTTTATTTCTTTTATCATGTCTTCTGCTTCTTTTTTATTTATTGGACAGACTCTGAAAGAAACATCTTTTATAACTTCTGTAAAAATTCCTCCTAATCCAAAAACAAGTACATGCCCGAAAGTTTCATCTTTTTTTAGCCCGCAAATTATATATTTTCCATCAAGATATTCCTGAACAATTGCTCCTTCAAAATATTTTATTTTTTTTAGTTCATCAAAAGCTTTTTTTAATTCTTCCTCATTTTTTATGTTTAATTTTACTCCACCAACATCAGATTTATGTAGGATTTTCTTGGAAACTATTTTTAATACAACAGGGTATCTTATTTTTTCAGCTGCTTTTATTGCCTGGCTTAAATCTTTTGTTACTATCCTTTTTGCAACTGGAAATCCATTCTTTTCTAAAAAATCTTCAGCCTCTTTTTCTGTTAAAATATTCATTAGTAAACTTAAATATATTCTTATATAAAAAGGTTTATAAATCAAAGTTATAATCTGGGCTGTATGGAAAAAACAGCAGATTTACTGACATATCCATTGCCTTTTAAAGGAATATTTGGTATTCAGGAATTAGTTTATTCTTCAGAAGACATAGATATTGTTGGTGTTATAGGATATACAGATTTCGATGATAATCCAGACCAGAGATTTAAGCAATTCTGGGAGGACAGAAAAAATCTTCCAGCAGGTTTTGAGGTAATCCCATATGTTTGGGGTTCTGGTTCTCATAAGGATATACTAACTGCTTTTAAGGTAATTGATACTTTTTCTCATGTTCAAAGAGAAATAACCTTTATGTATGGTGTTAATAGTCCGGTTTTGCATGAAGGTAAACTCCTTACTTTATTAAGAATTGGTATTGATTTTAATGAAAAGCCTCACAAGCCTGGTGAAAGCTTGGAAAAAGTAATAAAAGAAGCTACAGAGCAGGGATCATTAATTCTTGTGCCTCCTGAAACAATTGAAGCATTACAAAGTTTGAAGTCAATAAACAATATGATTTTATGCCTTAAGCTTGATGGTGTATACTGGGATGCTCAAAGAATTTTTGGAAGAAGAAAAAAACAAGAAAAGATTGTTGAGAACACAGAATGGGCATATCCCATTGTTCCAGTCTCAAATGCACATCTGCCTTATTTCAAAGAACCATTAAGAGATTTTATGGAAGAAATTGGAAGATCATTTATAGGATTTGAAGAATTTGAATGGAAAACAGGCCATGAGTTAGTAAAAAAAATTAAGGAAAGAATTAGAAAAGGAAACTATTCTAGTCATAAAGAATATAGTTCTATAAAAAGTATATTAAGTTGGGGTCTAAGAATGAAAGCCAGAAAGTTCATGAAAAGAACTTTTAAAACAAAAAGGTATGATTTTACATGGCCTGAAGGTAGTCCGTTAGTGCACCTGCCAGCTGAAGATTAATTTTTTCTTAAATACAAAAATTTTTAATAAAAATTACAAATATAATCTAATGAGTTTAGAGATAAAGATTAAACATTATAATAAACAGTATCGCAATGTTATAAGAAATCTTTGCTGCGATACTTGTTTTATTGGGCTGCCTTTAGAAAATGCTTTTAGTGATAGAAAGATTTTTGCAGACATTGAAACAAAATATTATACAGACTATGAACCAGAATCTAGTTTAATTGTAGTTGATAAAAATGAACTGGCGGGCTATCTCTTAGGATGTGTAAATTATAATAAATATAAAATCATAAAGCCATTAATTTATATTTCTTCTATTATCATAGGAGCTACTAAATTTATTTTAGGTTATTACAAAAATAAAAATTTTGATATAGTAAATTGGTTTTTTAAAGAAGGTTATCTGCAAATTCCTAAAATACCAGTAGATTCAGCACATTTTCACATCACTTTAGATAAAAAATATAGGGAAGGTGGTTTAGGAAAAAGAATGGTAGCTATTTTTGAAGATAATTTAATAAAACATAAAATAAAAAGGTGTTATGTTCAGGTTTATTATTCAAGAGAAAGTGCTTTTACTTTTTTCAAAAAATTAGGCTACGAGCATTATGATTCAAAGCAATTTACAGGTTTTAGAAAATTTATCAAAGACGAAGTAAGGCTTTGTACATTGGTTAAAGATTTAAAATAAATATTGTTCTGTAAAACCTAAAAATTTATAAAAATTATTCAGCGAATATAAATATGCAGGAAAAATTAGATTCTATAAAAGAAAAAATAAGAACAATTCCAAACTTTCCTAAAGAAGGCATAATGTTCAGGGATATAACTACTTTATTAAAAGATCCTGAAGGCTTTAATGAAGTCATAAACCTGCTTGCAGAAAGATATAAGCATAGTAACATAGATGTTATTGCAGGTATAGAATCAAGAGGTTTTATTATAGGTGCAGCCATAGCTCATAAATTAGGATTAGGTTTTGTACCTTTAAGAAAGCCAGGAAAACTGCCTTATGAAACTCATAAGGTTGAATATTCCTTGGAGTATGGAAAAGATGCACTGGAAATTCATAAAGATGCAATAACTTCTGGATCAAGTGTTTTACTTATAGATGATCTAGTTGCTACTGCAGGTACATGTTTAGCAGCTGTAAAACTAATAGAAAAACTAAATGCAAAAGTTCATGAATGTGCTTTTGTTATAGAATTGCCAGACTTAAAAGGGCGTGAAAAGTTAGAAAATCAAGGCCAAAAAGTATTCTCACTAGTTAAGTTTGAAGGTGAATAAGCAAATAACTACTTTATAATAATAAGAAACTTTTAATAAAGAAAAAACAAAAACCTGAATAAGGTATGTAATATGGATTTTTTTAAAAAGAAGGGGAATGTAGAAAGGCTCCCGCCTTTGCCAGAGTTTCCTCGACTGCCTTCTGACAGGTTTAAATCTATGCCAGAACCAGATCTTCCATTCTATGATGAACAGTTGTCAGACAAAGAGTTCAAAAAAGTAAAGCCAACAGAAGATTTCAGCTTTGAAGACAAGTTTTCACCTCCAGAATTAATTGAAAAGGAAGATTATGATTTAGGTGAGTTTTCTTCTAACTTAAAAAAAGAAATGCCTATGCTTGAAAGCGAAGATCATAAGCCTATTTTTGTTAAGATGTCAAAATACAAAGAGTCTATAAAGACAATATCAGCGATAAAGGAAAAATTAGGCGAAGCAGAGAGAGTTTTTAATAATTTAAAAAGATTAAAAGAGCAGGAAGACAGGGAACTGGAAGAATGGCAGAATAAATTAAATGAAATAAGACATAAGATCATTAAAGTAGATAAAGATTTATTTGAAGTTTAACATGATTAAGGATAGTAGCGAGGATATTTTTGTAAGGCTTCAAGATCATGTAGGCATGAGGTCAAGAATCCTTGAGGTAGCAAAAGTATCTGTGGAGCTTGTGCAAGATTATGAAAATTTAGTAAATGTATCTGGTTTGAAGAAAAAGGAAAGTTTCAAATTAAAAGTTCTTACATCAGAAATAGAATCTCTTTTAGATAGTTTAGGTCTGAAGCTTCCTGAATTTGAGGAAGAAAAAAAACATGTTTTTATAGGAAAAATCATGGAAAAACCTAAAGTAGTTGAAAAAGATGAATTAACATTGGACTTGGAAGAGATACAAAGAAAGCTGGATAGTTTAAAATTATGATTAATGTCGATTGATAATATTCTTCTTAAAAAAGAAAGCCAAAAACTAATTTCCAATATAAAAAGAGGTTCTAGACTTGCTAAAACTAAACATTATGAAGAAGCAGTAGCAGCATTTGAAGATGCAATTATTTCTGCTGGTTTAATATTGCAGAAAGATAAAGAAGTAAGTAAAGATTTTAAATGCGATAAAATGATTTTAGCTCTAAAAGGATTACAGTTAAAAGCATATGCAGAAAAGATTGAAAAAGAAAACCCTGAAAATACAGAAGAACTGCAAGAAAAAATGGCAAAAATAGCACAAGGCCCAATAAATAGAAACAATCCATATTTAATCGAGATAATAAGGGCAATGGATGAATGTGAATATCTTTTAGAATGACAAAAAGGTTTTTAAAGAGGAAGTATGTAAAAAAGTAATAAAATGTTAAGAGACTTAAAAGAATTATTTAAAGGAAGGAAAAAAGTATGCGAAGAGGAAATTCATCCCTCAACTCTCGAGCTTAGATTAGCAAGTATTCCTAATACTGTTACAGTTAAAGTGAATGCTCGCCTCGGGGGTTCTTATTTTTCTAGATATGCTAAAGGCAGAGAAGTAAGTGGATTTGTAAAAGATAAATTTACTTCTACAAGAGGTTATAAAATAACTACAAAATTTGTAGTTTATGAAGGGGTATTAACAGAAGCACATTATATTACTCTAAGTGATTCGAAAATTGTTGCAAGGTTAAGTGATAAAGAATTATTAGGTGAACCATTTGATGAAGTTGAAATAAGTTATGAAATTAATAAAGTAGACATTAACTTTCGTTGTTAAGGCAATATTTATAAATAAAAATTCTTAAGTTTAGTTATGCTCTCAGAAAAGGAAATCAAGCAAAATTTCAAGGAAAAAATCCAAAAAGATCCTGAAAAATATTTTCCTGTAAAAACTTTAAAAAACTTGGATTTTAAAAGATACAAGTGCAATAATTGTCCTAATTATTTTTGGTCAATAGAAAAAAATGATTACTGCGGTGATCCGCTGTGTTCCGGTGGTTTCAGGTTCATAAACAAGCCAGTAACCAAAAATAAGCTGGATTATCTAAAAGTATGGGAAAAATTCTCTAAAATTCATAAAGACCTTGGTTATACACCAATAAAAAGATACCCAAGTGTAGCAAGGTGGAATCCTACAACAGATTTTACAATAGCTTCAATAGCAGCATTCCAGCCTTTTGTAGTATCAGGAGAAATAGAACCTCCAGCAAATCCATTGGTCATCCCACAATTTTGTTTAAGATTTAATGATGTTGACAATGTAGGATTGACAGGTCATTTTACTGGATTTTCAATGATGGGTCAGCATGCTTTTGTCAAGCCTGAAAAATATGACATTAACAAATACTTGAAAGACCATTTGACATGGCTTAACAAAGGCCTTGGATTAAAAAACAAAGACTTAGTAATTCATGAAGATGCGTGGATAGGCGGCGGAAACTTGGGAAATTCTCTTGAGTTCTTTTCAGAAGGCCTTGAAATATCAAACCAGGTTTACATGCAATATGAAATAAATAATGAAAAAATAAATGAATTAAAAATAAAAGTCCTTGATATGGGTCAGGGCCAGGAGAGGGCAGCGTGGTTTACCCAGGGAACATCATCAAGCTATGAAGCTACATTTCCAGAAGTTATAAAATATTTAAAGCAGCAGACAGGAATTAAAACAAATGAAGACTTGATGAAAAAATTTCTTCCTTACTCTTCTTACTTGAATGTTGATGAAGTTAAAAACATAGATAGCATGTGGAAAAAGATATCCCAGAATTTAAAAGTAAAAGAAAATGAGCTGAGAAATGAAATACTTCCATCAGCAGCTCTGTATTCTATTGCAGAGCATGCAAGAACATTGCTATTTGCTATAACAGATTCAGCTTTGCCTTCAAATGTAGCTGGAGGATATAATTTAAGGACTATCTTCAGGAGAGCAGAAAGCTTTATGGAAAAATATTACTGGAACATAGATTGGAACAAGCTCATAGAGCTTCATGCAAATTACTTAAAGCCTTTATTCCCAGAACTTAGGGAAAACTTGGAAGATGTTGAAAAAATATTGAAAAATGAAAAAAGCAAATACCAGTCAACAAAGCAGAAATCAAACCAGATAATAGTAAACTTAATGGAAAAAGAAATTACTGAAAAAGATCTTTTAACTTTGTATGATTCTTATGGAATTACCCCAGAAACAATAAAAGAAGAGGCAATAAAACTGAAAAAAGAAATAAAGATACCTCCTAATTTTTATGCATTAATTTCAGCGCTTCATGAAAAAAAAGAGCAAAAATACCAGACAGTAAAAGAAGAAACTCTGGACTTAAATAACCTGCCGGAAACAGAATTATTATTTTATAATGATGAGAAAGCAGTTAATTTTGAAGCAAAGATATTGAAAGTAATTGATAATAAAGTAGTTCTTGACAAAACTCTTTTTTATGGAACTTCAGGAGGACAGCTGCATGACACAGGCTATTTAGAAAGGTATGAAGTAATTGATGTATTCAGGCAAAAAAATATAACTGTCCATGTCCTTAGGGAAAATCCTGAGTTTAAAATAAATGATACAATAAAAGGAAAAATAGACTGGAACAGGCGTTATCAACTAATGCAGCATCATACAACTACCCATATTGTCAATGCAGGAGCAAAAATAGTACTTGGAAATCATGTAAACCAGGCAGGAGCATTCAAGGATGTTCAAAAGGCAAGAATAGACATAACCCATTACCAGCCAGTCTCAGAAGCAGAATTAAAAAAAATAGAAGAAGAATCAAACAGGATAGTTAATAAAAAGATAAAAATAGAAAAAAGCTTCATGCCTAAATCTGAGGCAGAAAAGAAATATGGGATGTTAATCTACCAGGGAGGAGTCCCAATAGGAAAAAACCTGAGGATTGTAAACATATTAAATACTGATGTTGAAGCTTGTGGAGGAACGCATTTAGACAATACCTCAGAGGCAGGCCTTATAAAAATACTAAAGTCAAACAAGATATCAGATAACATTGTAAGGATAGAATTCAAGTCAGGAAAGGCAGCTGAGGCAGAATTAAACCTTGAAAATGATATTTTAGACAGAGTGTCTAAGCTATTAAACTGCACTAAAGAACAGGTTCCAGGAAGAGCAGAAGAATTGTTTATGAAGTGGAAAAAAGTAATAAAAAAGAAAAGTTTCACAAAAGATGATTTTATCTTAACATCTAATAAAAAAGAAGAAGGTTCAGACGAGAAATTATTAAAAAAAACTGCAGAAATACTAAAAACTCAGCCAGAATTTATCCCAAAAACTATAAAAAGATTCTTAGATGAGATAAAAAATAATCTATAATTGTTTTTTTATCAAGTTCTATTCTTCAGTTAACTTACAAATTTTTTATTATTACTTTTTATTTACAGAAATTTTAGAGGTTATTAAGATAGTAACAAATCTATAAGTAATGTATAAATTATATACTTCGCAAAGATTTAAGAATAATAAGAAAATAATTTATGATAATGAAAACTAAGGTTATAATTTGGATTTTCGTATTGCTTGTTGCAGTTTTAATTGGAGGGTGCTCTGAAAAAGAAAGACAAGCTATGCCAGGTAATGAAATTACAAAACTTTCCTTAATGAATATAACCTCATATGCAAATGTTTATCAGGACTACAATGATGAAGACCTGGAAAAATTGAAGAGATTTGATATTGTAGTAATTGAGCCTTATAATGTCCCAGACAAAAAATTTCTTTCTGAATTAAAGAAGTCAGGCACAATAATTTTAGCTTACATAAGTGTTGGTGAGGCTGACGATGGAAGACGCTATTGGGCTGGTTGGGAGCCTGCAGAGAAAACCCCAAACAATTTGAACATACCAAGAACAACTATAACTGAAGATAATTCCATATTTATAAGCGAGGATCCTGGATGGAAAGGCTCTTATTTTGTAGATGCAAGCAATCAAAAATGGCATAATATAATACTAAACGAAGAAATCCCATATATCCTTTGGCTTGGTGATGGTCAGTACGATGGTTTAATGATGGATTTAGTTGATGTTGTTGATTTATATGAAGGTTTGCCTGATGAAAATAATATGCAGCAAGGAATGGTTGATTTAATTAGGAAAATAAGAGAAAAATATCAGAACCTATTGTTAGTTCCAAATAGAGGTTTTGGTGTTTTGCCAGAAATGGCTCCTTATATTGATGCTTTTTTATTTGAAGAAATGACAAGTACATATGAAAGCATAAAAGCTAAGTCACATTATGGTGAGTATTCTCTTAATATTGATAAAAAAGGTAATAGAAGAAATCAAAAAGAGATTGACATGTTAGTTTCTGTTCTTCAGTATTACCAAATGCCTGTATTAGTTTTAGATCATGTCCAGACAAAACCTCCAGACATAGAAATGGCAAAAACATCTTTTTATGAAGCTCAGCGTTTATCAAATGAAACTGGTTATAAATTTATTTGGTATGGTAACTCTGTAGACCAAGACTTACCTATGTGGCCATTTTTGCAATATCGTAACTATAGTATATAACTTTAATAATCGGATATATTTGGCACTAAAATATCCTTTCTCAAAGCTCTCCTAACTTCCTTCACTAAACTTTTCTTATCAAAATATGCTTTTGTTGCAAGATGCCCTTTATTGTTTTTCCAATATTG
>JACPNF010000046.1 GCA_016185635.1 Candidatus Woesearchaeota archaeon
ACTATTATCGGCTGTGGTTCTGGAATATCTTCTATGATTCTCCTGGTAATCTTAATTGGCTTGCTTAATGGATGCCTGCATTTATTGCATGCTTCCTGCCTGACATCAATTATTTTATCTGGTTCTTTGTAAGACCTTGTTGTTCCCTTATGTCCTTTTGGAGCACCTGCTAAGTTTCCACTTAGCTCTCTTTTTGGATATTTTCTTTGATTCCTAGAAGGAGGAGTATTTGAATTTTCATAAGCAAGAAGCCTTCTTTCTAGTTCATTTATTTTATCAACAAGAATCTTAAAGAATGGCCTGCATTTATCACATATTTCTTGGGGGATATTCATATCATTTTCCTCTTATTGCTCCCCCAATAAAACTGCAGTAAATCAAGTATTTTAGAATTATTGTACTGGACTAGCTAAACACGTACAATAAATCAAAAACTTTAAATATGTGAACTCACATATATATTTGTATGGGAAATATTACACTATCTTTGCCAAATGAAGTGCAAAAAGAAATGAAAAAATTTGCAGAAATAAGATGGAGTGAAGTAGCTAGAAAAGCAATAATAGAAAGATTAGAAACCTTAAAATTAGCTGAAAAAATAGCACAAAAAAGCAAGCTTACAGAAAAAGATGTTCAAACTTTTAGCAAAAAAATAAAATCTTTAGCAACAAAGAGGTTTCTGAATGCAAATAATTCTTGATTCAAATATCCTGTTTTCTGCTTTAATTAAAGACTCTATAATAAGGAAAATTATATTGAATTTTAAAGGTTTCTTTCTTTTTCCTTCTTTTATATTTGAAGAATTGGAAAAGCATTATGATGAATTAATAAAAAAATCCAGATTAAATAAAGATGAATTTGAAGATTTGCTTGATATTATATTAAGTAAAGTTCTTATTGTTCCTTCAGAAGTTTTATTAAAACATAAAAAAGAAGCTTTGGAAATTGTAAAAGATATAGATGTTGATGATGTAATCTTTATTGCCTGTGCTTTAGCTTATGATTTTAGTGTAGTCTGGTCTAATGATAAAAATCTTAAAAAACAAGACAGCATCAAGGTCTGTAATACGAAAGAAATAATAGAACTATTGAAAATTTTAAACTAATTAATTCTATCTGACGCATTCATTCTTTTATAACAGTTAGTCACATCTGTCTATCTTCTTTATTACTACATTGTCATAAGAATAATAAGCTCTTTCGAGGTGAGGGCTTCTTAAATTTTCATCCTTGAAGTAATACTCTACTCTTACGCTTCCATTGACGTAAGTTATCCCTAAAGGAATTTTTTTGGAGTCATATAAAGAGTCTATATATCTGTAAACAGTCTGGTTAGGCTGGCCGAATGTCTCTTTTACATCCTGATAAGTGTATCCGCATGTGACAATGTCAAATCCCTCACTTAAGTCAAGAATAAAATCCTTCTTTTTGTTTGCATCTGAATTTTTCTCAGTTAATGGCTCAGAAACAGTATTATTTGAAACACTCGGGGTATTTACAGCAAAGCCGGTTATCTTATTTAGTGAAAATGATTTAAAATCTGGAGAGTCGATCTTTATTATAGCAAGTGCAAAAAGAATTATGACAAAAAACATTATTATAACATTCTTGTCAATCTTAATCCTTTTACTTTCTACCTCTTCACCTGCCTCTTTTTCTTCCATTTTTTATTTTTGAGTAACATGAAATATATAAATATACTTGTAAAAAAATATAATGATTACAAGATTAAGTACGTGTTTACCTCCTAAAATCTATTTTGGTTCTATAAAGCTTATCTATGCATTTTAAATTTTTGTGAAAAAATTTGACCCATCAAAACCCTCATATTTTGTGTTTCTGAGATGAGCTAAACACGTACAAGATTAAAATAGATTTATTAATATTAAAAACATTATTAAGAAGATGTACAAGTTATCTCCATCTTCAATTAACTTAATGCTTGAATGTAAAAAGTGCTTCTGGCTTCAGATAATTAAAAAGATTTCAAGGCCGGCAGGCATTTTTCCTTCCCTTCCTTCAGGTATGGACAAGATTTTGAAGGAACATTTTGACAGGTTTATGGAAAAGAATGAACTTCCCCCAGAATTAAAAAGCAGCAATATTAATGATTATAAGTTATTTAATGACAAGGAAAAACTCAAAGTCTGGAGAAACAACAGGCAAGGACTTGAATATATAGATAAAAGAAAAGGAATTCTTCTTCATGGGGCTGTTGATAATTTATTAGTAAAAGGAAGCAAATTAATAGTTCTTGACTATAAAACAAGAGGATTCCCATTAAAAGAAGACACTCATGAGCATTATCAGGTCCAAATGAACATGTATAATTTTCTTTTAAGGAAAAATGGCTATGAAACAGAGGATTATTCCTATTTATTGTTTTATTATCCAAACAAAGTTACTGGAACAGGAGAAGTGTTATTTGATACCAAGCTCATTAAACTCCCAACAAGTGCGGAAAACGGCGAGAAAGTATTTGAAAATGCTGTAAATATATTGGAAACACAAGAGGTTCCTAATTCTAGCCAGGAATGTGGTTTTTGCAAGTGGAAAAAAGAAAACTAAAAAGAGATTAGTTTGCTGAGAAATCACTTCGTTTATTTTCTTCAGTATCATCCGGATTTAGTCCAAGTATTGCAAGGAAGTCCGAAGACAGTTAACGAATTAGCCAATGAATTACAAGTTACACAGTCTACAATAAGAAGTCACTTGAATGGGCATCCTACTTATGCAGAATCTTTGATAAAATCTAAAAGGGTTGTAAAAACTGGAGAAAAAATATTAAGGAGAGGAGGTTATGCTAAAGTTAATATATTTGGTATAAAATAATTTATTACTATATAGTACTAAACGCGTCTTCCTCTTTTGCCTCCACGCTTGCGACATCCATCAGAAGGAACACTAGTTACATCTTGGATGATTCCAACTCTTAGCCCGACACGTGATAATGTTCTTATTGCTGCTTGTGCTCCAGGTCCTGGACTGCTTGGTCCGTCATGTCCGCCAGGCGCTCTTATCTTGATGTGAATAGCATTAATACCCTTTTCTTTTGCTTCTTCTGCAGCTTGTTTTGCAGCATTCATTGCAGCAGTAGGGCTGCTTTCCAGCCTGTCAGACTTGACAACCATTCCGCCAGATGATTTTGAAATTGTTTCAGATCCAGAAATATCAGTTATATGAATTATTGTGTTGTTATAGCTTGAGTAAATATGTGCTATCCCCCATCTTAGTTTTTCTCTGTCAGCCATTTTATTCCTCAATAATTATTTCAGGTGCCTCAACCTCAACAAGCTCATGTCTTTTCTCTTGCTGTATTTCTTCTTTAACATGTTTTATTTCTTCTTTAACTTCTGTCTGTGGTTTATTTCTTTCAGGATGGTCTTCATTGTTTAATTTGGAATTTTTATAAAAAGATATTTTAACTTCTTCATCCTTTTTTACAAGATATGATGGCACGCTCATAACCTTTCCGTTTACAGCTATATGCCTGTGTATTATAAATTGCCTTGCCTGGCTAATAGATTTTGTAAGTCCAGATTTAAAAACCAAGGTTTGCAGCCTTCTGTTAAAGATGCTGTCTGAAGTTAATCCAAGAACATCATCTAGGTTTGCATTCTCCGCAATTATGTTTAATCTTGCTAGCCTGTTAATCAGTTGTTTTTCTTCTTTTTTGTGCTGCTCTGTATGCCCTGCAATTAATAATCTTGCTTGTTCTTTTACTTTTTTTATTATGGAAGTCATCTTCCAGAGCTCCTTTTTGTTTTTTAACCCGTATTTTTTAGCTAGCTCTGCCTCTTCTTTTATTCTTGCTCCTTGCCATGGATGAGATGGCTTGGAATATTTCTTTTTGCTTTTCTTTGGGTCTCCCATTTTAACTCTTCTTACTCTTCTTTGCTTTTTTTACTCCTATTGATTTTCCTGTTCTGAAATGCGCCTTTGTTCCCTGTCCTCTTACAGGCAAACCTAAGGCATGCCTTATTCCTTTGTATGTCTTTATCTTCTTCATTAATTTAACATCAAATTCTTTCCTCAATTTTAAGTCAGAGCCTAATAAATGCTTGTCTTCACCAGTTTCAATATCTGCCCTTCTATTAATAATAAATCTTGGAAGCCCATATTTTAAAGGGTTTTTAACAACTTCTTCTATCTTTTTTATTTCTTCATTTTCAAAGCTTCCTACTGCCTTTGTTTTTTCAAGACCTAAATGATTGCATACAGCATTTGAAAAGTTGTAGCTTACTCCATGAATCTTTGTCAAGGCCTGAAAAATCTTTGTTCCTCCAAGTATATCTGTATTTACTATTCTTACTATTTGCTTTACATCACTCATCATCAAAACCTAGAAATACCCTATTTAAAAACTTTTTCAATCTAAAAACAGCTTGTATTTGTCTTCCCCTCTTATTTCAATTAAAATTCTTTTAATTATAAGCTTTTTAGGGTCAGGTATAAGCTTTACCCTTTCCTTTATGTCTTCAAAGCTTTCAAAAGGCTTTTCAGCCCTTTTTTCAAGTATGTCGAGCATGTGTTTCTTTCCTATGCCAGGAAGCAATTGTATTTGGTGCCTTCTTGTGTTTATTGGCTGGGATTTGTTAAAAAATTCAACAAATCTTTTTTCATCCTTGTTTACAATATCTTCTACGATCACGTTTAATTCAGTCTGTGCAGTTTGGGTAAGTTTTTCTGAAGGTATTTTTCCAATTATGTGGTGTATCTTATCTCTTTTTCCTTCCCCCATATAAACTTCTTCATATGGCTGCAGGAAAATTCCTTTTTTAGGCACTAATTCAAGAAGTAAAAAATGTTCTTTTCCCATAGCTTGGACTATTGCAGTCTTCCTGTGCATTGGTCTTGTATCGAACGGATACCCGTTCGGTAAAAAATCCAATACTATTGCTATTTCCTCTCGTGCTTCTTGCTTGAACATTTTTCGTATTTTTTATTTCAGACATTCTAAAATCTTCTGTAAATCTTCCTGTTTTAATGTTAAATTATCACCTACCAATATTGCTCTTAAGCTGTCAATATCTTTTGGATTAATGTCAATTATTTTTGCTATATTTTTCTGTTTTAATCTTGATATTTCAGCTGAATTTAATTTTTTTTCCATTTCTTTTGCTTCTTTTTCCTTTAAATCATTAATTTTTGAAATGTAGTCAATTACTTTTGCTGCCTTTGCTGATAATTCCTTGTCTCTCTTCTTCATGCTTCCCAATACTTCCCTTACTTCTGGTAAAGCAAGTGCAATTTCTTCCATAATTTCTATTTCAGCCATTTTATACCCTTGTTAAATGAACAGGATGAACTATCAGGCTTTTTGCCTTGTCCTTGTCCTTTATTTTTACTATATAGCAGTCTCCTCTCTTTTCTTTTATTATTCCATGATTTCCATGAAACCTTGGAAAATACATTCCTCCATGGACACTTGGGTTTATCTTCAAGATTACTCCGTCTCCAGCTTTAAAGCTCTGCAGGTATTTTCTTATGCTTATTTTTCCCCTGTCTCTTGGATCCCTGCTTAGCTTGTACCTTGTTTTTCTTCTGAATCCGCCTTTTCTCTGTGTCATACCTATTATTGTGAATATTATATTTATAAAGCTTTTTGTGATTTATCCATTATGTTTTATCTTTTGACTTTACCAAAAAGCTTTTAAACTATAAAGTAGTAACAATTTATACTAAGTAAGAGTTAAAATGGACGGCTGGAATTCAAATCATTGGGAAAATAAAGAAGATTTTGATTATATAGATTATTCAAAATTAGAAAACTATTTTAGAACTAACATAACCATAGTTACAACAAATTTAGTCGAAAGTGAACATATAGCAGAAGATGGATCTATCGTTGGTGGTGGAGCAAGAGTAAGACAATTAGTCAAGGAAAGCAAAGTCTATCATAAAGAAGATAGCACATTCCTTCTTGAAAGAATTGCTCCCTCTTTAACAAGATTAAGCGTATTTTCACCAAGTAGAAATAGGGCAAACGAAGTTCTTGAAAGTATATTAAAGGAAGCAGAGATTAAAAGTTAATTAAAATGATAAGCCAAAAATGTGAAGATTTACTGAAGAAAGCAGAAAAGCTAGAAGATAAAGCAAAAAGAATTAGACATTTTGTAGGTTTACAGGAATCTTGGAAAGAAGTTACAGACGACCAAAGAAGAATTTTTCTTAATAATGAAGGAATGTGTTCTACAGAATACAATTATACATTTAAGCTTAAAGAATTTGGTGGGATGGGTCTTATTAGTTATTTAATTAAAAGAGAAGTAATAGCACAATTTGCTCAGCGAGGAGACCAGCTCTGTGAGAGAATATTAAAATATCTATCTGATTTACAATCTCCATTTACTGCTGATTTTTTGGTTATAGAAAATAGTGAAATTCCTGAGAAATTACTTTCAAGAAAAATGACTGAAAAAGAATATTTTGGTTATTTAAATGGTGATTTGCCAATAGCTATTACAAATGAAGAGGCACATTATTTGCCAAAACAAAAAGAAAAAGTAAAGGAGTAAAAATGCAAGAACCCAATCCGTTTCACATGGCTTATCCTGATGAAAGAGATAAATTGTTAAAAGAACAAGGAAAAAAACAAAAGGAAGAAGAAACAGAAGAAAGAAAACCTAAAGTTATAAAAGTAAGTTATACACCTAAAGATAATGTTTATTGGCTTGATATAGAAGGAAGAAGAGGAATATCAGTTAGAGGATATATAGAACATGGGTTACCTCAAGCATGTGAAGATATAGCACTTAATAGTTTACTTATAAATCATTTTACTTTAGATACAAATTTACCTTTTTACAAAATAGAATTTCAAGGAGAAATGCCTTTAGATGAATATGCTAAAAAAACCTTGGAGGCTTTAGTAGAGTTACATAATAAGGGCGTACAATTAAAAGATGTTTTAGAAGATTTAAAGAAAATAGGACAAAAGTATAGAAATATTGGAGAATAAAAATGAACGAGCTTGAATTAACAAAAAAATATTGGGATATCTTGACAAGAGTGTACAAAGAACACGGTTTTTTGGCTGCACTCGGACATGAACTAAAATCAACACTATATTCTTTGGAATCTAGGATAGAAGGTTTTTTTGATCATTGCGGTGGAGTTGGAGATGCATATTCTTTATCTCAAGGTGGATTACCAAAAGGACTAAGTATTAAACTTCTTGACAGGGAAGGTGCCAGATTCGAGCGGGGAGAAAAAAGACAACAAATAAGAGAGTCCGCGCTTCTTACATATGCTTTCTGGCCAAAAAATTGGTAACAAAATTAGTGACCTTCAAATTAAAAAAATGAAATACAAAATAGCAGTTTACCCAATATTAGAAAAGATTGTCTTAGAAAATACTGAAGAAATAGGAACATCCTGTATAGAAACTGGTTTTAGAGTCGTAGTAAGAGAAAAGT
>JACPNF010000047.1 GCA_016185635.1 Candidatus Woesearchaeota archaeon
AGATATTTTTTCTTTATAAACATTTATACACTCCAGAAGATAAATAACAACAAATTCCAGTAAAAACAGCCTTGATAAAGCCTATATCCTCGGATTTCATTTTATCAGTCAATCAGTTATTTTTCAAATAATGATAATCTAACATAATTTGATGCTTGATATAAAAGTTATTCCCTCATATTTAAACCTGTATTTAGTGCTTTCTATTCCTATTTTACAGCTTCCAAATTTATAAAATTCTTCAGCATCACTTTCAAAACTGATTTCATATTCCTTATTTCCTATAAGTAAGGGAACTGCCTTATTAATTTCTTTATTTAAGTTGCTGCATCCGCTTTCCATAGTTTGCTCTTTTTTTATATTATCATAGCATTCAAATACAAGATTTTTAAAATTAACCTTGCCTTCTTGTTTTATTAAAGCATTTAGTAAGTTATTTGCAATTAATCCAGTTCTTACATCATCTTCTCCATTATTGTTTAGATTAAATGTTAATGCAATGATTAATATAATAGCAAGAACTATTACTAATACTGCAAGCCCTAAAATCTCAATCTGTGCTTTTTTTCCTTTCATTTTTCATAAACTTTTAATAATCCTATCCTGTATTGGTTTAATTTTGAAAAATATAGTGAAACAGGCAAGCTCACACTATATTTTGCATCTTTAAGGTTAAATCCATTATAAACAACAACAAATCCGCAATTTTCAGGAAAGTTAACCTGCTGAAATTCAGATAATGTGCATTCTTTTTCATTTATTCCTAAATTAAGCATAGGATAAACACTTTCAACAACTATCACCTTATCATTAAATCTTTGAAAATAATAAGCTTTGTTTTCTTTTATTAATTCCTTAAAGCTAAATAGTTTTACAATATCTACACAATTCTCTTTACTGCATTTTACTTCAGGAAGTGAAGCAAAATTGTTAAGAAGTATTAAGTTTTCAACATCAGTTTTTTCCTGTTCTAAGCTGCCAAGGCTCCTATAAAAAAAGCCATAATAAGCTCCTATTCCTAAGATTATTATTATGACAATGACTAATAATACTACTAAGGTTTCAGTAATCTCGACTTGTCCTTTCTTTCCTAAATAGTCTTTATCCAATTAAAATACCCCTGGACAGCCATTTCTCTTTATAGTCTCATCCTGTTCAGTTAAGACATCTTTATATCTGATTGGGTTCTCTTTAAATAAGTCTAATGCTTCCTTTAGCTTATCGTAATTAAAGCTGCACTTTGATCCTGATTTTAATAATTCTGCCTTTTTCTTGTACAAATCCGCAATTATACTTATCCTTGCAAGAGATTTTTCTTTTAGGCATTTATAGTCATCAAAATTTGTAAACATAGCTCCATAAAGCATTTCTTCCCCATAAAATTCCTCTTTCTTGTTTTCAGGATAAAATGTAACTATGTTGTTTGCCTTATCAACAGCAAGAACCTTAGTTTCAGGAAATCTTTTTTCAAACCCTGAATTTGTAAAGTCAACTATAACACTGCTTTTCTCAGCTTCATTAGGTGCTTGTTCAGATTTTTTAAACTTGCCTGGTATATTAAACAAAAAGTTATTGTTTCCTATTACATAAAAATTCTTATTATCCTTGCTTGTATAATATAAGTTGTCTATAAAAAAAGGAAAATTCCATGATCTTGTCCATAAAACATAATTGTCTCTTAGGACATTATCTCCATAAATAAGTCTTAGCGTATCTTTTTTAGCATTCTTATATAAAACTTCTCCGCAGCTAAATTTAAATGAAACTCCTGAAGGGATTTGTACAATTTTGTTTGACGAGCCGCTTACAGAAAATGCATTAATTTCATTGTCTACACCAAGAACAACCTCATTTATTCCTAAGGTATTAAACAAGTCAATCTGTTTCCATGCAAAGTAAATAAAAAACATCAGCAAAATAGCTCCTGCAACAGCTACAAATATCCAGTTAAAAGTTATCTCTACTCCTTTTTTATCCATACCAAAGATTTAAGAATAATAGATATAAATAGTTTTGGAATATGGTTAAAAAAACAAGAATAATGATTATATTTGCTATAATCCTTATATTGCTGTTTTCTGTTTTGTTTATTTTTAGATCTTCAAAGAATAAAGAGTTTAGTATCTTTAATGATGATGAAACAGAATTTAACCCAGAGTCTGATATTTATTCAAATTCTTTTAGTATTGCTATTTTAGTAGATGAAAAAAAGACCAAAGAGTTTGATATTGAAAATGTGAATAAAGATAATAAAAAAAAGTTTGATATTAGCTTAAGAGAAAAAATTATTGAATTATTAGGTACACCTCTTCCCAAACTGTCAAGAAAGGTAATTTCATCTGAAGAATGGACTAATATAGGGAAAGGATTGAAAAGGGAAAAATATGAAGAAGTTATAGAAAAGAAAGTAGAAAAAGAAAAATATGAAGAAGTAAAATTTTATCTTTTTACATCTAATATAACAGTTGCAGCAGCTTACCTTCTAATCCCAAAAAATGTAACATTTCCAGCACCAGCGATAATAGCTATGCATCAGCATGGCGGAGGAGAAAAATATGGGACTGAAGAACTTGTAGGAAAAATAGGGGATGAAAATATGTTCTATGCAAAAGAATTATAAGTGTTATTGTTCAGGAAGATTTAGTGAGCCTTGAATTTCTTTTGTCAAGAGATATTGTTGATAAAAATAATATTGGCTGCATTGGACATTCTTTTGGGGGGATAAGATGCACGTACTTAGCAGCCTTGAATAAAAGAATTAAAACAGTTGTCTTGTCAGGTGCTGTTGCTGACTTAAAAAAAGACACTGAAAGTGGAGTAACTCATACCTGGCTTAGCATTCTTCCTAACATTGGCAGGTTAGCAGGAACAAGTGAGATACTTGCCTTGATAGCCCCAAGACCATTGATGATAATAACAGGTAGATTAGATCCAATATATCCTATTGATGAAGTTGAAGGACATTTAACAAGATTAACCAGTCTTTATGAAAGATTAGAAAAAAAAGAAAATTTTGAAGCTAAAATAATGATTAAAAGAGGCCACGAATTCCCAAAGGAATTTCATGAAATAGCATACCAGTTCTTTGACAAGCATTTAAAAAATAATTAAAATTATTTGCTAGCCCATACAAATATCCAGTTAAAAGTTATCTCCTCTCATTTTTTATTCATACAAAGCTTTAAGAATAAAGTATATGAATAGTTTTGTAATATGGATAAAAAAACAAAAATAATAAATATATTTGTTAGTATGGTTTGGGAGAAGGCCCGCAAAATAGAATGGTTTTTGTTTTATATCTTGAAATCATGGCTGTGAATAAAAAGAAGATAATACTTTTGGTAATTGTATTATTCTTTATATCAATTTATTTTATAGTTGTTTTAAAAGGATTAAACAAAAATGCAGGCAATGAACAAGCAGTAAAAGAAACTGGATTTGTTCCTGCTGAAAATTTTTATAAATACTCTTTCAAAGCTGCAAATATAATAAGCCAAAAGATAAAAACTGAATTTTCCATAGAAAAAATAGATAAAGAAAATAAAGAAGATTTTGACATTCGCTTAAGAAATAAGCTTAATGAACTGCTTAATTTTCCTTTGTCAAGAATACCTGAATCTGCCATTTCTTTGGAAACTCTGCAGATTTTTCCTTTAACAGAACTCGGCGATGAGCCGGTTGACAAAGGAAAATATATTGAAAAAAAGATTTATTTTTACACATCAAACATTAGTTTTGCAGATGCTTACTTGTTGATCCCTAAAAATGTTGAATTTCCAGCACCAGCAATAATAGCCATGCATCAGCATGGAGATACAAAATATGGAATTGAAGAAATTGTTGGCCATATAGGCGATGAAACAATGTTTTATGCTAAAGAACTTGCTGAACAAGGCTATATAGTTCTGGCAATGAACAGCGATAGTTTTGGAGATAGAAGAATTGATGTTATAGATTCAGATGACATTATTGAGAAAATAGATGCTCAAGATTTGTTTATCATGGGCTTAAATCCTTTGGGAGTAGTAGTGCAGGAAGATTTAGTAAGTTTTGGATTATTGCTTTCAATAGATATTGTTGACAAGAACAATATAGGCTGCATAGGCCATTCATTTGGTGGAATAAGATGCATGTACCTGGCAGCTTTAGATAAAAGGGTTAAGGCAGTAGTTTTATCTAATTCAATTGCAGACACAAGGAAAAACCCGCAAAGTGGAATATCTCATACATGGCTGGGCATACTCCCAGGCATAGGGAAATATGCCGAAACAAAAGAGATTTTAGGATTAATAGCCCCAAGGCCATTGATAACATTTAACGGTGAAAAAGATCCGATCCTTCCAGCACTTCAGACAAAAGAACAGCTGGCAGAATTGGAAAAATTATACCAAAGATTAGGAAAAGAATCAAATTTAGTTACTGAGCTTATGAAAAATAAATCTCACGAGTTTCCAATAGAATTTCGTAAAATGGCCTACAAGTTTTTAGATGAACATCTTAAGAATCAGAAAAAGTGAAACTCTCATCACGGCAAGTCATTTTTTGCTTAATGTTTTTTTCTTAACGTTTTTTGCTTAAGCTTTTTCTAAAAGCTTACTGGCTTCTACAAAATTTCCTTTATTCTCGAGCACAAAATTAACCCTTCCAGTATTTAATATGCACAAAGGATTTTCTTTTGGTCTTAATTTGCCTATGTAAAATAAGCTTTTTTGGCAGTAATTTACTGGAACAAATGCAATGTTTCCATCCACATTTGTAAAAATATCATATA
>JACPNF010000052.1 GCA_016185635.1 Candidatus Woesearchaeota archaeon
TGGAATTTATTAAAAAGAATAGAGATAAAATAATAGCCATAGGTGAAGTTGGTTTGGATATGAAATTCTCCAAAGACTTAAAAACACAGATAAAAAACTTTGAAAAAATTATTAAGCTAAGTGAAAAGCTAAAAAAGCCATTGATAGTCCATTCACGAGGCCCAGAAAAAGAATGCAGTGAAATTCTTGAAACCTCAAAAAACAAGAAAATAATCATGCATATGTTTTCAGGCAATAAAAAATTGATAAACATGGCAGCCCAATCTGGATTTAATTTTTCTATTCCAGTTATAATCTTAAAATCAACCCATTTTCAGATGATGGCTGAAATAGTAAGCATTAATCAGTTATTTACAGAAACAGACTGCCCATGGCTAAGTCCTTTTCCAGAAAAGAAAAACGAGCCTTCTTTCATTAAACATACAATAAAAAAAATTGCGGAAATAAAAAATCTGGATATAAAAGAAGTTGAAAATAATATTTATATGAATTACCAGAAAGTTTTCTTAAAATAGATTTAGATTTCGTAAACTTTCCGGATTTTTGTCAGCAATTGTTATTAAGGTTAAAACATTGGGTTTGTGAATGTTTTATGTTTTTGAAGTAATTGATAAAACAAAAAGAAAAATTCGTTTGACGAATAAACAATGGAGGCATATTAAAAAAGAACACGCAGATATTAGTAACAAATTTGAGGATATAGAGGAGACTTTAATAAATCCGTCAATTATAAGAAGAAGTGAAGATGACCATAACATTTCTTTTTATTATCAATATTTCAAGAATATAAAAATAAATGAAAAATATCTTGTTGTTGTGGTAAAATATTTAAATGGTAAAGGATTTATAATAACTAGTTTTTACACAGACAAAATAAAGGGATTAAAATGAAAAAAGAAAAGTTATATCTTCATTATGACGAAGAAGGAGATATGTTAGAGATAAGAGTAGGAAAGCCTACAATTAGTTTTATGAGGGATATTGGTAGGGATATATTTGAGAGGATAGATGAAAAAACAGGAAAGATAAAAGGGTTTACTATTTTTAATTTTAAAAAAAGAACTGAAAAGAAGTCTATTAGTGTTACTCTGCCTCTTAAACGTGAAATAAGAGAATTAATAGAATGAGAAAAAATGTTTATTCATTACGACAAAGAAGGCGACTACTTAGAAATACACTTTGGAAAGCCTGAAATTTCTTATTATGAAAAGATTGGCAGAGATGTATTTCAAAGAAGAAATGAAAAAGATGGAAAAGTAAGAAGTTACGCTATTTTTAATGTTCTAAAAAGAAAACAGGTAGTGCCAAAAGATATAGAGCTTGAAGTTCCCGAGATATCTGCTATAATTTAAACCTCAATTACCATCCCATATTTTCCAGGATTAATAATAACTGTTTTTCCTATTTTATCTATTTTTCTCTCATTTTCATGAAGATGCCCGCAGAAGCAGAAATCAGGCTTGAATTTTTTGATGAATTCTGTTGCAGTTTTGCTGCCACGAAATCCTGCATGTTCTAATTTATCTAGTTTTGTTCCGTAAGGAGGCCCGTGTGTTATAAATACTAATTTTTCTTTTTCATCAAATTTTAAATTTTTCATAGCTTCTTTTAGTTCATAATCAATATAGCTGAATCCTCCACAGCCATGCCCAAAGAAAACAATATCATCAATTTTTGCCTTTTTCAGATGAACATCAACTATATATTTATATTTTTTAGTTAGTATTTTAAGTTCTTCATAATTTTCATGATTTCCAGGAACAACTACTAATTTCTTGTCAGCTTTCTGGAACATTTTTAGTACTTCTTCAAGATTATGCCCTAATTCTGTTAAGTCTCCTGGAGTAACTAAAATATTTACGTCTTTTGATTTTTCAATTAGCCTGTTAATTATAGTCTTACTGCTATGTATATCTGTAAATGTCAAAATTTTCATGATCTATATAAAAACCAGTTATTTTTTAAACCTAACTAATAAATCACCAAAATCTATAAAAACAAAGTAAAATAATCAGACCAGATGACAGAACTAGTTGCTTGTTTGTCTACAGGAAAGGGTACTTGGGGCCATGTTAATAGGCTTCTTGAAGATGAATCATGGGAAAAAGTAATTTTGATAACAAATGAGTATGGAAAAGAAAATTTCAAGAAAAATGAAAAGTCAGAATTTCTCGTTATTAATCCTAACCAAGGCTTGAGAGAATTAAGGGATGAAATTCATAATAAATTAAAAGATCAGATAAAAGGTACAGAAGTTGCTATAAATTTTATTTCAGGTTCTGGAAAAGAGCACATGGCTTTAATTGGCGCTTTGTTAAAATTGGGGGTAGGAATAAGACTAACTGCCTTAACAAAAGAAGGAATTGAAGAAATTTAGGGTCTTTTCTTAATCTTTATGAACCAGTAAGCAAGAAAACTCAGTCTTATTTTGATTAAACTTTTTCTAAAAGTTGGAATAGTTTTTGATTAAACTTTTTCTAAAAGTTTAGGGGGGATGAATTTAAGCAATTAATTTTCAGAAGATTTTCATAAATTTCGGAAATCTTCCAGTGAAATCGCAAACTTTCCGAAAATATTCCTTGAATAGTGATGAATCACAATAAAATTTAAATAACAAAAAGTCTTGCAAGAGTTATGCTGAAAAATTTAAGAAGAATAATTATTTTGCAAGTATTCATTAAGTAAACAAAAAATTAATTAAATGATGGAATAAATTTAAACTGAATAATAAGGAGAATTAAAATATAGACTCAGAACAAAGCAATGGTTGGTTAAGGCAAAGTGGATAAGGAACATTCAATAAAGCTGTTTGAAAATAAAAAAATAAGAGTTGAATGGAATCCAGCTGAAGAAAGATGGTATTTTTCAATAGTTGACGTAATTGAAATATTAACTGGCAGTTCAATTCCTAGGAGATATTGGTCAGATCTTAAAATTAAGCTGAAAGAGGAAGGTTTTGAGTTGTACGAAAAAATCGTACAACTGAAACTTATATCTCCTGATGGCAAAAGATACGAAACTGATTGTGCAGATACTGAACTACTGCTGAGGATAATTCAATCCATACCTTCATCTAAAGCAGAACCATTTAAGGTTTGGCTGGCAAGGGTTGGCAATGAAAGAATAAATGAAACATATGACCCTGAACTTGCTTTTGACAGGGCTATGAAAACATATCTGCAGAAGGGATATCATAAAGAGTGGATTAATCAAAGGCTTAAAACAATTGAGGTAAGGAAAGAATTGACTGATGAATGGAATAGGGCTGGGATAGATAAAGAAACAGATTTTGCCATACTGACCAATGAGATTACAAAAGCCTGGTCTGGTAAGACTGTATCTGAATATAAACAATTGAAGAACCTGAAAAAGGAGAATCTAAGAGATAATATGACTAATATTGAGCTTGTTCTGAATATGCTTGCAGAAGCCACAACAACAGAGTTATCAAAAAAAGAAAACCCAAATAGATTTGATGATAGCAAAAAGATAGCAGAAAGAGGGGGAACTGTTGCAGGAAATACGAGAAAAGATATTGAAAAGCAGCTTGGCAAAAGTATTATCAGCCAAGAAAATGCAGGAAATAATTTCTTAGGGTTATCAAAAAAAAGCAAAAAACTTCTTCATAAAGATAAATGTTTATCCAAAAAATGAATATTTTCATAGCTTTATCTTCAAAAGTTTTATGAATCAGTAAGCAAGAAAACTCAGTTTCGTTTTGATTAAACTTTTTCTAAAAGTTGAAATAGTTTTTGATTAAACTTTTTCTAAAAGTTTAGTTGGGATGATTATTTTAGTAAAATTCCTGTTATTGCTTGAACATGTTATAGTTAAGGCTTGATTTCTATGCCAAAACATTTCGCAAGTTTTCTTGTAATTTTCTTGTTAAAAAGACTATGAAAGATATTGCCAGAATGGCAAATATTATTGTTATAGTGCTGAATATTATTATTTCATTCACTGCAAAACTTTCTTTTATTACTTCGCTGTTCAGATTATTAATTATTAGCAGATCATTTACTGAAAAGGCAAAAAAGAAAGTAATATATTTGGTAATCTTTCTGAAAACCCTTGAGTTTTTTAGTAGCATGAAAAACAAGATTATTAATAAAATAATTAAAATAATTAATAAAATAGTTATAGCACTGTATATTCTTACTTCATCAGGCGAGAACGAAGTTAGGTTTTCTGTTGTTATAAACCTTTTAAAAAATATGTCTGGATAAAAATAGGCTGCAAAAAATAATATTGATATTATTAAAAACCCTAAAATAGCCATGTTCCTGCCTTTTTTAGCTGTTGTATTTTCAGAATAATTATATAAATCCTTCATTTTCCCCTCATTTTTATATGCCTTTTGTTTTTTAAATACTTTTTCTTAAATACTTTCCTGATTTTTTTAGTCTTTTTTAGGAATGGAGCTTTACTCTCCATTTTATTGAGCCTCAAGTTATGATTTTCCTGACTTTTAGATATTTTGGGTGTCTGGTCTTCTTCATTAAAGACATATCTAAAAAAGCCTATTAGTAATACAATAAATATCATTGCAGCAATTAATAATAATACTTTTTCCTTGTTTACTTCTTTATTCTTAATCTTTGAAATTGTTTGTGTTAGCTCTTCTTTTGTAAATATTCCTTCTTTCTCATAGATTCTTATTGCAAATATGCTTAAGTGAGGTGATTTTGACTGGTAATATACAAAATTTCCTTCTTCTTTTAATTTTTCTGTAGGAAGCCTTAACCATTCATTGTTTTCATACAAATATAAAGAAACTTCCTTGTTCTGAGTTAATGATTTTGATATTTTAAATGTAAAAATTCTACTTGTTATCTGGGAGTCTAATAAATTAGTATGGTCTATTTTTATATATCCATAAGCATTTTCCAATTTTTTTGTATTTTCTATCCTGTCTGATTCTTCTATATCAATTTTTACATTGCTCATTAAAGTGCTTGAAAATAACTCTAATGATTCAAAGCTCAAAGATTTGTCCTGTAGTTCTATTTTATTTGATCCAGGAGCTAATTGACTGTATGTATATATATTGCCCTGTGTTAATAATTGTATGTTCTCGACTATTGTTTTTTCTTCAGTTCCTATAGATGGCTGTGATGATACCAATTTTCCAGGCTCAGTTTTTCCTCCTGTTGTTAATCCCTTGGAGGAATACATTAATGCTGATGAATTTACCCAATTATCTGAATTTATTACCCCATCATTTGTTCTTACCGCACATGTCCAGTTTTCCCCTGCTGTGAATACATTAGAAGTATTGCTTATTAAAAGATATGAAACTACTGTGTTATTTGAAGATATGTTTGATATTGTTATGTTTGTCCTGACATGTTCTGCTGAGTTATTATAAAAGATTATTATTCCTGTTCCCTGGTCATCATCTGTATCTATGTATGTAAATGAACAGTTTAAATTGTCTGCTATTGTAGGACTAACTGGCCTTATTGTTGTGTTTGCGTTTCTTGGGTTTGTATTTGAGATTAATCTAGAGGAATTTACCCAGTCACTTAAGTTTATTCCATCATAAATTCTAAAAGCACTAGTCCAGTTTTCCCCTTTACTAAATACGTTTGTTGAATTTTCTGTCAATGTGTAAGATGCATTTGTCCCGTTTGGAACATCTGTCAGGTTACTTCTAAAGTGCAACCTTGAACCATTATAAAACTGGATTTCCACTGACCTTGTATCATTTGCATCTGGATCTATTATTATTGAAGATGCATTCAAAGATGAATTAGTTCTTATAGTGCTGTCTGACAAGAATGGTTGAGAGAAAATGAATGGAACTGGATTATGCGGCTTAGTGTTGTTTATTACTACACTTGCGTTTACCCAATTATTTGAATTTATTGTATTATCATTAGTTCTTGCTGCACATGTCCAGTTTTGGGAGCTTGTAAAGTTGTTAGTGTTATTATAATTTAATTGATATGAGGCTATTGTGTTATTTCCTGTTAGTATACTGATATTTATCCTGAAGTGTTCTATTGAATTATTGTACCAAATTATTGTTCCATTACCAGTATTATTATCTGTGTCTATGAATGTAAATGAACAGTTCAAGCTGCTATTTCTTAATGGAATTATTGGTCTTATTGTTGTGTTTGGATCTGTTGGTGCTGTATTTGTAGCACCAGCGCTTAGAGTAAACTCAAATATCCCAGTATTGTTTACATTACCTGCTAAATCTGTTGCATTTGCTTTCCAGTAATATTTTCCATAAGTTAAGTTATATAAGTTCGCTACTTCTAAGTCTGATAAACTTCTGTTCCAGATTGCTACTTCGTCTATTGTTCCGTTAAAGAAACCTGAACCAGAGTCATAACCTATTAATAAATTAGTTATGTTCTGCTCTATCAGCATTGGAACTGCTTTTTGGTTTTCTAATATTCCATTTACATATACTAACATGCTGGAACCATTATAGACTCCTGCTATGTGATACCATTGGTTTGCTTCCCAAACTTTTGTGGTTGAATTAATTACATCTGTATTGTTGTAGCCTAGAACTACTATATTATTATTTAAAGCCCCACCAGAATATTGCCCAAAATAAAGTCTGCTTTTAAACGGAGCTAATGCTAAACCAAAAGTGCCAGCTCCATTATAGCTTATTGTCCATTCATTTGCATCACAAACTAATCTATGATCTGTTGTATTAAAAGAAGGATGTCCAGTTGTATTTCTTGCCGGATCGCAGACGTATACATCACTATCCCCTGCACCAGAAGATTGACCAGCATATAATTTACCATTATAGGCCTCAAGAGACCTTATTCCTTCTTGTGCACCATTATAAGATAAGAACCATTCATCATTATCGCAAATTGTCGTATCATTTCCTGGTGCTTGGCTAGTAGCTGGGTTACAAACATAAATATCACCAACACTAGCAGCTTCTCCTTGACCAGCATATAAATAACCATTAAACTCTTCTA
>JACPNF010000063.1 GCA_016185635.1 Candidatus Woesearchaeota archaeon
AAATATTTCTCAGAATGATGAAGATGTTATGATTAATGCTGAAATGCCTGGATTGAGCAAAGAAGAGATTATATTAAAATTCCACAATCAAGGCTTGGAAATAATCGGTGAAAAAAAAGGAAAAAGAATAAGAAAAAACGAGACTGGCTATTCTGAGATAAGCAGTTACAAGGGCTACAAAGCTTTTATAGTCCTTCCAAGCAATGTCAATATTGACAAAGTTCAAGCAGTATATAACAAGGACAAGCTTAAAATCAAACTACCAAAAATGAAAACCAGGCTTGGAAAAAACATTGAAGTTAACTAAAAAGTTACATTAAAGAACTTGATAGCACCATTGTCCATTTTAACGATAAAAAACTGACAAACTAAACCAAATAGAAATCTTATTAAGAACCTACCAAGTTAATTTGTATTAAAACTTACAAAATAGTTATAAAAATATACCAAATAAACAGATTTATATTAGTTTATGCTTTTATTTTGTATAATATGTTACAAAAACTGTAAATAATAATACAAAATAGTAATATTTATAAACTATAAAACTGCAGATATATTATGGCTACCAAGTATGATGTCTTTGAAATAGTTTACAGAAATAGAGCACTACTTAAACCGATAGAGGTAGTCAAAAAGCTCAATAAAGATGAAAGAGAATACCCTGTAATTCATAGACATCTAAGAGAGTTAGTGAACGAAAAATTATTGATAAAAAAGAAAAAAGGATTTCAGGCATATATCTCAAAAAAATCTGAATTATTATATAACCTAATATTTTATTGCATAAAAAATGGAATAAACTATAATCTTATTTTAGATAAAAACTTCGCACAATTTATCAGTTTGTCTTTACAAAAAGAAGAAATTAACTCAAAAAATATAAGGCTCAATCCCCGGACAATAAAAAAATATGTGGATATTTTAGATAGATATGGGATGATTCTTATTATTTCAGAGAAACCGTTAAGAGCCAAAATATTCCATAATATTTTATTAAATAATTTATTGATTTATTTTGGATATAAACATTCAGTTATTACCGAAAGCTCAAAGACTTATATTCCAGAAATAAAGAAAGAACTAAAAATATACAGGAAACTAAAAAAGAAAGACGAGTCAAAATATCAAAAAATAGGTGATGAATTTGAAATATCTTTTATTTATCATAGTCTTTCCTTAGAGGGCAATCCCATAACTCTTCCAGACACAATAAAGATCTTAAAAGACAAATTAATTCCTGCAAACTTAAATACTGGAGATGTTGATGAGATAAGAAATTATCAGGAAGCTATGCTTCAGATGCTTAAAGATACAAACGAAAGAAAACCTCTAAGTCTGCAATTAGTTTTAGATTATCATAAAACAGCAATGAGACATCGTTCATATCTTGCTGGAAGCATTAGAACAATTCCTGTACATATTAAAGGCAATCCTGATTTTAAAACTACTTCTCCTGGGAAGATTATGGAAGAGCTGGAAAAACTGTTTGATAAATATAATGAATTTATTAAAAGAAAAAATGTGCCTTTTGAGGAATTATTAAGATTTGCAGTTTATTTTCACAATGAGTTTCAGCACATTCATCCATTTGAAGATGGAAATAGCAGAATAACAAGGCTAATTACTTTTCACTTACTACAATCTTTAGACATTCCCATACTTGATATTCCATTTGGATTACTTGATGAATATCTAAACTGTACAAAGGGCTCAAAGAACAGGGAAGACATTAAGCTATATCAAAATCTTCAAAAAATAATTCTTTTTAATCTTAAGAAGATAAATAAGCGATTCAATAGTTAATGCATTAATTAGATTATATTTTCTTTATGACAGAAGTCTGTACTTCACCTAAAACTTCTCCCAAGTTGCTTATTATTACGCCGTACATGTTTCTTATTATTATTTCATAGATTCCTTCTTTTAACTGGCCTGTGCAGTACTGGAGCAAGTTCTCAACTTCATCAATATTAATGGATACTAATTCATCTTTTGGTATGCTGCATTTCATTGTCTTTCCTTCGAGCTTTAGTTTTTCATCAGGCAATGTTCCTTCTGATGACCTTTCAAGGCTTATCTTCATTTTACAATTATTTCCCAATGACCTGGAAATCTCGTAAACATATATATTATTTTTTATCTGCCTGTCATATTTAATAGGAGAACAGGAATTAATTTTTTCTTTAAAGCATTCTTCACTATTGCATGTTCTTTTTATGACTCCAAAGAAATACAAAACTAACAACAAGACTAAGAAAGCTACAATACTATAAATTATCACCTGCTTTTTTGCATACATCATCCAAAATTAAAAAAGAAAATAAGTTAAAAAAGGTTTTGGTTTACAGATCAGTGCTTGTTATTATGCTTAGTGGAGTTTCTTCTGAGTTTATTCTTGAATCCATTGCCACGAGAACCTTTATATTTGACTTTTCTGCTATTGAAACAATATCTTTTGTTATTGAACCATCAAAGACAATTGCATATACATTGCTGTCATTAAGCTCCCTTATTGTAGATGTCAGTTCTGATGCAGGAACTTTTCCAAGAATATTCGAGCCTGTATCAAGTATGTAAGCACCCCTTGTGCCTACCAAGTCATCAAGCATCCTTTTAAAATCCTCATTCATGATTTTTGGCTTGCTTTGTGTTTTTGGCTGGGCATAATCTCTCCTGATAAGAGGCTTTCTTAATGAATCCACTGGCCTGTTAATTAATTCCATCTTTATCTGCTCTACTGCAACCTTGCTTCTTAATGCCTTATGAATTTCCTTTTTTGTTATCTCTTCAACTTCTTTTCCATCAGGAGCTTTAATTACATAATCTATTTCTGCAACAGAAGACAATTCTTTTATTATCAAGTCACCGCCACGGTCACCGTCAACAAACAAAGTAAGTATCTTTTTCCTGCTTAATTCAATTACTGTCTGGGGAACTGATGTGCCATTCATGCCAATTACATTTTTTATCCCATGCTTCAATAAATTAAGAACATCTGCACGGCCTTCCACTACTATAACTTCCTCAGCATCATTTATATTAGGACCTGCTGGCAGCCTGTCCTGTCCATACTCGGTTATTTCCATCATTCTTACTGAGCTAGTTACTTCATCTGTTATTTCTTGGGAATCTGGCAGGACTTCATCTGTCAGTTTTCTCAATAATTCCTTTGCCCTCTCAATCACAAAAGTTCTTTTAGATATTCTTATGTCTTCTACTTTTTCTACTTTTACCTTTGCACTGCAGGGACCTATTCTTTGTATTGTTTCCAAGGCAGCTGCTATTATTACTGTCTCTGCCTTGTCCAAGCTGGAAGGAATAATTATCTGGCCATCTGTGTTTCCAGCTTTAACATCAAGCTGAACTTCTATTCTTCCTATTCTTCCTGATCTTTGAAGCTCCCTTAATTCTAATTCAGCACCAAGCAGACCTTCGGTCTGGCCAAAAATAGCACCTATAACATCTGGCCTGTCAACAACACCTTCAATCTGTATTTCTGTATGAATAATATACTTTGATGATACCGGGCTTATCTTCCCCATGTTAAACCCCCAGCAAAGTATTCAGAACAAGAATCTATAATAATTTAGATTAATAATATTTCAATATTTTGTTGCTTATCATTTTTTGATGGATAATGAATATCTTATGATCTTGCTCTGATACTTTTATAGTTTAAATATTGCCCGCAACACTAACTCCCAAGCTCATCGCTTGATATAACATCGTTAGCTCCATTGAGTATTCTCATGGCGGGCTATCAAATCTTTATATGTATGGAATATAAAAAGGTTGTGATGGTGGTTTTACTATATTTTATAGTTACTTATAAGTGATAATAAATAAAAGATTTATAAAGAAAAAGCTGGTTTTGTATAGAAAACAACTTAGGGATTACATTTTTATAAAAAGTATATTTTAGGGATTACATCAACCCCATTGCTTAAATATTGTATTCCAGGTCTTTAGGATTTGGGTTGAAATAAATTTCACCAAAGTCTTAAAATCCTCTGTGATTTCTAATAAACCTGTTTTGTCAGCTGTAGACAAGGCTTCATAGTATTTTTTTCTCTGCTTGTTGCTTAGGACAATTGGAACAATATTACTTCTAAAAAGCATCAAATTTAATAACATTCTTCCTGTCCTGCCATTGCCATCATAAAATGGATGAATCCTCTCAAATTTGTGGTGAAAAATAGAAGCAATAATAACAGGATGCAATGCTTGTTTATTTTTATTATACCATTTAATTAATAAATTCATATCTGTATTAATATATTGAAATGGTGTTGACTTAAAAGTTGCCCCTATTACCTCACTTAATCTATATCCCTTTCTTTCATCAATATTATTCATTAATTTGTCATGGATTAAGATTATTGTTTCATTTGTGATTGGCAGATTATTATTGTATAAATAATAAAAAACATCCCTTGAATTTAAATGATCATTTATTTCTCTTAATGTTCTGCCTTGAGGAGTTAAATCTTTATTTAATAATAAATCAGTTTCTTTTAATGTCAGGGTATTTCCTTCTATAGCATTAGTATTGTAAACAAAAGACGTCAAGAAATCATCAAACATGTCTTTTTTTGTGCTTTCATCTAATTTTTTAAGCTTTAAAGAAAATTGTTTTACTATTTCTTCAATTTTTTCTCTATCTTTACTGGACAAGAGGACATTCCAGTCTTTTATTTCAAACAGTTCTTTTTTAATATTTACTAACATTTGCCCATTAAACTTCTTTTTTAAGATTCTGATTTTATCACTGTCTTTTTTATTGCCTATATACGCCAGAGTCTTTGTTTTTACTATTTTTCCTTCCCGAAAACTGTGCTTAAGGTAATAATATTCTTTTCCGTTTATAACTTTTTTCTCAATAAACATAGATTATTTAGGGATTACATATTTATAAAACTTTCTAATTTAGGGATTACATTAATAATCTTAGTAATTATCTATTAAAATAGCCCTGTCAGGAACTCCATTGAGATTATTTATTTTAAGGGGCAGGAACGCAAAGAAATACTCCTTTTCCATAGCTTCACTTAAGTTCAGCCCTTCTATGACATTTATGTTGTTTCCAAGCAATAATTTGTGCGTTTTCTGGTCTCCTTTCCTGAATTTTTGAACTGACAAATAATCAATTCCTATTGTTTTTACTAAACATAGGCCAGCAATATATCTTGCTCCATCCTCACTTAAATGAATGAAGGCAGGATTGAAATCATCATATCCATCAAGAGAGTTTCGCGTCTTGAACAATACAATATGGCGGCTGAAAACCTTTTTTTCCAGGTCCTTTGCGGTGATGTCTTTTGCGCAGCAAGCGAGGTCAAGTACCTGGCAAATCCCTACAAAACCATCCAAAGATACTCTTTCAAGACCGCTGGATTTTTCATCAACATGCAAGCCAGTATCAACATGAGTTCCTGTATGGCTTCCAAGCAAGATCTCAGTTAAAGAAGATGAATCTTTCGGAACTCTTTTCAAGGGCTTTATGCTTGGCCTTGTATTTCCCGGATAAATTATCATTCCTTCTTTAATTTGCAGGGAAATATCAATTATTTTACTCATGTTTTACTACCTCATGCCCGCCGAATTTATTTCTTATTGCTGCAATCAGCTTATATGCGAATCGTTTTCTATTTCTTTTTGATTTATAACGATGATCAAGCGCATTTTTTAAAGTGCTGAAATCAACATTATATAATTCAGCTTCTTCTAATGCCCATGATCCTGTTTCGCCGCCGCCTATAACTCCATCAATTTTTTCCATAAGTTCATGATCTTTTAAGGCTTGAACAGCATAATTAATCATAGTCGAACTTAGAATACTGCCATTACACCAAGCTTCTATTACTGCTTCCAAGTTAGTAGATTTATCCATCCTAAGCAACTCCACTCCTTCTGCTATGGCCTGCATAACACCATACTCAATGCTGTTGTGTATTATTTTTGCACGATGCGCTCTTCCTGATGAACCAACATAATGCAGACCATTTTGACAAGCCAGCTGCTCAAGAATTGGCCTTGCTGTCTCAAAATGCTGAAAATCTCCGCTAACCATGATTGAGGCACCGTGTCTTGCTCCATAAAGACCACCACTCATGCCAACATCCAAGTAAGCAATACCTTCTAACTTAAGTTCTTTATAGCGCCTTTGAGAATCATGATATAAAGAATTGCCGCAGTCAGCAACAACATCATCTTTCTTTAATTTTGGTTTTATCTGCCTTATTATATTATCAACTGTTTTACCTGCAGGCACAGAAATTAATATTATTCTTGGACTTGAAAGAGAGCTTACGACCATAGCACACTTACTTTCAACATGTATACTATTATTTCTTTCTTCATTTATTTTGTCCATAGATCTTTTGTCAATATCATAAGCAATTACTCTAATGCCTTTTTCAGCAAGCTGTAAGGCCATACGATATCCCATACGACCTAATCCAATCAAACCAACTTTCATTTTTCTCCTATAACTGAGGCACCAAGCAAGCCTATATCATCACCTAACTTAGTTTTAATAATTTTAGGAATCCTATTCTTGAATATAGTATATTTCTTTATTTCATAAACACCAGGAATTATTTTGTCAAATTGTTCAATACCGATTGAGCCCATAACAACAATTCCTTCAACAGGCATCACATTAATCATGTTGCCTATACCTTGAGCATTATAGTCTTTTGCTCTTTTTATTATTCTTTCTGCAATATGATTTTTACTTTCTGCAAGCTTGAATACATCCTCTGCACTAATTCTTTTTCCGAGATAGATACCTGCAAGATTCATAATCCCCATGCCACTGCTTAAAGAAACCCAGCAGCCATAATTACTGCAGCCACAGTAAAAACTAAATTTGTCTCTGCGTTCCAAAACAGTATGACCAAACTCTCCAGCAAAGTTTTCAACCCTCTTTCCATTTACTGCCAATGCACTTCCAATACCTGTGCTTATAGTCAAAAGATAGAAACTGCCAAGACTTATGCCAGCACCATACTTTATCTCAGCTTCAATAGCAGCATCTATATCATTAGCAATATGAATATTATCACATAAATCACTTAACTCTTTTTTTATATTTATAGACCTGCTTATTCCTAAAGGCGGCGCATTAAGCATGACTCCTTTATCAACTGGGCCTGGCACAATAACAACAAGACTTGCTGGCTGGTTATTTTTCCTTAAAATTTTAGATATTTTTCTTATTTGGCTGCAGAAATCTTTTTCAGTACTTTCTTTTACTTTTTCTACTAAACTTCCTTTGTTAACTAATGCTCCTCTTATTGAAGTACCGCCAACATCATAACACTCAACAAGCATGGGCTTTTTTACCTGCAGATGCTTATAAAACTTTTCTAAGAAATCAAAATCTGTGGAGGTTTAAAAATGCCTTAACTTCATCCAATAACTTGTATAATTCCTCATATAATTCCCTATAAAGGCCTTCCATCCTCTTTTTTATTACATATTTGTCATATATTTCTCTGAAGACCTTGGCATAACCTGCATCTGCCCACTTATTTTCATAGTCTTTTGCCAAGAAGGCATAAAAGTTCATTTCCAAATCTCCAGTATATTTCTTTACTTTTACACCATTTTCTTCTACTTCAACTTTCTGAAGTCCTAAAATCAGGAAATTAAGCCTTATTACATACATCACGTAATCATCTACAGCTTTTTCAGCTTTCCACTTAATTTCTAAGTGCTTTGAATCACCTTCTACAGAATCTCTATATTCCAATTCCTGGAGAACATAGCCATATAACTCAAACCACCTGAAAAGCACCTTGTATAATTCATCTAAATCAAAGATAGATTTTTGCTTAACTTTTAAACCAGAAGCAACTATTTCCCGCTGAACCATTAAAATAAAATGCTATTTTTTATATATAAAGGTTGTCATGGAAAATTTTAAAAACAGCACATTAAATTATAAGCTTAAGCCGAGATGGCACAACCTGGTAATGCGCAGTAAGCTTTTAAAAAAGCTTAAGCAAAATGAAATGCGTGAGATTGCTAAATGGTTGCAAAGATCCTGTTTCCGAAAGGATATCTGGGTTCAAAAATAAGGATTGCATCCTTATCAACCTGCAAACTTATTTGAAAGTCCCAGTCTCGGCGTAAATGTCACCAGCAGGCTCATTTGAATCATTGCGTGCAGCAATAAAAGCAAAGACTGATGCTGTTTATTTTGGAGTAGGAAACCTAAACATGAGGGCAAATTCTGCAAATTTTAGATTAAAGGACTTAAAAAAGATTGTTTCCATATGCAAAAAAAACAATGTAAAAACTTACCTTACTATAAATATAGTAATGTATAATGAAGACTTAAAACTAATGAAAAAAATCTGTGATAAAGCTAAAAAAGCAGGAATAAATGCAGTTATTGCAAGCGATATGGCTGTAATAAACTATGCAAACTCAATAGGACTTAATGTTAACTGTTCAACGCAGATGAATATAAGCAATATTGAAGCAGTAAAATTCTATTCAAAATTTGCAGATATAATGGTGCTGGCAAGAGAATTAAACTTAGAACAAATAAAAAAAATATGCAGCGAGATAAAAAAACAAAACATAAGAGGACCTAATGATGAATTAGTAAAAATAGAAGTATTTATACACGGAGCTTTATGTGTCTCAATCTCTGGAAGATGCTATATGAGCTTGACAAATTATAACTCTTCAGCAAACAGGGGACAATGCTTACAGAACTGCAGAAGATCTTATAGAGTAATAGACGAACAGACTGGAAAAGAGCTTGTTCTTGACAACAAGTATGTGATGTCTCCAAAAGACTTATGCACAGTAAGCTTTCTTGACAGAATAATTGATTCAGGAGCTTCAATATTAAAAATAGAAGGAAGGGGAAGGCCACCTGAATATGTTTATACAACAACAAAAGTGTACAAAGAAGCTTTAGAAAGCTGCAATAAAAAGATATTTACCAAAGAAAAAATAGAAAAATGGACAGAAGAATTAAGATCTGTATTTAACAGGGGTTTTTGGCAGGGAAATTATTATCTTGGAGAGAAAGTAGACGGTTGGTCTAATTATTCAGGAAATAAATCTACAAAAGAAAAGCATTTTCTTGGGCTTGTAAAAAATTACTTTGTAAAGTCAAAGATAGGAGAGATTATAGTGCAGTCTGAAAATTTAATGATTGGTGATGAAATCATAATCATAGGACCTACTACAGGTGTTGTAAAAACAAATGTAAAAAGCATAGTTAAATCAGAAAAAAATATAACTTCTGCAGAAAAAGGCGATTTTGTAACAATACCAATCCCAGAAAGAGTAAGAAAAAAAGACAAGGTTTACTTAATAAAAGAAAGAAAATAGAAGGTTTGTGGTGCTCCCAGAAACATATTTTGGAATATAGGCAATAAAATTTTGAATATTATTTTTAGCAGCTAAACAAGTATGTTTTGTAAATTTTCAAATCTTTAGAATAAATTATTTACACTTTGATTTTTTCTTCCTGTGTTTTTCTTTTTCTGATTCCTTCTCCAAATCATCATCATAGCCTTCCATAAATGCTTCTTCTTCTGGAGTTATTTCATCATCTTCTTCCAGCTCTTCAGTATACTCTTTGTCATAAACATCTTCTTCCTCGTGCTTTTCAGAACTTTCAAATTCTTCTTCAGGCATGATATTATTTGATTTTGATTAATATTTAAATTTAATTATTAGCCAGACCACGTATAGGATAGTTAATTCTGATTAGTAAGTTTTTTAAATGAGACTATAGTGATTTTGATTATGTTGGAAATAATACCTGCTGTGTCTTTTTTTGGGATATTTATAGGGATACTCATATCAAAACACACAAGGGAAGAAGTAAGAGGAAACAGAAATTACTTCATGATATTAAGCAAGATAATCCTTGGAATATTGATATTTATATTATTATTATTTATAAAAGATTTTCTTCTTTTCTTTATAGGAGTTTTTGCAGGATTTTTAAGCGCTTACCTGCTTTCTGAATTTCTTTTTTTAGGCCTGGGATTGGGAACTGGCTTATTTCTCCAGAAGGATTACAGCCTTGTTATCTCTTCATTAATATTTATGTATTCATTACTTTATGGAAGCCTGCTAAGAATAAGCAAAGTGAATTTTACAAAAATGCTAATATTATTCATCATGTTCTTCTTGCCTTTCAGCCTATTCCTACTGGAGAAGGTGTTATATATAGACATGATTATAGGATTTACAGCAGGCGGACTAAGCAATTATATTGTTGGAAACAAATTTATTCTTATATAAAATGCTAAACATAATATCACTTGGATTGTTTGACAAGAAAGACATAAGTGTAAAAGGATTAGAAATTTGCAAAAAATCTGACAAGCTTTACCTGGAAAAATATACGAATTACTTTGATTCTGATGCCAAGGAATTAAGCATATTTTTTGGAAAGGAAGTAAATGAAGTAAAAAGAACTGATCTAGAGAACAACAGCAGAAAGATAATAGAAGAAGCAAAAAAAGAAGATGTTTGTGTATTAGTTCCAGGAGACTGCTTCAGCGCTACTACCCATATCTCATTGCTAATTGAAGCAAAAAAAGAAGGTGTAAAAGTTAATATTATTCATGGAAGTTCTGTTTTAACTGCTGTAGGTGAAACTGGGCTAAGCTTGTATAATTTTGGAAAAATAACTACAATACCTTTTAACAACAAAAATATAGTAAGCCCAATTGAAGTTTTAAAAAACAATCAAAAATTAGGAATGCACACTTTATTTTTATTGGACGTAAGGGATGAAAAATATATGACAATTAATGAAGGATTAAAATATTTATTAGATAAAGGCGTTTCTGAAGATAATTTTTGTGTTGGGTGTGCAGGGTTAGGTTCTGAAAACAAAGAAATAAAATCTGGAAAAATAAAAGAATTAATAAAACATAAATTTAATGCTTATCCGCAATGCCTTGTTATTCCTGGAAAACTTCACTTTAATGAAGAAGAAGCTCTTTCTCTATTTAATTTTAAATGATAGTCACGGATTTTTTCTATATTAAAAGGCGAATAACATATCATTTTTACTTCTTCAATTCCAGATAAAACATTTATTTGATCAGCTGTCAAGGCTGCAGCAAGGCCTTCATTAGTTCCGAATGGTTCATAATCTATACCATGCTCCTCCAGATAAGAAACTGTTGCTGGATGATTTGATCTAACAGCTTGCATTAGCAAATCTCTATTTAATACTGCTCTTGCTGGTAATCTAAATTGGTCTTTAAATTCTACAATAATATCATAAATAGAAGTTCCATTTTCTTTGATTCTTGCTACTAATTGCGGAGAAATATGACGCCGAATAAAACCTATTTCAGCTGTCATGCCTTCTAATTTGTTTTGAGACATTTTTGTATTTTTTTATTTGTATTTTTTTATTTATAAAACTTCCGCTTTACTATTTTTAAAGGCAATAGTAGAAGCATCTGACAATGCCTTAAAAAAATTATTGGCATTTAATTTATTTTTTAAATTGTGATCAATATTTAAAAGATAACGAATAGACTTAGTAATATTTTTTTCATTTCTTTCATATTCAATTAGAGGATTTTGGGAATGCTTAATATGTTCCAGAATTTCCTTTAAATAAGTTACTTGCGCATTAAAATTTACTTTGTAATATGCTGTCAGTTCTTTCATATCCTTAACAAAAGACAATTCAGTATATGTTACAATTAAAGTCTGCAACTCATTCAAAGCTTTCTCAATTTTTTTCAAGAAGTCAGCTTCTTTTATGGCTTCTTCTATTTCTTCTTTTTTGAAAATTCTTGCGTTTGAAAAATTTTTCTGTGTTTGAACAATATCTGAAAAACCATATCTTTTATTATATTCTTCTATGCTTATCTCTAAGTTTTCTTTTGCTTCTTCTGATATTGGTTTAGGTAAATAAGAATCAATAATTCTACATTTTTCTGTTCCATTTTGAATTATTTTTTTTAGTGTAGAATCTTTTTCAAAATAAATGTCTCGTACTATTCTTAGTGTTCCTTCAGCAAATCCTTTTAGTTCTTTTGGTATTGTTTGTGGGTTTTCAAAATAAAGAATTTCACCAGTTTCTGGGTCATAAATAAAATTAGCTCCAACACATGGCAGGCCTTTCCAACGTCCTGCATTACCACCCCAACTTTCTTTTCCCATTAGTTTTAACATAGAACCTTCTGAATTATTTGTCATTTTTTTCAGATTTTTTTCTATTATCTTTTTATTCATTTTTTATTTAACTCCAGCAATCATTTCGTTTAGTGTTATAATCTTTTTTTCAATTATATTAAACTTTTCATCGCTTATCTTCAAGCTGATCATTTTGGATGATTCAAGAATTAATACCAGAGACCATATTATTTTATTATTTTCACTTTCCACAATAATAATTGTCTTTGAAGGCTTTTCATTTTTATGCTCTTTTTTCAGAAAATCATTAACTATTGAGGTAACCTGTGGTTTTCTTAGGTTTAGATTGTTTAAGTTTAATTCCTCAGGCTCTTTAATGCTTGTTAATTCGCTTGCGTCCCTTAAATGTACTTTTCCATCCCTTACAAAAAAAGAATTTATTTTCTTAGTTTCTGGAGAATAAAAATTATATTCCCACACTGAATTTTCCTCATTTCCAGCAGTTTCATTCAAAAAACAGCTTATTAAGAAGCTGTCGGAAAATATTTTATTAAATTCTTCTGAGTGTTTTATTTTTTCATAATCTCCCTTCAGCATTTTAGAGTTTTGAATTCAAGCTCCTTTCAGATATTTCATTTTTTAATAAATTTATAAAATTATCAACCTTGACATTGAACTTAATCTTTCCGTCCCGAGTTCTTACTGCCAATGTCCTGCTTTTGTCTTCTTTATCTCCAATTGTAATTAAATAATTAATCTTTTGCTTCTGGGATTCAAGAACTTTTTTCCCAAGCGTTTCAGCATGGTCATTTAATTCAGCTCTTATATTATTTTCTTTTAATTTTTCATAAATTTCCTTGGCAAATTTAATGTTCCTGTCAGTAACTGTTATTACACTTACCTGAACTGGAGAAAGCCATAACGGAAGCTTTCCTGCTGTATTCTCCAACAAAAAGGCTATGAATCTTTCATGAGTTGACAAAGGCGCCCTGTGAATAACATAGACTTCACTGCTCTCTTTGTTGTTTTTATCAAAATATTTTAAATCAAATCTGTCTTTTGCTGCAAAGTCTAGCTGGACAGTTGATATTGTTTCTTCCCTTCCCGCAACTGTTTTTAACTGGACATCTATCTTAGGACCATAGAAAGCTGCCTCATCTTTTTTTTCAACAAACTTAATCTTGAGCTTTTTTAATATCTTTCTCAAAATATCCTGGGTGTATTCCCATTTTTCAGGCTCATCTATATATTTTGCCTTGTTTTGAGGATCATACAAAGAAAGTCTTACCCAATAATCCTTAAATCCAAAGATATTATAATAATTTTTTATCATTAAAATTGTATTCTTTAGTTCATCTTCTATCTGGTCTTTTGTGCAGTATATATGAGCATCATTCATAGAGAGAATTCTTACTCTTAATAAGCCTGCTAATGTACCTGACAATTCATTTCTATAAACTGCTCCGTATTCTGCCAGTCTTAATGGCAATTCTTTGTAGCTTCTTACTGAACTGTTATATATCAAATGATGATGGGGGCAGTTCATTGCCTTAAGATAATATACCCCGTCATCAAGCATCATTGCTGGATACATAGTATTTTCATAATAAGGAAGATGTCCTGACCTTTCGTACAATTCTTTTTTAGCTAAATGAGGAGTAGAGACTCTTAGATAACTATAATTATTTTCTGTTTCAACTGCAAACTTCTCTATTTCATCCTTAATTATTGTTCCCTTAGGAAGCCATAAAGGAAGGCCTTTCCCAACATAATCAGAAAAAGTAAACAAATTAAGGCTCTTTCCCAAAGTCCTGTGGTCTCTTTTTTCTGCCTCTTCTGCATCTTTAAGGTATTTGTCCAGCTGTTTTTTATTTTCAAATGCAACACCATAAATTCTCTGCAGCTGCTTGTTAGCTGAAGAACCTTTCCAGTAAACTCCAGCAACTGTTAATAACTTAAAAGGATTATTTTTTGGAACCTGTCTGCTTATTTCATTAACCAGCAAGTCCTTATGGCCGTTAATTTCATAAGCAGATGTTTTTTTAATGTCCTTTAATAAATCTTTTTTATACAAGTTATTTTCAAAAATATTTTTTGATTTTATTTCACTAATTGAAGATGATTTTTTTATTATTTCACCCATTTTATTTTCTATTCTTTTTAGATCATCTTGGGTAAATGGATTAGGCTTTTCAAAATCATAGAAGAATTTTTCCTCATCCAAGTAACCATAAGCTGGCTTTACATTAGGAAATAAAGAAAGAACAGCTGAAGACAAGATCAAATTAAATGTATTTCTTAGTTTCTCGATATTGCTTAACTTATTTATTTTAATATCTAATGGCTTGTCTGCTTTCTGGATTTCTTTTGAGTCTGCAAGTATTTCCCTTGACAACTCTGACAAAGGATGACCTTTGCATGACAATTCAAATGACTTATAATAACCAAACGGCGCTCTCAGGACATTATATTCCTCTCTTAACTGCTTATCAGCTTCTTTTAAGACTTCCAAAGCAGTATTTGGAGAAGACAAATTTTGGCTTAAGTGAGCATATGGATAAAGAACAATATTTTTTGCATTAACCTGCTTTGCAATCAGCTTTATTTCATTAACATAATTAACAACAACATTTTTTATGTTTTTTTCATCTGGCTTTTCAACAGCTGTAAAAACTACTAAGCAATCCTTTGACTGGCCATCTTTTTTTTCCAATTCCTCTGCATTTTTAAGAGCTTTTTTCAGTGCTTTGTACTTAAGGTAATCTGCGTGAATTGTTAATATCTTCATTATAAAGAAAATCAGCTGCAAAGTATATAAAAGTTACGCAGAAGCTTTGTATAATAAGCAGTTTTATTCTAAATTCGTCACAATTGAAGAAATTATAGTAATTATTGGATATATTAGATATAAGTAAAATATTTAAAGAAAAAGTACTATTTTAAGATATGAAAAGAGGATTTTTACTGATTTTTTTATTGATTTTTTTACTGCCAAGTGCACTTGCAGAAATAAACCTGGACAGCATAACTCCCTTGGTTTATAACCTTGGTGACAATATAAAACTAAGCGGGACTGTTTCTGAAGAAGGGGGTTTTAATGGAATAATAAGAACAGAACTTAATTGTGTGGAAAGTAGTATATCATTAAGCTCAAAAGTCATAAATATAAACCAAAACCAATTATATGGGATTGCAGAAGATTTTACTATTCCAGACATATTAACTGGGAAATGCAAATTAATAGTTTTCCTTGAAAAAAATAATGCCTTGATAGGAAAAAAGGAAAGCAATGAATTTCAAGTAACTAAAGGGCTTGATGGAAATTTTGTCTTAGTTAACAGCAAGCTTCAGCTTGGAAAGGATATTGAAGCTAATGGAGATATTTTCAAGAAAGACGGAAAAAGGATTAATGGAATTATAGATGTGCACTTGAAAAAGAACGGCAAAGTATTAATGATTAACACTATTAATGTTGAAAATGGGAAGTTTTCATTTGTCATGCCTTCCAGTTTTGTCAGTACAGGAAGCTATTCAATTGATTTTAATGCCAGAGATGTAAACGGTAATATAGGGGTATTTACAGAAGCAATAAAATTTGAAATAACTAACTTACTAAACTTAGAACTGCTTGTAAAAAAGGCAACAGTAAATGCAGGAGACCAGTTTGAAATTGAGGGTTCAATTAAAGATATTTATGAAAACAGAGTAAATAAAGGAACTTATATTATAAAATTTAACAGCAGGGAATACACTGGGAATATTGCATTTGGAGATTTTTCCCACATAATTAATGTTGACCAAAACATAAAGTCAGGGCAGCAAAATATCATCGTTGAGGTTATGGATGAAAATGGCAATACAGGAAGTGCAACTTCAAGCATTAAGATATTAGCAAAGGCAGAAAGAATAGAAATAAAACTTGGCGGAGATGCCTACAAGCCTGGCGACAAAGTAAACATTAATGCTTTTATTTACGACCAGGGCGGAGAAATTTATAATCATGACCTTAAGATAGAGATAAGAGATACAGAAAACAAAAAGATATTTGACAAAATAATAAGCAATAATATTCTTTTTGATCTTCCCCAGAACTCAAAACCAGGAGAATGGACAATAAAAGGATTAATGATAGATTTAATTGGTGAAAAGAAGTTCTATGTGTCTGAGGTAAAAAAAATAGATTTTAACATAAATGGACAGACTTTAGTCATAGTAAACAGCGGGAATGTACTGTATGAAGAAACAGTAAATGTCAGGCTGGAAAACCTTGGGGCTGGAACAACCATAACTAAAAAAATAACACTTGACCCTGGAGAAAGCACTAGTCTTGACTTAGGAAAAGAGGTAAGCTCTGGCGTATACAAAGTCATAATAAACGACAAGCTTTTTGACAATGTAAATATTTCCGGGACAAGCATATTGCCATACAAGAAAAATTCCAACATATTATTTATCACTGCTGTATTTATTATATTAGGAATTTTATTTTATTTTAAGAACAGAAGAAAAATGGAGTTCAAGAGAAATTTCAGCAATGACTTTATAAGAAAAGAAGCACAGCAGGCAGGAAAATACATAAGCAATGTCGAGCGTACTTTAAAAAAAGAAATGATAAACGTTGGCAGGGACTTCAAAAGAATTGAACCGAACAAGTTTTTTGGGAACAAAATTGATACAAATAAGCTAAGAACTGACAAGCTTGATGAATACAGGAAGAAAAGCTCTTACTTAAAGAGAAGAGACAAAGATTCTGATGATTTCAGCGACGGAATGTCCAATATGTTTAAGTAGCATCATACCAGCACTATTTCATCAGGCTTGTATGGACCAAATAAAGCTGTAAATACTTTTTCTGAAATACCATCTGCAGGAATCCATTGAGCAATGTATTTAACATGGGGCATTATTTTCTTTATATAATTAGCGTGCAATCCTCCTACAACAGCAACCTGTGGCTTTTCCTTTTCAATTACTTCCAGCATTTTCTTATCTCTTTTTCTTATGAAAGGATAATCAATGGAAACTAATACTGCATCAACCATTGCAAAAATTAGAAAATTAATCCAATCTAAAGAACGAAGAAAATCTTTATTCCTTGGAATATGTATCCTATATTTGTCTCCATATATTATTCTTGTCCCTTTTTCTTTATAAGTTGTTTCAAGATTACCAAAAAAAGGAGCAGTGGGCAAGCTAAAAGGTAATTCCAGCATCAAAGATTCAGGACCTTCTGGATAATTTCTGTCAATAATCTCTTTTGTCAAGTCTAAATAGCTTTTATTATGCAAAACCCCAATTAATAATTCAAGAGACATTTTACAAAAGTTTTATTTTTTCTGCCAGCTTGCAAGCCTGACAAACTTCCTGAGAACAAGGTTCTGAACATGACTTACATGTCTTTATTTTTTTAATATTATAATTCTTCCTTAATAAAGGCAGTGTTTCCAAGAACGATGTTATTATTGAATGCTTTGTTCCTGGGAATTTTTCCTCTATCTCATTTAATTTATCCCTTATATAACATCTATATGACTCTTCATTGTTAGGGCATTCCTTGTAATCATCTTTCAGGTTATTTATGAAAGCAAATGTTGCAACTTCCCTTTCTGTCATGAAATACAATGGTTTTATCCTTCTTATGAATCTTTCATCTTTTATTACACCTGTTATTGGGCCTAACTTCAAGGATGCTGCCACGTTTCTCCTGAACTGATTCATTAAAACAGTCTGGGCCTCGTCATCCAAGTTATGGCCAGTTGCTAATTTTGTAACTCCAAGCTTTTTTGCTTTTGTATTAAGTATATATCTCCTGAAAACACCACAAATTGAACAAGGCTTTTCTTTAGTTAATTTAAGCATAGTATCAAGTGTTTTTCCAAATTCTTCCTTGTATGAAAAAGAATGAAGATCTATGTTATTTTCTTTGCAGTAATTTTTCAAGAATGTCAAGTCCCTATAACCATCTATTCCTTCATCAATAGTTATTGCAATTATTTTTTGGTTTCTTGATTTTAAGATTTTACCTAGAAGATATAAAGTAGTCATGCTGTCTTTTCCGCCACTGCACGCGACACCTATAATATCTTTCTTGTCAATTAACTTATACATCCTTATTGTTTTTCTTACTTTTTTCTCAAAATATTTGTTGAAGCATTTTTTGCACTGGTATATATTACTATTCGGAAGCTTTATTACAGGATTATTTTCACAATTTTTGCATGGCATTTTATTCAATTAGTTCATAAATTTCCTAACTTCTGATATTTGAACAGCTTCATTAATCAATTTCTTAATATCAATATCTCTTTCAAAAAATTCTATTTCAGTTAAATTTGACTTGGTAGCTGGATGCTCAGCGATTAAGTAAGAGCAACAATCTCCATAAGGCAAGATAGAAAGCTCAAATGTGTTTATTCTTTTTGCAATTTGTATTATTTCTATTTTGTCAAACCCAATTAAAGGAGTTATTATTGGTTTCTTTACAACATTATAAACTACTCCTAAATTTTCAATAGTTTGAGAAGCTACAGAAGCAAGATTATCTCCCGTAACAAGGGCTTTTGCCTCTTCATTTTCAAGTATTTTTTCTGCAATCTTAAACATAAACCTTCTGTAAACTATCATCCTGTATTTTGATGGAACTGATTTTATTATTTCTTTTTGTATTTCTTCAAACGGGATTAAATATAATTTTGTCTTGAACTGGTATTTGCTTAAGGAATCAACAATTTTAATTAATTTTTCCAGTGACTGCTTTGTATTTATAGTGCTGTTGAAAAAATGAACATATATAACACTGCAACCTCTTTTCATGGCAAAATAAGATGCAACAGGAGAATCTATGCCTCCAGAGATCAAAGAAATTACTTTTCCGCTTACTCCAACAGGCAGGCCACCTACTGATTTTATTTTTTCAGTATAAACAAAAGAATTTTTTTCAGTTATTTCAACAAAAAATGTCTGGTCAGGATTTTCAAGATCAACTTTCAAGTTTTTTTCCTTGATTACAAACTCGCCAAGCATATTATTTAATTCCTGGGATGAAAATTTAAAATCCTTGTTTGATCTTGTTGATTTTATCCTAAAAGTTCTTGTTTTATCTGAAATTAACTTAAGTATTTCCTTTTTTATATCCTCCAATTCCAAGGTTGTTTTTACTGCAAAAGAAAAATGAGCTATCCCAAAAATATTTGTTAATTTCTGCTTTATTTCATCTATTTTCGTTTCATCTTTTAATTCTAATACTAATCTTCCATAGCTTCTTCTTACAGAAACATTGAATTTTTTTAAACTCCATCTTAAATTATCCATTAATTTCTTCTCAAAAAAAGATCTATTCTTTCCTTTTATTCCTATTTCCCCATAATGAACAACTACAGAATTATACATCTTCATCCGCCTGAAATTACAGGTAATATTGTTATTTTATCATTATCATGTATTTCTGTTTTTTCTGTAATCAGCTGGTTATTTCTTATTATTAGCATTGCTTCCTTATTCAGGTTAAGTCTGCTAAATATATCTTCATACTTGCTTACTTCTATTTCCCTTGTTTCCTTTGTTCTTTCCAGAAATACCGTGATTTTCATAAAAAATAACTTCAGAAAAAGACTTTATAATCCTTTTGATTTAGCTGCTTAAAACCTGTTTTAAGGCAGTTACTCACTTCTGCAATTAAGACAAAAGAACATATCCAAATCTTCCTCTTCAGGCTTAATCGGAAATTCATTACCGCAACTTTCACACTCTTTTTTTTTCATTTTCTTTTCTTCAGCAACCTCCTTTATAGTAATTTTTTACACCCTCCTTGCATGCAAAACAACTGTTGCTATATTCTTTTCCATTGCTGCAGACAGGATCATAAAGTGTTATGCAGAAATCTGCATTTTTTTCAGGGCATTTTTCTGCTGCAACACATTTTTTTTCATTGAAATTGCAAATAAATTCATTTGGACAAACATTTTTTTCAATGCTGCAACTTTTTTTCAGATTTATCCCATTATTATAATAAAAAATTGTAAAAGTAACAAACAAAATTGCTATTATCATAACACTAATCAAAACTTTTTTTACAAATGGAATTAATTTTTTTAACATCAACCTTAATTAATATTGATTTGTTTATAAAATTTTTTATAATAAAGATTAATTTTTATGAAAAATATAAAAACAAAACATTTTTAAATAAAAAAATACAATAAATAATTAAATAATCATATAAAAAGAGGTGAAATTAATAATATGGCAGCAAGACGAAGAAGAAAAGCAGCAGCTAGTTCAAGATCATCTTCAAGAAGAAGATCATCCGCAAAGAGATCTTCATCTTCAAGAAGAAGATCAGCAGCTAGTAGCTCAAGAAGAAAGAGGAGATAATTATTTTAACGCCCATTATTTTTGTGGGCGTTTCTTTTTTTAATTAATTTATTTCTAACTAAAAATCTTAACAAATATTTCGGAGTTATTTCTTAACTAAAAATTTAGAAGTTTCCCCTTCTTTAAATCCAACAGTACATTCAAAATACAAATCCCTATAATTAAATGAAACAGACTGGTTTTTCTTTTTTATTTTCTGGCCAGCTTTAGCTGCAAGTTCAAACAGAAAATTGTCAAGCTGTTCTTTTGAAGAATAGGAAATATTTGTTTTTAGCATATTACCAATGTGTTTTACTTTCAAAGGCATACTTGGACCTTCACAATAGATTTCTTTAACATCATTGTCATAAATCAAGGGTTCTATCTTTCCCAAACCAAACAAGAAATTAACAACAAAATATTTTATATTTGTAAAATTATCTTCAGGTATATTAAATTTCTTTCCATATTTCTGTATTTTTTTCCATCCTTTTTCCATGTTTTTTGGTCTTTTCTTAAGAACTTTATTCAAGACAGTTATTTCATTGTCATCAAGATGAGGCTCAATTAAATTATATTTGTCTGTTATTTTTACATAAGCAAGGACTTTATCTGTTATCTTGTCTTTTATCAAATCTTTTTTAGTAATTTCTGGTTTTGGTTCCTCGAACTTAGGTTCAAAAACTGGAATCTGCCTTGGCGGAATTTTTTTAACAACAGGCCTTATATCCCTATTTAATATTCTGCTCAATAACATCCTTGGTTTTTGTTCTATTTCTGGAGGTTTTTTAAGCTCTTCAGAAGTTAAAGGCTCGGGCTTTTTCAATGCTAATGCAACAGCCCTTGCAAACATTTCCAGAACTTCAGCTTTCTTTTTCGTTTTTGTGTCCTCTTCCAGGGTATTTATAACTTCCTGAAGTTCTTCAGTACTTCTTTCTAATTCTTCATCAAAAATGAAATGAATCTCAGAATTCTGGTTTTTCTTCATTATACAAAGGTGAGGAAAATGCTGATTTATCTTTCACGTATTTTTCAAGCAATAGCAATCCCCTAGCTATCTTTTTGTTTTGCTCCAATAATTCTGTTAATTTGCTGGCTAAAGGCTCTTTTACATCCCCTCTTTCTATGTGCTGAGCTGCCTTTGAGAAGACATCAACTAATTCATCCATCTTTTTTGTTAATTGATTAACAGAAGACAATAATTCAATAACTTTTTTTTCAAGAGAAATATTGGTCCTTAATAACTCTTGAACTACCTCTTTTGACATAACCTTATTACTATCCCCTTATATAAAAAGGTTTTGAAAATCTTTTTAAACTTAAATAAAAGCTTAATCTTATGGAATTTATAAATATCAATGAAGCCTTAAAGAACAAGGACAGTGTAAGAATTAGGGGATGGGTTTACAGGGAAAGAAAGCAAAAAGATCTTATTTTTCTAATTATTAGAGATCATACAAATATTATACAAACTGTTGTAAAGAAAGAAAAAGTAACAGAAAAAGAATGGGAAGATGCAAATAAGATATTGGTTGAGAGTTCTGTTGAAATAGAAGGAGAATTAAAGGAAGACAAACGAGCTGTGACTGGCTATGAAATACAAGTTAAAAAATTAAATGTTATTGGTTTTGCAGATGTTTTTCCAATACAAAAAGACCAAAGCGAGGAATTTTTACTTGATAACAGGCACTTGTGGATAAGGTCAAGAAAATTAACTTCTGTATTAAAAATAAGAAGCACTGTATTCAAGGCGATTCATGATTACTTCAGAAAAAATGGATATTATGAAAGCCACAGCCCATTTTTTACACCAACACAATGCGAGGGAGGATCAACTTTATTCAAGGTAGATTATTTTGGAAAACCAATGTACTTATCGCAGTCATGGCAGCTGTACGCAGAGGCTGTTATCTATTCATTGGAAAAAATTTACTGCATTGCCCCTTCATTCAGGGCTGAGCGTTCAAAAACATCAAGGCACTTAACTGAATACTGGCATGCTGAAACAGAAGCAGCCTGGCATAATGTAACTGACATGATAAATTTGGCAGAAGGATTAATAAAACATATTGTTAAAACAGTCTTGGATGAAAACAAGGAAGAACTTAAATTAATAGAAAGGGATGCAGAAAAATTAAAAGTTACCTTAAATAAAAAGTTCCCAATAATTTCTTATGATGAAGCACTTGACTTGTTAGAAAAGAAAAAGAAGATGAAAATAAAATGGGGAAAGGACTTAAGGACTATTGAAGAAGAAAAATTAGTTGAATTATATGATACTCCTGTATTTGTTACAAATTATCCAAGAGAAATCAAGGCATTTTACATGAAAGAGAATGAAAAAAATAAAAAGACAGTTTTATGCTTTGACTGCCTGGCTCCTGAGGGATATGGAGAAGTAATTGGAGGAAGCGAGAGAGAAACTGATGTTAAAAAAATAGAAGAAAGACTGAAAAAACAAGGCGAGAAAGTTAAAGATTATGAATGGTACTTAGATTTAAGAAAATACGGATCTGTTCCTCATTCTGGATTTGGAATGGGAGTTGAGAGAATTATTGCATGGATATGCAAGCTGGACAACATTAAAGATGCAATTGCCTTTCCCAGGACAATGGTTAGGTTCAAGCCTTAACTTTATAAACTATTATTTTGTATTATTTTTTTATGAAAATAACTAAAGAAGGGTTTACAGGGTTAATTGGGCTTGTTTTGTCAGCTGGATTAACTGCGTCATCTATTCTTAATTTATTGTATAGTGAGAGGAAATTTGATGAACTATTAGAACTCTCAAAGAAAAAAGATATAAGCAATGAAAAGCTTGAAGAATTTTATTCTGAATGGAAAGCTACAGATGAAAGAACCAATCTCCATATAGAACTAACTCCTTATGTATTAATTCTTGGTTTATGGAGTGCTTGCTTGCTTGGGATTGAAAAGATTTGCATAAAAGAAGAAAATAAATATATTGAGTTATAATTGATTTATTTAAGAAGATTAGTTAGAAATTAAGACTTCTGTGTAATTTTTAGTGAAGTATTTAATTGCAACTTTTAAAATGTCTTTTTTTGTTACTTTCCTGATTTTCTTCGTATAATTAAACATGTTTTTTGCATCATTAAAATATTCCCAGCTTCCTAAGCTATGTGCAAGGTCTTTTGTATCTTCCAGCTTTAATTTAATCAAGCCTTCAAGCATATTTTTTGCTTCTTCTATTTCCTTATTTGTTAAATCTGGCAGCTTTAATTGCTCCAAGATTAACTTCCTGCACAAATCAATGTTTTTTTTGTCTGCACTTACATAGCAGGCAAAATAACCAAAAGTCTTATTACAATCATGGTTTGAACCAACATTATATGACAATCCTCTTTTTACTCTTATCTCATTAAATAATCTTGAACCCTGGCCCATTCCAAGAATTATCCCAAGAAGATCCAAAGCATAGCTGTCGTTATGATTCCTATCAACAGTCTTATATCCAAGAATAAAATATGAATGCGAAACCTGCTTCTTTGTTTTTGTTTTTATTATCTTGTTCTGGGGGTTTTCTTTTGGAAACTTTTTTATAAGTAATTTTTTTGACTTAAACTTTGAGAAAGATTTTACCAGCTTTTTTTCATATCCTGGCTTTATATTTCCAGCAAGCACAATTGACATGTTATTTGGAATATAATATTTATTGTAATATTTTACAATATCATTTCTAACTATGGATTTTATAGTATTTTTAAATCCGATTACAGGATATTTTGCAGGGTGACTTTTATACAGGGCTTTCTGGAACAAGAGCCATTGTTCTGCTTTTGGATCATCACTCCACAGATTTAATTCCTCAAGTATAACTTTTCTTTCCTTTTCAATTGTTTCCTTGCCAAATATTGGATTTAATATAATATCTGACATAATATCCAAGGCTGTATCAAAATATTTGCTCAATATCTTTATGTAGAAAAAAGTGATTTCATGGTCTGTAAATGCATTAAATTCTCCACCCTTACTTTCTATTTCTTTAACTATCTGCCTTTCAGTCCTTGTCTTTGTTCCTTCA
>JACPNF010000064.1 GCA_016185635.1 Candidatus Woesearchaeota archaeon
CTTGGTGCTGGAATCTTTTCATAAAATCCGGAAATATTTCGGTGAAACCGGAAATCTTCCAAAAATATTCCTTGAATAGCACTGAATCAGAATAAAGCTTAAATAACTGAAAAACAATTTAGAGTATATGACAGGATAGAGCTTGCCAGAATCTCTGCGCCTGTTGGAGATACTGCAAGTCATTAAGCGACAAGAACTATGGAAGAAAAACATAATAATACCCTTATAGTCTTTCAAGACAAGAAAATCAGGAGAATATGGCCCAGTAATGAATGGCATTTCTCTGTTGTAGATGTGGTTGAAGCTCTAACTGATAGCCCATCTCCTAGGCAGTATTGGGGCAAAATAAAAGATAGGGAATTTGTTAAACTTAAGTTGTCCCCAATTTGGGTACAACTGAAATTACATTCGGCAGATGGCAAGAATTATATTACCGACTGTGCCAACACTAAAGACATGTTTAGAATTATTCAGTCAATCCCATCTAAAAAAGCTGAGCCTTTCAAACAATGGCTTGCCCAGGTTGGCTATGAAAGAATTGAGGAGATAGAAAATCCAGAATTAGCCCAAAAGCGTATGAAAGAAATCTATAAAGCTAAAGGCTATTCTGATGACTGGATTGAAAAAAGAGTAAGAGGAATTGCTGTAAGAGATGAACTTACAGATGAATGGAAAAAAAGAGGAGTAAATAGAGAAAAAGAATATGCTATTTTGACTGCTGAAATTTCAAAAGCTACTTTTGGCATGACCCCAAATGAATACAAAGAATTTAAGGGGTTGAAAAAAGAGAATCTTCGTGATCACATGAATGACTTGGAGCTCATTTTTTCAATGTTGGGAGAACGAGTGTCAACAGAGATTACTCGCAATAAGAACGCTCAAGGATTTGAGGAATGTGGAGATGTAGCAAAGCAAGGTGGAAAGTGGCTGGTAATGCAAGAAAAGACGCTGAAAAAAGAATAGGCAAGCCAATAGCAACAAAGGAAAATTACAAAGAGTTGCCAGAAAAGAAGAGATTATCCAGCCAAAATAAAGATTCCTCCAAAAAATGAATAGTTTCATAGCTTTATCTTCAAAAGTTTTATGAATCAGTAAGCAAGAAAACTCAGTCTTATTTTGATTAAACTTTTGAAAAAAAGTTTAATCAAACATAGATTAATGAACATAGTTTTCTTGGGCACAGCTAATAAATTTTTTCAAACAGAAACATTTAAATAATAGTATGGTTTTCCGTACTGTTGATGATAATTAATGCAGTGAAAATATCTATTAAAGCAAAAATTAAGATACATCACAAGCATGGAATAACTATGGATGAAATAGAGAAAAGTTTACTGCAAAACAAATCATACTTTGCTAAAGCAAAAGATGGGAGATTTGTAGCTATTGGAAAATGGAACAGATGTATCACAGTCATTTTTGATTATGCAGAAAAATATAAAGAAGCAACAATAATTACTGCATATCCATCTTCAAAATGGCAAATTAAACTATTTAAAAGGAAGGTTAAATAAAATGCAAAAAAAATTAAAATTAGAAGATTTAGAAGAAGAAATTAAAGTTACAATACACAAAAAAGCTTTTGAGGCAAAGAAATTACATTGTAATATTTGTGATAAAGAGATGACCAAAAGTTATATTGATGTGGATATACCAGAGACTTCTTTATCTATTCATTTAGAAGCTTTTAGATGCCAAGAATGCGGAAAAGAATATTTAAATGGAGAACAAGCAAAAAAACTTGATCGAGCCTTTGCACTGAGTAATGTAATTTCGAGAAAAGGTGTTATTTATGAAAGAGCAGGAAATTTTGACGGTTCCAATGTTTTTGTGAGGTTTCCTGCACAGATGATAAAAAGCAAAAATGTAAGGGCAGAAATAATGCCCATTTCTTCCTCTGAATTTTTTGTTCATTTTAAAAAACAAAAAAATTAAAGAAGAAAAACAATTTTTTATGAATCAGTAAGCAAGAAAACTCAGTCTTTTTAAATTAGTTTTGATTAAACTTTTTCTAAAAGTTGGAATAGTTTTTGATTAAACTTTTTCTAAAAGTTTACCAAGAGGGGAATAAGCTTGTGCTGATATATCTTTAGAAACATTAACCAAGCAAACAAAGATGTGCTCCTATCCTGTAATTTCATTCTACAACTTATCCCTGTTCAATAATCTTCCATCCTCTTTTCCTTAATTTTTCTAAATCTATCTTATCTTCGTTATTGTAATCTATATCAAAACCAGATTTATGCAAAAAATAAAGCATGAAAATAACATCTGAAATTTCAGGGAGATTTCCAAGCTCATCTATAACATTAAACATCCTGGCAGTCGTTTTTGCGGAGAAATTTTTTTTATCTTCAGCTATTTCCTGAACATAATCGAGATCTTCCCTTATTTTTGCATACTTGCTAAAAAATCTTTCAATAGAATCAAAATCAGAGAAAAGAGAATCATAGTCAATACTCCTTAAACTAAATGCAAGTTTTAACTTCTTAACAAGAAAAATTCCATACCAGCCCATTTTACCTCATTGATATTTTTTCTATGTCTTTTAAATCAAAACAGAAAACTTTTTTACCATCAAATTCTTTTATCTTATTTTTGAAAGATTTAGCAAAAACTGCAAAATATTCTTTTCTTTTTTCATTGTTCCAATTAAAATATTGCACTTTATTTCTTAATTCAAAAACAATCTTTTCTGCATCAACTTTATCTTTCCATTTGCATTCGCCAAAAAGAACTTCTTTTGACTCCTCATTTAATGCAACAATATCTATTTCTTTGTCTTTATGCCACCATCTCCCTATCTTTGAGAAATCAAAAAACTCAAGGTTTGGAAGTATTTGTTTAATAACTTCTTCAAAAACCGGCCCCAGATAAGCGGAATAATCTTTTTTTATGTTTTCAATTTTGAAAATTCCCTGCTCAAGGCTGCTTAGATTGGGATAAATATACCTAAACCAAAATTTCATAAAATTATCTTTTAAATAATATCTCCCAAATCTCGATTTCTGGTTTTCTATTAATGGTACTTCTCTTTTTATAAAATCAACCTCAATTAAGTTCCTAATATAAGGTGTTATGTCTGTCCTTCGTACCTTAATAAAATCTTTTATTTCATTTATAGTATTTTTTCCATTTGCAATTGCATTAAGGATAAGTTTGTAAGTGCTTGAATCCTCAAATTCCAACTTCATTAAAAAATCTACTTCATCCCTTAAAAAACCTTTTTCTCTTTTTAATTCATCTGTAATCCACTCCCAGAAACCTTTGTTTATTTTTATAAGATAAAATGGAATGCCATCAGCAAAGCCATATATCCTGATAAGTTCTTCCATATCAGTTTTAGGGAAGAATTCTTTTAAATCTAAAAATGAGATATTTTTAAGCTTCATTGAAGCAGTTTTTCTGCCATAAACTGGACTCTGATAACTTAAAATCTTTGAAGTTATTATTGAAACAGAAGAGCCAAGAATAAAAAGTTTCAAATTTGAACTTTTTAAGTTTGTATCAATAATTGCCTGAAACAACTTAAGAAATTCTGGATTTTCTTTGATAATATTCTGAAATTCATCAATTATAACGACTTCTGCATTATCTTTTAGATAATCAAAAAGCACATCATAATCTTTCTTTAATATTTTGATATTCTTATCATAACCCACGCAAACATTATAAAACCTCTCAAGATTATTTTCACCTATTGCAAGATAATATACTCTTTTCTTTTTTTTGGTAGCCTGAAGAATCAATTCAGTCTTACCTATTCTTCTTCTTCCATAAATTATCTCAAAAGCAAATCCTTTTTTATCAAGAGTCTCCTTTAACTCTTTCATTTCTCTCTTCCTATCCTTAAATTCAGCCATTTTATTGTATAATTTATATTAGTATAAATAGATTTATACTATTTAAACTTTTTGTTTCTAATTTAAAACTAATGTAATTTTGTTGAATTTTAATTATCAAAATTAAGCCACATCCACTATCCAGATAGGTCCTAATTCTAAGAATGAAAAGACTATGCTGATATCTCTATGATGTATTAGATAGGCATAAGAATATATGCTCATAGCTTGATGTGCAGTTCTGCTTAGAATGGTTTCAATTCCATACTTTTTTTAGATTTTTTAAACCTTCCCTATATTCTTCTAAAGTAGAATTTAGTTCTATACCATTTTCAGCCATTAACTCTAAAAATTCTCCTATATAAATATCTGCAAATTTTGCAGCCCCTTCCAAAGATAATTTTCCATTTATATATAATTGCAAAGCTTTTTCTTTTTTATCTTCCTCTATTCCTTTTTCAAGTATGTTTCTAATGGCTGTAGATCTGTCTATGTTAAACATTTTTCTTAGTTTTTCTATATATTCTAAACTTTCTTTATCCATCCTTGTACTTATAGTTGTTAAAATTTGTTTCATTTTCCCTCCACCCTATATCCTGCAAAGCTTGAAATATTAATTGATTTTTATACCTTCCTTCTTTAGCTAATATTTTTATCATATTTATTGCCTCTTCTTTATTTATAATTTTTTTATTATATGATTCTGTAATTAAAGCAAGAGCACCTGTTGCCGGAATATCTATTGATTTGCATGCATTAAATGCCAGTTTGTCATCAGTTAATAATAAATTAGCTTTTTCTTGTGAAAATAACACTATGCTTTCTGATTCTCCCTTTTCTATGTTAAAATCTTTCATTATTATATTAACTTTATTCTGATCCTTAACTTCCTTAACATTTATTAAATTATTCCTGATTTTTTCTTCTATATGGTAAGCATCAGGATATTTTTTCTCTTTGCCTTTCTCTATTGCTTCCCTTTCGACTTCTTTTGAGATTATTATATTAAATTTTTTTACTAGTTTACCCAATAACTTTGTTTTTTCTAGCAGAATAATTGAAGATGAATCTGCTATTGTTTTCATTATTCTAATGTATACTTTGTCATATATAAATTTTACGTTTCTAACTTGAAACTAATGTAATTTTGTTGAATTTTAATTATCAAAATTAAGCCACATCCACTGTTCAGTTAGGTCATAATTCCAATGTTGAATAATTAACACTTAATTTAATTATTTTTAAATCGAAATCTTTATAAACTTCTGATAGTATATAGTTATCATTTATGATAACTAAGATTAATTAAAAAATGAAAACAATTATGCTATTAAGAAAACTGGAAAAATACCCTGTTTTTAACCTAAAAACATTGAGTGAGATTATAGGAAAAAATAGGGATTATGCTAAATTAGTTATTTATAGACTTAAAAAAGAAGGCCTTATTTTTGAAATTGAGAGAAATAGATATACTCTTAACAAAGATCCTCTTCTAGTAGCAAGCAATATTTTATGGCCTTGTTATATCTCCAGCTGGACTGCTTTGCGATATTACAACCTAACAGAGCAACTTCCACAGATTAGTTATATAATGACCACGAGAGCAAAAAAGAAAAAAGAAGTTATATTTAACAATACAAAAATTGTGTTTATAAAAATAAAACCAAAATATTTTTTTGGATATAAAAAGGAAATTTACAATGGATTTCAAATATTTATTGCTGAAAAAGAAAAAGCCCTGTTAGATTCAGTATTGTTTAAAAAAATCTCATTTTCTGAAATTTCTGATATTATAAATAATAATATTAAAAATATCAATGTACCTTTGCTTATAAGTTATTTAATTAAAATTAAAAATAAAGCCATGATAAAAAGATTTGGATTTCTTCTTTATAAAAATAATATAGATATTTATAAAAAAGTTAAAAAGTTCATTGATTTTAAATATGTACCGCTAGACTATGCTATTAAGGCAAAAGGAGAAAAAAATAAAAAATGGAAGATAATAGAAAATGTTGAATTATGAAGAAATTGAGAATATTGCAAGATTAAAGAGATTATCTTTAAAAAATGTAGAAAAAGATTATTTGCAGGATTTAATTTTATTTAGTATTTATTCTTTTATAGGAAAAGAACTTGTGTTTAAAGGTGGAACTTGTTTATATAAGTTATATAAATTAGGCAGATTTTCAGAAGATTTAGATTTTACTTTAACTAAAAATATAGATATTAAAAAAATTTGCAGTAAAATAAAATCAGATTTAAATTTATTTAATATAAAAAGCAAAATAAAAGAAATTAAAGAATATAAAAATGAGATAAATATTAGGCTTATTATAAATGGTCCTCTTTACAAAGGCAGCAAAGAAACTCAGTGTTTCATTCCCTTGAATATAAGCAAGAAAGAGAGATTATTTCTCGAACCGAATAAAGAATCAATTATCTCATTATACAAAGAAATACCAAATTTTGAGGTTTTTGCAATGCAGGAAAATGAAATCTTGGCTGAAAAAATCATGGCAGTTTTTACAAGGCTAAAGGCAAGGGACATCTATGACTTATGGTTTTTAGCTGAAAGAAAAAATATTACTTTTGACCTTAACTTAGCAAATAAAAAATTATCTCTTTACAATTTAAAATTTGATTTTAAGGTATTCAATGGCAAAGTTGAAAAAATGAAAGGGCTATGGGAGCTTGATCTTAAAAATTTAATTATTGGAGAAATTCCTGAATTTAAAAACGTTAAAAAAAGGCTGTTTCAACTTTTCATTTAGATTTTGCCTGGTAGACATATAAAATGGGGATTAAAAGGAAAACGGAAATAAGCAGCAAAGAAAAAAGTTAAATAGATGGACATACAATAAACTAATAAGTTATATATTGCCGAAATGCCGGATAATAACATAAAAAAAGATGGGATTGTTAAAAAACGTAAAAGATAAACTGCTTAAAAAAGTAGACAGTTTAATAGTTAAGGAAGTTGAGGGAATTCCTCCTGAAATCGGTTCTGTAAATCCTGAAGAAGTATTAGAAGAGGAAAAAAAAGAAGAAAAATCTGGAGACTTTGATTTCTTTAAAGAAGAAAACAGCAAGAAAACAAAAGCCTCGGAGAAAACTAAAGAGAAAGAAGATGAAGAAGATCAAGAAGATGAAAAAGAACAAGAAGACCATAAAGAGAGAGAACTGGAAAAAAGATCAGTCAGGCTTTCTCCTGCTAAAGAAAATACAGACAGGCCCATAGGCGAGCAATTTGAAGAGGAACTGGAGGTATTAAATCCAAAAAAGAGATTTAAACAGTCAAGAAAAGAAAAAGTTAGGCAAGTCATAAAAACAGAGGTAAATATTTCAGAAGAAAAAATAAAAGAAATAGAGTCAAAAAATAAGGTTTTATATGATGAACTTTTGATAAAATTAGAAAAAATTGGTGCGGTTCTCGAGGCCTTTGAAGCCTATAAAAAGTTTAATTCTGAAAGAATAGAAAATGTCAGCGAGCAGATTGGCGAGCTAAGAAGCAACATAATTAATAATGAAAGGGACATAAAGACTATTGAAGTAAACTCCACAAGAGCTTTTGACTTGGTAAAGGAAGTTCAGCCTGAAAAATTAATGACTAATCTGCAGAGGCAGGTAGTAAGGCTTGACACTATCAAAACAAGATTTGACAGCCTGGAAGAATATAACAAGACATTGCTCGACGAAATAAAATCGATAAAAAGCAAAATGGGAGTTTTTAGAGGAACTGAACAGATATTGGGAATGCAGGAAGACATAAGGAAAGACATAATTGGTATACAAAAAATAAAAACCATAGTTGAAAGCCATGCTGACAAAGTAGAAGAAATCTTCATGAATATAAAGAATGATGTGGCTTCTTTTGAGAAATTAAGCATTTTGATAAAAGACCTTACAAGCTCTTTCAATGGCTTAAGAAAGGACATGGATGAAATTAAAATAAAGACAGAAGACTTTGCACTTAAAGATGATTTGGCAAAAATTAAGGAAGCAGCTTCTTCACAGCTTCATGAATTTGACAAGACATTGACAGACTTAAAAAAAGAAGTTGGCAACCTGAACAAAGTTGACTATTTGTCAAATAAACTAACGTCCATGATAAGGAAAAATTCTGAAGAGATAGAAGACTTAAACAAAAAAATAACTGAGCAGCCTTCTTATGAAGAAGATTATGTTACAAAAGAGGACTTAAGAACATTTAAAGATAAGGTAGCTTTACAGCTCAAGGAGTTAGATGAAAGAGAAGACATGAGGCTGTTCAAGGAAAAGGTTTATTCTGGATTAAGAGAACTGGACTCTTCAATCAAGGAAATAAAAAACAAAATAAGCTCGCAAGATAAGAGTATGGATAAAGAAGAAATATTGGATAAACAAAACAAAAATAATTTGAAAATGCGCTACCTTCTTGGCATTGTTGACAAACTATCCCGCAAGATAACAAATAAAGATGACAAAGAAATAATCTCCAAGCAAGATTCTCATCCAGAAAAAGGAGTAAATTATCTTACTATCCCAGAAATTATAAAAAAAACAGGGATGAAAAGGGAGGAAGTTCTTTACAAATTAAGCAAAAAAAGCATAATAAAAGCAAAGGAAAATCCTGACAACCTTGACATAAAAGCAGAAATTAAAAAAGAATTATTAAAAAACAGGAAAAAAAGATACAGAAAACACAAGAAAAGAATTTCTAAGGCTTTAAATGTAATTAAGTTCAGGCTAAAAGGAACAAGTGATAAAGTAACTGACACGATAAAAAATGGATTGGGTAAATTTCCATCGAAAAAAAAGATAAAAAAAAATATTTTAAGGAAAGAAAAAGTAACTAAAGAAGCAGAAAACAAGAATAATCTTTCTATAGATTTCGAAAATATACAGCCTGAAAAAGAAATTCCTGAAAAAAATAGTCCTGAATTATCTGAAAATAAACCAAACAAAGTTGAAGAATATAAAAAAGAAGGTATAATTCAAGGAATTTATGCAAAAACCAAGGACTATTTAAAAAAATCTCAAGAAAAGAAAAAATATACTCCATCAATACCTGCAGAAACTAGTCTATTTCTCGATTTAATAGAAATAATGGGTTCAAAACAAATTAAAAAAGAGAACAAATCTCTTGAAAAAACAAACATTGGCAAAAAATTTCTTAATCTCGGAAATAATTTCATGATAAAGACAAAAAAATATTTTATACATAATAAAAATAAATTAAACAAGCTTAAAAGCAGAAAATTATTTAAATGGCCTGATAAAGAAAAAAATAATCTCAATATATCTTCTGAAACTGGGAATTTTTTGAATTTAATAAATCCGGAACATGAAGCAATTAAGGAAAGGAGATTTTTCAAGGAACAATTCTGGAAAAGATATAAGGAAAAGCAGGAAGATAAAGAGCCAAAAGCAGCTGAAAAAGAAATTCCTGATGAAAAAATAAATAATGAAAAAGGATACTGGAAAAAACACCTGTCCGAATTTTATAAGCAAAAATATAAAGAAAAAAAAGAACTAAATCAAGAAGAGAGAAAAGCCCTGCAGCAGACATTCAGCCATCATTTTATGAAGAAAAAAGAGCTAACTGATTCTGCAATGCTTCCTTTAATAAAAAATGTTCAGGAACATTTTAAAATAGAGTCTAAAAAAAGCGAACCTGTTTTATCGCAGGATACCTTAGCAAAAAGGAACAGAGAAAACATTTACAAAATGTTAAAAGAAAGAGGAATAAATGCAGAAGAACCAAAATATTAATTTTTCAGGGTTTGTCTAAAAGCAAAAATTAGTTCATGAAAACCAGACCAACAATAAATAAAAAAAATATTATGTTTATACTTTTAGTAAGTATTGCTTTTATTAGTTTATTATCTTATATGAAATATACAGGCTTTGCAGTTTACAGAGTCCCATTTGGCGTTGAAATTGACATACTCAATAGTGGAAAAGAAGTTGATGCCGGAGATGTTATTAATGCTAATATAATTTTTTATAATCTTCTGCAGCCACAAAGCATAAAATTAAATTATTCTATAAAAAATTTAAAAGGTGATGTTTTAGTTTCAGATAATACAAATATTTTTGTGCAAAATGAGACTGTACTAAAAAAATCAATCTTAATACCTAAATCAGCACCAAGCGGTTATTATTTATTAGTTGCTGAATGGGATAATTCTTATTCCAAGGTAAGCACTATATTTAAAGTCAGATCTGGAAAAGATGAGCTTAAATTTTTAATAATAAAGCTATTAATGTCTTTAGTGCTTATTGCAGTAACTTTGCTGATAATTATATTGATTATAACGCATAATAATGCATTATCAAGCTTATCAAATCTTAATAAAGCAAGAATATCATTATTTTTCTGGAAGATTGGATGGATATTAAAGCAGCATAATTATTACATAAAGTACATTTTAGTGTTCATTATTTTGTGTCTCTTAGGTGCAGTTTTAACATTGATTAATTACTAGTAATTTTTGATGTCCATAGCATACATCCTCAAATTTCCCCTTCTGTCGCTTTCACCAATAAATGTTTTTGACGTGTATTTTGGCACAGCACTTAATTCACAGATATTCTCTCCATCAATATAAAAATTAGTTTTATTATTAACAGTTATTTTTAAAGAATGATAAGCTGACCAGTCTTTAAGAATGCTTTTGCACCAGTATCTTTCATTATCAACTTGCACGTAAGGAGTTACAACACCTACATCAACATAAAAAACTGCCTTGTCGTTCTGGTCAAAGATATTTGTCCTGGAAAATCCACCAATATGCCAGGAGTCATGATTTAAAATATCCTCAGAAAATCTTGAGGAAAACTCAAAACTTCCGTTAGAATTATTAAAAAAAGCATAAGTATCGTCAAATAATAGCTCATTGCTTCCGTTTAACGAAATAATAAAATAACCTGTAGGGCTGCTAAAAGAGTCTCCCAAGTATTCGATAATAAAATACATGCTCATTAAAAAAAGCATATTGCAGGATATTATGAAAATCTTGTTTTTCATGTTAGTATTAATTCCTCTGTTTTATTGATAAAATCTAAAACCTGAGTTTCATAATCCTTAATTATTTCTTGGCTAAATTTAATGTTTGTTGCGTAACTTGCATCATGCCTGTCATCTTTAAGGCTTGTGTAAAGTTCTGCATCTTCTTTATTTATAGAAAGTTCATTTAATAATCTTGCTTCGTTTTTAGTTATTGAATATTCTTTTATTAGAATAAGAATTGTGGCATAATGGTTTTTTGATGAATAATTCCTGTTTGTAATAAGTGCTAAAGCGGCATGATATAAAGAATAATATAAAGTTACAATAAGCCAGTCATTAAATTTGTGATGTTCTTTGTTTAATTTGTAAAATTCTAAATTATGTCTTGCTTTTTTTAGGTGTGATTTTACTAATTCAGGGTTATTGCTGATTTTTTTTATTTGTTTTTTATTCATAAAAAAGTTTACTTCTTTTTCCAGGTATTCTTTATCAGAAAATAATCGATCAATATCCATCTAACATAACCTCATAAAAATTTTGTTCTTTGTAGATTGGAAAGCCAGTCTTTCTTGCTTGTATGATTACATCATCTTTATTTTGTATAAATTGTTCTATTGTTGCGTGGAATATAGATATTGGGTGTTTTGAAGTTATTTCTGCCTCTTTTTTGTTGTTTGTTAAGTCTGTTTTTTTATTTGATATAACTAATAAATCTATATCGCTTCCTTTTTGTTCTTCTTTTCTTGATGCCGAACCAAATAAAATTATGATATAAATTGTTTTAGGAATGTTTTTTAAAAAGTTTCTTAATGGAGTTTTTATGCTGATGTTTAGCTCATTAAATTTTTGTACTGCTATTTCTGAGAATTTTAAAGCCAAGAGTTTTTTATCCTTTATTTTATAGAATGTGTTTGATTTGGTTTTTTCTTGTGTTAAAGTGTTGTTTATTACAAGTTTGTTTAATGTGCTTGCTAGTGAGCTGTCTGATAGTTTTGATAATTCTTTTATTTCGTTGAAATACAAGCTGTTTTTTTTGCTTTCAAAATATGCCTTGTAAATCTTGTCTTCTGGTTTCATTTTAAATATTGTATATTCTTAATATTTATAAATACTTCTGTTTTTGGAGTAATTGCTTCTGTTTTTGAAGTAGGGGATTTCATCACTTTAGCCTTCTCTCAATTTCCCTTATCTTGTTCATGAATGTATCATTATTAGTTTCATGTTCCTTAAACTGCCTAGCTGGAAATATTGATTTTTGTTCCCAAAAATGGTGCTTTTGTTCATTAATGTGGGTATTGAAGTCATGATTATAATCCCATAAATGATATTTATGTTTATTATGTTTTTCTGTTCCTTCCAGAAACTTTATGATTGACATCTTCCTGTACATCTTTATTAGCAATATAATTGCTGCAATAATTCCCAATATTATAAAAATATAAAATAAATAAAAGTTATATCTGCTTAGATCCCTGGTTTTTTCAATTTCAGAAATAATAAGCTGCACCTTGCTGTCTGATTCTTTTATGAGCTTATTTCCCTCATCTAAATTGCTTAAGGCTCCAGAAATTTCATCCCTTACAACATCTCTTTCAGCATCATTAATTTTTTCTATTGACTTCTGCAATAGGCTTGGGATATCAAGCACATTTATATTTTTATTTTGCAAATCTATTAAAATGTTTTTTAAATTGTCTATTTTTGCCCTTGCTATTCCTATTTCATTTACTATAAAGTCCTTTTGGGACGTAATCTTAAGCAGCCCTGGCCTTGATAAGCTTCCTTCCTGGCTTTGAACACTGTAATTAAATGTTTTCTCCTTAAGGTCAATTAAGTCAGGCAATAAAAATTCTACCTCAAAAGTAAGTACTTCTCCTGGATTTAAGACTTCTACAAAGAATGGATTTAATAAGTACCATCCGCGTGGTATGCCTTCAAGCTTTAGATTCAGATTATGAATAAAGTTATTTCCAAGATTTTTTAAAACCATGCTGCTGACTTTCTTTAAATTGCTGCTGGCTACTACCTCGTGATCATAGTTTAGTATCTCCAGTAAAAACCTCTCATCATATGGATATACCTGTCCGCCAGAATATCCTCCAGATATTCCTGCCCCACTGCCGCTAACACCAGGAGTAGTTGAAGCTTCTGTATTAAATGTCTTGAATGCTCCGGCTTTTTCAGTGCCAGAATAAGTTCCGACAAATGTTATTTTAACTGATCCTATATAAGTAGTCGATGGTGAAACAGTTGCTGTTCTTGTTGACTTGCCAGCTACAGCAAAAGTATCAGCGCCAGAATCCAATACCTCTCCTGTGTCTGTTCTGGTTAAATTCCAAACAAGTGTTAAATCCTGGGTAACGCTACCAGTGTTTTCTGTTATAACTGATACTGATAATGAAGGTACAGTATTGTCATTAACTGTTATGTCACGTACATCAAAAGGTCCGCCTACTAATTTCCAGTACTGTCTGTCCATAAAAACAGTAGAGCTTCTTGTAGCATTCGCGACAATTTCCCATTGCCCTTCTGGTGTAGTTGGAGTTGTATAATTATAAAGATAAATTCCTGTGGAAGAATTTGTTGTAGGCCCGACAGGCCCGACAACTAAATTGCCCAAAGAGTCATATTGAAATATATTTACATTATCTGCGTTTACAAAATTGCCATTCCCGTCTCTTACAAATATCTTGGCTGTAAACACACCTCCGCTCACAACATTGGTATGGGCACTTATATCTACAAAAGTTGAATTACTTAAATTAGCATTGGATGAACCTGCAGTTGTGCTAACATCAACAAAGAAATTATTGCTGTTCCATATATGAGTATAGTTATCATTATAGCTTATATTTAATGTATAATTTAGTTTTGTATTTGGCACAGCTAAAAACCATTCAACAGTTTTATTCTGGCCTGCTGTGAAATTTGTTAAATTTTGTGTCTGGGGGTAATCTGTTAAAAATACAAAACCACTCGGAGTTTTTAATGAAGCGTTTATTTTTACTAAAGGATCAACAGCATTTAGCTGTGAACTAATATAAATGGTGCTGGAAGGCAGTGCAGTTGTTGGAAATATCTCATTTTGGGATATAGCTGTGGGTGTTGTAATATTAAATTGTATCCAGTTCCTTGTATTATTAAGATTATTTCTTGTATCATTCGCAAAAACCTTAAAGAAATAAGTATCATTTACTTGTGCAGTAAATGTTCCATTAAATGTATTATTGCTGTCAAAAGTCATGGTATAATTAGCAAGAATATTGGCACTGTTATTTACGCTAAACCAGACAGTATTGTTAAACGGATCTCTTACATCAGCACTTACAGTTACTGTCCTGCCAGAGGTTATATTGCTCGGATTTACTGCCTCATTTGTTATATTTGGTGCAGTATTATCAACTAAGCTGCTTACATTAAAACCTGCATTGCTTGAGTCTAATGTAAAATTAAGTGTATCATTGACATCAAGATCAATAAAGAAAGTTCCGTCTATATTTGTAGTGTTCCAGCTATATGTACAGTTATTTATGCTAGCTGTATTGTTGTCTGAATCAGTGCATGCTGTAGTTAAATTAAGATTTCTGATTATAAGGTTGGTTCTGGCTCCTGCACTTCCAGAGTAATAAATATTCGCAAATAAATAATCAGTATTGTTATCGCTGACATTAAATCTAATTGAAAAATTGCCGTTCGCAGTCTGGTTGATTGTTTCCCCTCCATTTGGAGCAACAACTAAAGAAGTAGGAAGATATTGTACTATAAAATTATCAGCACTGCTTGCAGCAGAACAATTATTAGCATTATCACAGACAGCGCCAAAATAAACACTTGTTGCATTGTCTCCGCTTGTGCCGTTATTTGTAACATTATATCCGCAGCTTACTGGATTGGTTGCAGCATTGCCAGTTGAGCAGTAAGTCTTGTTTGAGCAGCCGCTTAAATTTATTGAATTAGTATCACAAATATAAATTCTGGCCAAAGAGCTGTCATCATCATTCCAGTTTAATGTAAATGTTACATTATGTCCAATAGTTGTTCTGTTTGTATTGTTTGAATCATCAATTAAAGAAGTAACTGTTGGTGCAGCATTGCTTGTAAAATTAACAATTAATTGCGGCCTGTAAGCTGATGCGCTTGAATCTGAAGAGAAAAATGTCCTGTATTGCCCGCTTGTTGCTTCATCACTGCGTATTAAAAAACCAAAATTTGAATAAGTCCCGTTCATCCAATACCTTACTAATAATCTTGCATCAAAAGTATACCAGCCTAATGTATCATTTATTCCGATAGTATCATTTTCATTGGAATTAAAATCACCACCTGCGGTATTCCAGGCAGTGTTTACTGTCCTGTTATTCCAGTTAGTTTCATTTTCAAACCAGGCATTAGTTGCCCTGTATATACTCGCGCTTAAATTATTTGTTGAGCCTGATAAATTGACAAATATTTTTAATAAAGCTGATGTAATAGTGGAGCCATTTGTTATGGATGAAAGGTTAAATTGCAGTACAGGCCTCATTCTCTGTCCGCTTGCGCTTAGTCCTAAATTAATTGTGTCCACACTGCCAAAATTACTATTGGGCAGCTGTTCTCTTAAATAAGTATCATTGCCATCTTCTCCAGGTTGTATTGTAGTTGTTTCAGCGAAAACATTTTTATTTAAAATAAATATTAATAATAAAGTTAATAAAAAGTACTTGCTAATTCTTTTTGTTGGAATTGTCATTTTTTTATAACCCACAAATTCATATTGCCAACTTTAAATCCAGTTATTTTTCCTAAGATTTGTAATTGCAGGCAATGCCTGTCTATAGTATGCCATGATTTGTTTATTTTTTTTGATATGTCTGTTGTAGAAATTGGTGTTGAAGAATCCTTTATTGACTTGGTAATTAAGTTAAAAATATTTTGGCGATTAATAGTACTTTTAAATGTACTGTCCATAGTACAAATGACAGCATTTTTATTATATAAACATATTCTTTTTGTGCTCTGTCCTAAATTTAGATAAAATTTATTAGGAGGGTAATCTTCTCTCTATTTTTGGGGTGCAGTCCACTATATTCAGAAGCAGTACTTAATTTAGCTGCGTCTGTTGGAAACCCAGCAATTCATGGCTGGGAGGAGGTCATTAGTTACGGATTATATATTTTAGCCAATAGGATTTAGATATTTAGTTTCGAGATTAATTTTTTATTTCTATCAAATAAATATTCTGGAATAAACCCAAATACTCCTTGTAGATTATCCTTGAAGTTTTTTGAAGATATTGTATCAATCAGTTTTTTGAATTGGTTATTAAAGTTTGTCTTTTCAGAGATTACTTTCCTAATATAATTATAATCTTTAACATTTGGAATTATCATGAATATGTCCCTGATATCATTAATCCTGCAACTTAATAATTTCATGATTACAAGAACTTCTGCTGTTGGGATCCTTGCATTTATCTCTTCCTTGAATGTTTTTCCCTTAAGTATTTTAAATTCTGAATTATTTAAAATCCAATCCACATCAAAATAAGCACTTGTCTGTCTATCTATTACTTTCTCAATTAGAATATCAAAGCTTACTTTAAAGTTATTTTTGATTTCCTTTTCGTATCTTATAAATTCTCCATGGTATGGCAGATTATTTCTTGCTTTCTCTTTTTTATATTCTTCCTGTTCCAAAATCCTTAATATTTCTTTAACTTCTTCTTTTTTTACAGCAAGATCACAATCAACTGAAAATCTTGGGAGAGTATATACATTCACAGCATATCCTCCTATAATAACAAATTTTCTATCTATTAATTTTTTAAGAGTTCTGAATATTTCTTTTTCTCTAATTTCAAGATTTATCATTTTGTATTAAAATATTTCTTTTTCATATAATCATAAGGATATTTAAACATTTCATTCTTTTTAGCTAACTGCATTACTGTCTTTAATTTTTCAACTTTTAAACCTTCTTTTTCAGCAAAATTCACTTTTTTTACAGATATTAAAATAACAAATTCCCCTATTGTAGATCCTTTATCCAAGTAATTTGGGATATTATTTTCATTGAAAAATCTTTTCCAGTAACTAATATCCCTTTTCAATACCTTGATAAAATAAGGAGATTTCTCTTTTCCCCTTAATACATAACAATAATCACTCCATATTTCTATAGCAGACAAGCCAGTAAAAGCATATGGTTTCTTTGCTTCTTTTATTATTTCTTGAACCTTGAAATCCAATAAATGATTAAAAATCTCTGCAGGAGAAAAACATTTATATTCATCTTTAGATATCTTTTTTATCCATCCTGCTCTTAACAATAAGGAAAATATTTTCTTTTTCATGCTTAAACTTACAATCCAGTCTAATTCAGACTGCTTAAAATATTCTCTTAAGCCATGTCTTGAAAACAATAAGGCATATGCTCTCAAACCATAATTAGGTATTTCATACATAGTTACTTAATAGGTAACCCAGTATTTAAAGCTTTTGTTTCTGGTTATTTTAATAATGTAATAATCTTAAATTTTAACCAGAATATTTACTATAATCATTGCACTTTATCTGTATAGTCAAATATTTAAAAAAGGGCTGATTTTAATTAAATTAGAATTTTCAGCTTATTGCTTTTCTTTTTTCAGAATTTCTTTTATTTGTTTTTTTAAAATTGGGATATCTCTTGTTATAATCTCCCAGATTATATCTAAATCTATTTTAAAATAAGCATGAGTTACGATATCCCTAAGTCCAGCTATTTTTGCCCAATTTATATTTGAATATTGTTTCTTAAATTCAGAAGAAAGATTTTTTACAGCTTCACCGATTATCTCAAGCCTTCTAACATTAGCATCTTTTATGTCATGATCATTTTCAAAATATACTCTAGATATATATTTAATAGAATTTTCAATATCAGAAATAGAATCTATTATATGTTTCAGGAAAACCAGGTTATCTTTGGTCATATTATCTTTATCTCTTCAGTTATTATATATTTTTTTAGATAAGGATGAATTGAAGCATAAGTTAATAAATCCACTTTTTTTTTCAATTTTTTTTCTAAATCTAGCTTTAAACCTACAAACTCTAACCCCATTTTTTTAGGAGGTTGAATAATAACATCAAGATCACTATTCTTTTTTTGAACTCCTCTTGCAAAAGATCCAAATATACCAGCTCTTTTTATATTATATCTTTTTAATATAGGTATAACTTTCTTGATTATAGAATTCAATATCTTGCTGTTGGTTTTTTTGTTTTTCATGAAATTACTATAATTTTTGATTTTAAAAAACTTTTGAAGCTATTAATTTATTATTCTTATACTGTAAATATTGTAGATATTGTAAGTATTATAAATATAATAAATATCTATTATAGTGTAAATGTTATACCTTTATAAATACTAAAAACCTTAGTACTTTGTGCCAAAAAGGGTTGTAGAGCTGAAAAAAGAGGAAGAAGTAGATTCTCTTAGAAAGAGAATTTTAGACTTCCTGAAAAAAAATTCTGATCTTGCTTATACACTAAAAGAAATACATGAGCACTTTATCAAAATAGATAAAAAGGCTGGCAGCCTTTATGAAAACAAGGAAAAAGTTCTTTACAAATTAATCTACATTTACTTAAGGGAGTTTAAATTGCAGGGGATAATCAGCCATAAAGGAAGATACTATTTCTACGAGGATAATAGAGGTATCAATGCAAAGAAAAAATAAGTTGCTGACTGGAAACTATGAAAAAGAGAAGACTGGCTTAATCAGGAAGATAGCAAGATTAAAAGATAAACAAAGAGCTAAATACAACCAAGTAAAAAAATTAAATTCCAGATACCATAATAAGAAAATACATCTTGGAAAATTTGAAACCAAATTAAAGAAGCTGCTTGAGGGTTATACTTTAACATCATGGTTTGATGATAATGCTATCAGGACAAGAAAGCTTGAAAATGAATTGTTTGTAGTTAATTCTAAAATCAAGACATCTCAGAACAATAATGTTTATAGGGAAATCACTTTTGTTTCATTATTAATATTATTTACATTTGCGTATTTCTACTTGGATCCTTCTATAGTGGGATATGGAGTACTTGATTCACAATATTTCATAAATAATACTGGCTTTATAACCCTAAATAAAAATGTAACTAGTCTAAGGCTAAGTGGTTATCTTGAAGGCAATGGCACAGCCAAGATATATCTTGAGGATTACTTAGTCTTAGACAGTACATTTTTGAATCAGACAGTAAGTCAGACAGGTAAAAATATAGTAAATAACCAGTCAGATAGCACTAATCTTTTTGGAATACAGCCTGTGAATGAAATTTTAAGCACTCGCATTGACTTTGCTGACATTTGCATCGAAACTTGTAATAATATAAGTCCATCCCATTTATTAAAAGTTGAAATAGAAGGAAGTTTGATAATTCAAATAACTAGGTTTGATTATAATTTGGAGCGGAAAATTCTGCCTGAAGAAGAAACAGCAGAACCAGTATTTGGAATACCACTTGAAAACTTTACTTCAAATGAAACAGTATCTTCTAAGAGAAATATAACTGTTGAGAATTTAACATTTGAAAACTTGACAGTAACTTACAGGGATGAATCAATCCAGGAAAAGGCAGAAATTAACAAGCCAGTTGAATGGAAATTAAAAACTAAAAACAAGTCAATAAGTCTGCCGTCAGAGGCAGTTAATGTTGAAGTTTACAAGGAAGTATTTTCATTAACTTCTAATTCAACAAAAGAAAAAGCCAAATTAAAGAACGTATTTGGAATTAATTCTGTTTCAGATAAAAAATTAATAGAAGTAGATGAATTAAATGAAACACAATTAGAAGTAACTTACTTTACAAAAGCACCATATTCAATAGAATCTAATTTCTCAGAAATAAATAATAAAATAATTAAGAACATAACAATAAAATCAGATTCAGAAATCCATTACAGCAATGTATTAAGCTATACAGATATAAGCCCGGAAATACAAAATATAAATCAAGTAAAGTTATTCCATTATGTAATTAAAAATATCTCAATAGGTAATGAAACCAATGGTTCAGATTATGAAACAGTAAAAGAA